>RXIK01000026.1 GCA_004211975.1 Methanosarcinales archaeon | reverse complement strand
CCAAGTTCAATAATCCTTCTTCCAATATCATTCTGTATTTTTTCCATTGCAGCATCTGTGAGGTAATCCATCTGATTTACGAAATTATTGGTGTTTAACCTATGCGGAAATGATAAAATGATGTTTAGAAATGAGTTGTAGAACCAATCAGCCGTTTTATTCTTGCTCAGCGGTCCGTATGCTCTACCAAGAATGATCAACCTGAGATATTCACCCACTGTCAAGCCATCGACTTCTTTCTTGTTTATGTGATTATTTACTATATCTACGAAGTTCAATTCTTCTGCTATGTTCATAAGCGCAGCAGTTCTTCCATATTCAAAACTTTTGATCTTTAAATTTGGAATGAAGTTATCTCGTTCGTCATAGACACGTTCAATTGCCTCGGCAGTCCCCAAATGCTTAAACCAGACTCGCTTCACCTTTCCGTCAATCCTGGCTTTCCGCACCAACTGGTAGTAGGTGTACCCTTTGACAATCTTCTTCTCAAGATATGGCTTGATTTTTCTGATGGCTATGATATCCATTGCACGTTATATTTGGATTTCATTGTACTTAAGGTTTGTGGCAACTATTTATGATATTGCTGCTTACCGTTTGTGTATTTATTTAAAAATAGTTAGTGGCAACAAATCCAAATATCCGAGTTAAGGCAAAACGATAGCAAGAGCTAGACACTGACTGTCAGAAGTGGGGGGCAAAAGAAGGATCTTTCAAACTCAGGTCATAATTCTGTTTGACCCGGCTTCATAACTCAATTGAAGGCTGGGAAACTGCGAATCCCACTTTCCAGGTTTTGCAGTGGATATCTGAGCGATAACAATCGATTATGGCATTGTATACAGTACTGGTACGAAGTATAAGAGCAAGCGCGCGATTCATCAAATAGATAATCTGTAATCACGGTGTCCGGGGCGGTGCGCGAGTTTTGTGGGTGCCCCGGATTGTGTGATTGGCTATCGCATCTTTTTCAGCAGCGCACCGATGTCCTCGTGGAATCCGATTTCGCCGCCTTCGGTAACTGTTCTTTTGATGCCTTTGTGTCCTTTGCGTGGTGGGTGTAGCCTGAACAGTGGTTTTAGGTTTGGGATGTCGGTGAGTTTTGCGTCGCCATTGTAGACTGCTTTTGCGAAGTCCTCTATTGTGCCAAGCCCGCAGTCATCCATGTACTCCTGTGTGAGTTTTTCTCCGCCTGTAAAGCGTCCACGTAGTTTAATGAGGTCTGTAAGCGTATCAGCATCCACATTGCCCCATGCGATATAGTCCTTCACTTTCTTGATCATTCCGGTGTAATTTGGGGTTTCATCCAGAATTATGCAGTGATTGACGCTGTGCAGCCGCAGCATTTTTAGCGTGTTTTCAATTTCGGGACGTAGCTTAAAGCCCCCGCGGATCCGAACTACGGCGTACATCATTGTCCTCCGGATTCCACGATGCGCATTGTTGTGGTTTTTTTGAGCGCATCATAAGTTGCTTTAGCGAAATTCAGGGTGGTTCTGGTTGTGCCCCATGAACGGGTCCAGACGTCTTTGATGCCTGCCATCTCAAGAACGTTTTTTGCTGTTGCTCCGGATGCTATGCCAAGTCCTCTTGGCGCAGGTTTCAGTTCAATGCCGACGCTTCCGGCTTTTCCAACAACCTGAAACGGCACTGAGTGCAGGTCCTTGCAGCCGCATTCCCATGATCCGCAGCCGCGTTTGATCCCGATAAGGTGGAGTTTTGCGTTCATGATTGATTTGCGTATTGCAGGTCCTGCCTGTTTGTCTCTGCCCTGTCCAAAGCCGATGTAACCATCTTTGTTGCCAACAATCGCCACAGCCCTGAACTTGACACGGCGTCCTGAGTCGGTCATTCGCTGCACCATATTTACGTCCAGCACATTTTCTTCAAGGTCTGGTAGCAGGGTCTGGATGATCTCAACTTCTCGAAGCGGGTGTCCTGAAGTGAGGACTGCGTCGATGTCCTTGATCTTTCCTTCGCGGACGAGCGCACCGAGCTTTGTTCGCGGCACCCAGTCCGCGCTAACCTGTTGTTTCATTGGGGGTCGTGGGGGTCTTCTTGCCATTATGTGCCTCCGAACTCAGATGTGATTTTTGCTTTTGTTGCTTCGAAGATTGCTGGTAGGTCACTGCCGGTGTATTCGGCGACCATTTCCCCGCGGACTCGTTCATCTGTGGGGAAGACCACTGGGTTGTGGGGGATGTCCATGCCGGCATCAACTGCGCCGCGGAGTGCGGCATAGCATCTTGATCCGAAGGTGGATGGGTGTAGCCCCATGTCGAGCACGCCCTCAGTGAACCCTTTGCCAATCGTGCGGTAGCCAAAAAGTAGTCCGGTTAGGTATGCGGCTGTCGTGTTTTTGCTTGAGCCTGAATATCCGTAATTTTTAAGTTCGAGCGATGTTGCGGATGAGAGAATATTGTCACCTTGGTTGCCCGGTAGTGCGAGCTGTATTCTTGTGTGGCGTGTGCTCTTGCGCACCACCATCCGCGGTTTTTTTGATAGTAACAATCGTAACCGCCTGTGGTAATTCGTGCGTCCGGCTCTTCGCCGTTTAAACGGCACTTTATACCGTGGACTGGTTGCCATCTATTGTTCCTCCGTGTAGTATCTCGGCATATCTACGTCTCTGTAACGCATAGCCGCATAAAGGTTTCGGATTTAACGTTGGTGAGCGCATCTCTTCAGAAGCATGAAATCGGCTACCAGGGGATAGCTATTAGACCTACCGGTTGTGTGGTGGTTTGGATGAATTTGAAATGGGCTGACCAGACATTTTTTCGCCGGAAAAAATTGGCTCTCCCGGTAATTCGAGTTGTGAATGTCTTGTGGATGGGCTGTGGATGGACTGTGGTGGTGTGATCGTAAGTGAATAATGCAACAACCATCCGAAGGTATTGATATGGTTTAATCATAAATTCCAGACTATGCAGGAAGATATCCTTGCGCCGGAAAAAACGGAGAAAGACACGATAACTGACTTGCATATTCGACCAAAGACATTCAACGATTTTATCGGGCAAAGCGAGCTTAAAGAACAGTCTCAAATATTTATAAAAGCAGCGAAAGAACGGGGTGAACCACTTGATCATATCCTGCTCTCGGGGCCGCCCGGGCTTGGAAAAACGACGCTTGCGCACATAATTGCAATCGAACTTGGCGTGAACATCAGGGCGACGACCGGTCCGGTTCTGGATCGTCCCGGGGATCTTGCAGCTATTCTGACGAATCTGGGGGCAAAGGACGTTTTGTTTATCGATGAGATACACCGGTTGAGTCATGTTGTTGAGGAAACCCTGTATTCTGCGATGGAGGATTTCGTGATTGATGTTATGATTGGTGAGGGTGTGAGTGCACGTTCGGTTCGGCTGAATCTGAAGCCGTTTACGCTGATTGGAGCAACGACGCGGACCGGGTTGATTAGTTCGCCGTTAAGAGATCGTTTTGGCGTGATCAGCCGGCTGAATTTTTATCCGTCTGATACGTTAACAGAGATCGTTATCAGGTCTTCGGGCGTGTTTGGAATCAGTATTGATCAGCCCGGTGCAACAGAGATCGCGCGGCGGGCGAGGGGGACTCCGAGGATCGCGAACCGGATTCTCAGGCGGGTCAGGGATTATGCGCAGGTGAAGGCAGACGGCATGATAACAAAGGATGTTGTCGAGGCTGCACTAACAATGCTTAAAATCGATGAGAAGGGACTGGATGAACTTGACCGGCAGATTTTAAGCGTGATCATTGATGATTTTAGCGGGGGGCCGGTTGGCGTGAAGAACATCGCAATCTCGGTTGGGGAAGAGGTGCGGACGATCGAGGAGGTCGCAGAGCCGTACTTGATACAGATCGGGTTTGTCAAGCGGACGCCGCAGGGAAGGGAGGCAACAGCGGCTGCAGAAGAGCATTTGCATCGTAGATAGTGGTTAGCAGCGGTCACTGCGAATCGAAAAGATCCGTTAGATTCATGCTATCTGCCAACAAGAAACAGACGCCAGGGTGATAATATGCTCGTGATGCTCAGCGAACTGATTGACAAACTGGTATCAAACTACGATATCAAGCTAACATATATCGAAACAGATACAGCAGACCCTTCGTCATATATTTATGTTTTTACGGCGTCCAGACACGCAGATCTATACATTAAGACCCGGAGCGACCAGAAAGATCTTGCCAGACTGATGGCAGAGCATGAAATTGCACATTTAACGTATATTAATGATTTGATTGCAGGATATCGTGAAATCACCGAGTCAGAGAAGTTAAGCGATGCGGACATCTTCAGCGGGCAGTATCTGGATGCGGACATCGTGCATTTTGCAGCGAACATCATCTCGGATTACGCGATCAATTGCAGCCTTGATACCAGTGCATATCTGCCGATGGACATTATATTGATTGAGTCGCTTGCAGCATCAATGAGTGATGATGCATACACGATCTCGATGCTCATCCTGTTGTCACGGCATCCCAGCGCGTTTCCCGTGCAGATGTTCAGCCAGCCAGCCCGGTTTTTCGGTTCAAAGGGTGTGGGGGAGTTTCCAGAGGAGGTTGTGAGCGAGATTGTCCGGTTATCAGGGTCTGACCGGTTCAAACATCTCAGTGGTCTTGTGGCAACTGGTTCCACTCATCTTGTGAAGCGACAGTTCAAGGGATTTGTTGAGTCGGTCTCGTCGCTTGCAGGTGAATTAAACTCGGTCTGGCGATCTGACAACACGCCATGGCGGATGATGAAACGAAATACGGACGTGCTTCATGAGCGCACCCCGCAGTACATCAAGCAGGAGAAGTTCTGCGAGTTTGCGCCAGAGACCCTTGCCCAGAAGATTGGTGGTGAGAATGTTGGCGCAGGCACGTCTGCGCTTGTTTACGGGGAATCCGAGCAGGTTCAGCTGGCGCGGCGCCTAAAACTGCCAGTACTGCTGGAGCGCGGTCTCGGGATCGAGAGACCTCGCCTCGTAACAAGATATCGGGGGGTGAGCACGTCACTTACCGATAAAAAACGACTCATTCTCTTTGATTCAAGTAATATGTGGCTTGAACGAGAACTTGAGAAAAAGAAACAGGTCTGGGTGCTGGTTGACCTCTCATCGAGCATGACCACATCGATCGAATCCGCGAAGGTGCTGACCGACACGATCCACAAATACTTTAAATCAAAGGTGAAATTAATCTCGTTTAATGCAACCGCAGATCTGATTGATATCGCTGCGATGCGATGCGCTGAAGCTGGTGGCGGCACCGATGTGAGTTCAGTGATACCGCATCTTAGGGTTGGTCAGGATGATCCGGTTGCGCTGATCAGCGACTTCAAGTTCTTAACGTCGCATTTTTATGAGTTTCTGGGGTTTATCGAGCGGTATCATCCAAAGGTGATGTTTATGCCAACGGACCAGCGCGGAACTGCGCGTCTTAATTCGTTGATGGCTGCGTGGAAAGGAAATCTACGATATATAAGCGTATAAAACGATTTTTTCACAAAAAATCGAGTGAAAACCGTCTTCTGGGGTGTAATGTAAGTGAGAAATACTATCCCTGTGGGTATGGCTGTTAGTCGCTTTTGGGGTATGGTCCGGCACGGCTTCGGTTATACCAGCAGTCATTTCAGAAAGTAAGCGCGCTTAGTGAGCTTTATGTCCCTCATGTGTCGGTTCCGTATCTCTACTTAAATCGGCGTGCATTACACAGCACGTATTTGGAAGCAATCCCTGTGTGGTGATGGCAGATCATCTTAACTGCGCATGCAGTCGTATGATGTCGTATTTTGTGAGTATGCCAAGCATCCTTGACTCGTCAGCCGGGTCGACCACGGGAAGCCTTCCGATGTTGTTTAAGACCAGTTTGTGCAGTGCATCCTCAAGCGACTCATCAGGATATGTCACGATCGGCGGCGTTGTCATGATCTCTTCGACGAGTGCTTCATCACGATCCTCGGACGGCACGCGTCCCGCGTCCCCGAATGTCACGATCCCGACAAGTCGGTCGTCGTCGATCACAGGGTATCCGATGTGTCCGTACTTGTGGATCAGGTTTAGCACCGTCTGAACACTGTTTGACGGATGTGTGGGCATGATATCAACGGACATGGCTTCGCGTACAAGCGTGTTTTCAAGAACGCCAATGGTCAGTTCCTCGCGGTGTGCTGGTGAATCCACCCTTGCCGGAACCTGTTTTTCATAGATCGACCAGTTGCTGGTGATCAGGTATGCGAGGGTTGATGCAAACATCAGCGGCGGCAGCAGGTGGTAGTTTCCTGTTAGTTCAGAGACCATCACGATCGCAGCGATCGGAACGTTCGCAACACCGGAAATCATCGCCGCCATCCCTATGAGGACAAACGAGGTTGCCTGCATCTCACCAATGATTCCGGGGAACACTGCATTTGCCAGCACGCCAAATGCGCCTCCGAGCATACCACCAATCACCAGTGATGGTGCGAACACGCCACCACTCCCGCCGGAACTGATGGTGAACGACGTTGCAAGGATTTTGGCGATGACAAGCAGCACCAGAGTCCATAACATCAGCTCTCCATCGATTGCGGATTGTATGATGCCATACCCCATTTCAAAGACCATGTAGCCTGCTCCGCACGTCTGTTGGAGTAGCAGGGCAAGGATACCGAGCATAAGACCCCCTATTGCGGGTTTGAAATGATTCTTCACCCCGAGTCTTGCGAACATGTCCCGCATCCCATAAAATAACTTGATATATCCAATGCCGACCAGACCACATAGCAAACCGAGAATCGCATCAAAGATCAGTTCGATCGGGTGGGTGAATGTGTACTCTGGAGTTGTGAACAGTGAACCCCAGCCAAAGACCGAGCAGAAGATTGAATATGCTGTGATGGATGCGATGAATGCCGGAACAAGAGACTCAAATTCCGAATCTTTTTTATACAACACGCTGATTGCGAATAACGCGCCTCCGAATGGCGCGCGAAAGATAGCGCCTATGCCGCCTGCCACGCCGCATATTAGCATCATCCTTCGGGCGTTGTCATCGAGTTTCAGCCGGTCTGCAAAATACGTCCCGAAACCTGCGCCGATCTGTGCGATCGGTCCCTCTCTGCCTGCGCTTCCTCCGGTTCCGATGGTGATCGCAGACGCGATCGCCTTAACGACCGGTACACGTTTTCTGATGGTTCCTTTATGCTGGTGAAACGCATCGATCACGGCATCGGTCCCGTGACCTTCTGCCTCCGGGGCATACGTGTATATGATGATGCCTGCCAAAAGCCCGCCGATTGCTGGCAGCAGCAAAAGAATCCATGTGTGGGGGTCTGTGAGCAAAGCGGGTGGCATGACGCCCGCTGGCACCTGCAGCAGTCCCTCTTCACCACCTGCCGGCGGCACATAGTAGTGTCCGATGCCGCCGAGCAGGTAGTATGATGCAAGTGACAGCAGCGTGTAGAAAAATACTGCGCCTGCGCCCGCAAACATCCCGATGAGAAGACTGTACGGCACCCATTGTTCGATATACTCAATATTTAGTTTGCGCAGGTTTTCATGTGCATTCAAGCAGGGGTACCTCAACCTATCTGTTGTGCTGCAAGATATTTAAACCGTGGTTGTCGGCTGAGCTACCGGAAACCTCTGTCACACCAACGTATAGGGCTAACGTACCGGTTTAGCGGGTGCATCACTCCCACCCCGGTACAGAGGACATGACTGTGGACCGGGGGCTTGGGGGCACGATCCTGTATGTGGCAGGATATCTGAGAATTGCCGCCATTGGACGCGCTCTTGCTGAGTGTGTCTGAAATCGATGCCAGCCCCAACCTTTTAATGGTTTACCGTTGTAGTTATGTGCATTACGAAATACATGACGTTATGGTGCGAAAATCGTCCCTGATGTGTAAGAGAAATACGGAAGTTGATATGGTGACATACGGAATGATTGACGAAAAAGACATGTTGATACTGGAAATACTTCGCGAGAATGCTCGCACACCGCTCACCGAGATTGCGGAAAAACTTGATGTCAGCGAATCCACAATACGAAAGCGCGTGAAATTGCTTGAGGACAGAGAGGTTATAAAGCGCTACACTGTGGTTGTTGATCCGGCAAAACTCGGGTATAACTCGGTTTCATTTGTCGGTCTCGATGTCGAGCCAACACATTTTCTTGATGTTGCAATCAAAATGACAGAGTTTCCTGAAGTGAAGTTTGTCGCAACGTCAACCGGAGATCACATGATCATGACCGAGATATGGCTTAAGGACGGGCGGGCTCTCGGAAAGTTCATCGCGGAGAAAATCGGGGGGCTGGAGGGCGTGCAACGGGTCTGTCCAGCTGTAATCATGGAGAAGTTAAAGGACAGCTGTGGATGATAAAACCAGGGGGAACCGAGATCCCCCCGGGTATCCCCCGCACTCTCGAATTTTGGATCTAATAGTATCTCGCGTTGCAGTAAACAAACAACCCATCATCTCGATTATTTACCCAACTCAGATCACACTAGTTTTAATGTGTTTTACATGGATTATATGGAGTTATGTCATTTTTTATTATGAATAGACAAATAACACAAATTTATTCGGTTTTATCATTAACTATAGTTGTTTATTAGCGTCATTCGTTGCTATTCGTGATCTCCTGGTGCGGATCGTATCGCAAACGGCGCGAACTAAGTAGATCGGTGGAGAACACCAGGATTTTTAGACCGTGTCGTCCGCCGATACGATAACCGCGTCTCTCGCAGCGACATAATACCGGATCTGTTGCAATCAACCCACATATCGGGTCTGCATGGCTGTTCTCGCCATGCACTACCATCTTTGAACCGATCCTATTTTTTCAGTTTGTTTGAGCAAATGATCGTTGAGATCACCGTTCCTGCATCTCTGCCGCATCAACAACCTTTTTGGCAAGCTTTGCGCACTCAGCAAGATCGTTCGCTCCCGGCACAAATTTAACGGATAAAGGCTCGATAACCGTGACACCGGTCTTCTCAAGCTCGCCCGTGATCGCTTTGACCGCGCCTCCAGCCCAGCCGTACGAGCCGAAAGCGGAGCCGACCTTGCCCTTTGGTCGAAGTCCTCTGAGATACGTTAAAAATCCCCCGACACTTGGAAACATCCCGTTGTTGATTGTGGGAGAGCCAACAAGCAGGATCTTAGCCTCCAGAATCTCGCGTATAATCTCACTCCATTCGGATTTCCTGAGGTGGTATACTTTAACCTCAAACCCGGCATCGATTATGCCCTGTGCAATTGCAGATGCCATCTTCTCGGTGCTGCCCCACATTGTGTCGTAGACCACAATCGCAGTATTGTTTGACTCGGCTGAACTCCAGCCGCGATACGCGCCGAGAATGTCGCTAACGCCGGAATTGCGCCAGATCACGCCGTGGCTCGGCGCAACCATGTCGATCGCAAGCCCCATCTCATCGATTTTCTTCAGGGTTTTTGTGATGAGTGATGAGAACGGCATCAGGATGTTGGCATAATATGTGGCAGCCTCGCCAAGTATCCCGGAAACCTCATCGGCATATCGCTTGCTGCTTGCAATGTGCTGCCCAAACGCGTCGTTTGACATGAGCAGACGATCCTCAGGGATGTATGTGACCATGTTATCAGGCCAGTGGAGCATCGGGGTTTCTTTTCCCCGAGTGAGATTGTGTCTCCGGTCTTTACGGTTTGTATCTCCCAATCGTCACAGTCATAGTACATTGGCAGTTCTTCCGCGCCTTTCTTGGTTGCAATAACAGTCGCATCGCAGGCAACCTCCATAACACGGGGAAGCGATCCTGTGTGATCCGGCTCAACATGATTCACGACCACATAATCGATTGTGCCCATGTCTGTTATCGCCTCCACACGACTGCGTAGTTCATCAAAGAACCCGGCTTTCACAGTATCAACAAGCGCAGTTTTTGAGTCTTTGACAAGGTATGCGTTATATGTCGTGCCTCCGGGCGTGGCATACCCATGAAAATCCCGCAGGTTCCAGTCAATCGCTCCAACCCAATAAACTCCGTCTTTTATCTCTACTTTGTTCATGATATCATTTCTCCAGTCAATCTTCACCTTCAATATAAACTGTGGCTTTATCCGGCGTCTTCCCACCTTTCACCTGATGATAGTACGCATAAGTCATAGGCTCGCCCTCTCTAAGAATATCCGCATCAACAACCTCGCCAATGAAGAGAACGTGCGTGCCAGCGTCCACCTCCTGCGCAACCTCAACCTCAATGTATGCAATGGCATAATCAAGCACGACAGGTGCACCGGTTGTGCCGGTTTGATATCGGATGCTCTCAAATTTATCGATGTCCCTGCCTGACCTGAAACCGAACCTGCCGATTATTTCCATGGGTGCGTCCGTCCCAAGAACCGATGCCGCAAAGACACGGCTCTTTCGTATGTATTCACAGGTCAGGTTCTTCTTGTTTATGGCAACCGCAACCATCGGGGGCTTGGATGCCACCTGCATCACGGTGTTTACGATTAGACCGTTGATGGCTTCGCCATTTGTTGATGTGACCACGTAGAGCCCGTAACTGAGCAGATGTAGTGTTTTTTGGTTCATAGTATCTTAAATTATTAATGAATGCTGCCAGAGTCTCGCCAACTTGATTTCATGCAATTTTAATTTACCCCATCCTGTAAGCCAGTTTCAGGCGTCCCTTCGGAGATTTGCAATCATAGCCAACCGCCTTTGCCGCCAACTTCACAGATTTCCAAGCCATCTCAAAAGTAAACTCAAACCTCCGGATGACGGCATCCAGGGCTATATCTAATTCCAGAGGGTCGTACTCCAGAGCAGTTTTGAGCCTTTTTGTTGCGTTCTCAAAATTTTCGGGTTGTGCTTTTGCCTTGATCATAGATATTTACCCCGCTTCTGCATATAATTGTTTTAAACGCCCCCGATCACAGGGCGTCCGCGCTCATCCGGATCATATTTCGCACCTCAGCGCCAAGTGCTGGGGGCAGTCCCTTGATGTCCACATTCAGAAAACCACGAACGATCGCGCCAGCAGCCTCGTCTTCTGAGAGACCTCTTGCTGTCAGGTATGCGATCTCCTCTTCTGATATTCGCCCGACCGCTGCCTCGTGCGAGAGTTCAGCGTCCTCCACAGTCGCCTCAAGTTCGGGAATTGAGTGTATCCGTGCCGTGTTGGAAAGCATCAGCCCGATGCACTCGAGATGTCCTTTCACTCCGGGCGCCGAGCCAACGATCTCACCTCTTGCGGTGACATCAGCCTGATCTGTTGCGATCGATCGGGATATTAGTTCTGCGCGGCTGTTCTCGCCTTCCAGCACCACTTTTGAGCCGATATCGATCTTTGAATCTTTTGAAGCGTGGATAACGGTCTGTGTCATTGTTCTTGCGTTCTTGCCGCAGTATGTGACCGGATACATCTGCACGTCCTTAACAGGCTTCATCAAAATATAGTTGTTGATATATGTTCCGCCCTCCTCGACGATGATGCCGCTTCTCGGTCGAACCACAACTTCAGGCGCCCAGTTATGAATCATCGTGTATGTGAGCGTTGCACCCTTCTTCACATAGAACTCCGACACGCCAAGATGCATGGCAGATTGCACATCCTTTGCTGTCGAGCAGCCAGTAATAATGTGAAGTTCTGCGCCTTCTTCGACGATCACGATATTATGCACGTTCTGCGAAAGCCGCTCCTTCCCGATGAATAAACATGCTTGCAGCGGGAATATGGATTTAACGCCCGGGGCAGCTCTCACAAAGTATCCGCCGGTCTGATTCTCTGCAACCTCTTTCGTGTAGATGTCCTTGTCAGGTGCGACCGCACGCCAGAAGTAATCCGAGAGCCACGAGTACTTCTTGAGTGCCTCGCCACTGTCCAGAACCTCGATTCCCTCCTGAACGGCACTTGAGCAGAGAACAGAGTGGTCAAGCTGTAAAAACGATCCTGATCGCTCTTCACCAGCTGGATCGTACCCAACTCCAAGGAGGGATTTTCTGTATTCATCTTCGATCTCGGATCGGTCTTCCGGACCGTGTTTTTCTGCATCCATCGCGTAATCTTCGGGTTTTACGGTATTTGTGTTGTCTGGCACTTTTTTATGCATTTTTCGTAGTCTCCTTCTAATATTTGCCTTATGCACTCTTATTCATTTTGATTTCCAGTTGTCTGAATGTTTCTTTTATTTTATCATCGTAATCAGATTCTGAAATCTCGCCACCTTCTGCCAGTAGCTCAATCTCCAGTCTGTCAAAGTTTGACTGCAGGAGATTCATAACGCCCATGATACCTGCCACTTTGCCTTTGGGAATTATGAATTTTGGATGAACCTTTGTTCGAACCGATTCTTTTCCGGAAACGGTCGACTCCGGATCGATCGGTGGCTGAGCGCCATTATCTCCTATGCCCATTTCCCCGCTATCTGTTTTGTCCGTGCCTGTCGGATATCCATTTCCACGATCCATTTCTTCTTCCTGTGTGGTGCAGAGGTCTTCCCTGATGATCACCTCGCTACCAGAAAGGGCAACAGATGGACTCTTTCCGAAGAAACGGCAGACTGGCTTTTCATTTTCATCCTCCAGTTCACCAAGCCCGAAGAGTCCTTGTGAAACTCCCTCGGAAATACCATTCTCCCAGACAGCTCGATTTACAATCCGGACCTCTCCGGGCGTTCGGGCGCTGGACTGGTGCAGTTGCTCGGTCAATACGAAATGGTTATCCTTGAGATATCTCTCCTTAATTACCAGCGGGGCGATTCGTTCCAGCACCTTGCCATCCGTTCGGAGTTTCTCATAGACCAGATCATCGATCTTCTTTGCGTCGCCATAAGTCGGAATGCCAAGATCATGTTCCTTAAATCCATCCCTGTCAGGAATTGCGAGCGATCGATAGTAACGACGCAGAGATTCATTGGAAACCCCTTCTGTCTGGTAGGTCTTCCTGAAGAACTGTTCGCTATCTTTGTACTCGTCGGGTCCTCTGTCTTTGTACACCTCCCCCAGGTCTGGGGCAAAGACATCCATTGTGAGCCTGCCTTCCAGAATGTCTCTGTGGGGTACTGCTATCGGGTGGAATGATCTCATTTAACTAACCTCCATATCCATTTTTTAAGCGTATCAATCTCATCGTCTGCTTTAATAAGTTCGTTTAGAAAGTTATGAAAGTTTCTATCCCTCTTGACATGTGGAATACTATGCATTTCTTTTGGGTCGTTCGGAAGACCAAAATCCTTTGGAGCGATCCGGTTCTGTCTGGCTCTATCTAACAGCCAGTGTTCAAGATAGGGGGAGATCTGTATCAACCTTTTACTGTCATCATCCTTCCGGATCAGTAATTTAACTGTTGATCTGGCATCCTTTTCGATGTAGTTCTCCAGATCTGATGGTTGATCGCTGTAAGGGTCTTCATCGATGATGCCAACTGTCATATCTTTTTTCTTCACGATCTCCATGACTTTTCCCTTGCCGCCTTCGTGCTTTATCTGTCTTCTGGGAAATCCCATGCTCTTCACCAGGAATTCGTCGGTGTAACACTCAACAATTATCACGGATTTTCCTCCCCTTCGATAAAAGAGTGCAGATTGAAAAACGGATCATAATCCATCAGCTCAGATATTTGTTCCTCGTTGAGACGTTTGACTTTTGTCTGGTAATCTCTAAAATATGTGACAAAGACATTCACAGTATTTTTACGTGCTTTCTCAAGGATTGAGAGGAGGAGATAGGGGTTGTGAGTTGCTATGAAGTACTGGTTTGCCTCATCAAATGCGATTCTTTCTCCGAGATATTTTGTGTAGTAGGGAAATGATCTTCGAAGACTAATGTGGAGTTTTTGTTTGATTCCATGGCGATCACGTGGAATATTATCCTCTGGAGTGTGTCCGAGGTTAGAATATAAGGATAACTGAAAACCAGATCATCTACCTGATTCTGAATCTCGAAGACTCTTTCTTGGGGCTTAAACACGAGTTTAAATCCATAATTCTTGAAAAAACTTGCCATGGTCTCCCTAAATTTCTTGTTTGCCATTACAACTGCGAACAGGTTAGAGCCATTTGGGGGCAGAAGGAACGATGATCTGCTATCTGGAAATTCGTTCTGCTCTATAAATCTGTAAAATTTTATAGATTCAACCTCAGAGATAGGAGTGCCAGACTCAGCGATATCACCTGAATAACCCAGCCTACCGACAATTTCACTCACACCACCCCTAAAGTCGATTTCATCATTTGAAAAGATTCCTTTCTCGCCCCTCGCAAAGGTGAATTTATCATTTTCAAATGTTATCCCTAACACCAATTTATCCATTATTATTTCAACTGGCTGGTCGAGCAACCCATCATAAAAAAGATTATGAGTATTCTGAAATCTAACATATTTTTTGAGATTTGTATTTACGTATCCACACCAGCTCAGCAAGCCAAGCGCCTCCAGAATATTCGATTTGCCCGTATTGGGCTCCCCAATAAACAGGTTTATTCTTTTGCAATTCATCGTCAGATGCTTTATTGACTTGAAGTTCTTAATCTCCAGATTTTTTATCATTCAAACAACCTCATCTGCACTTGTTCCTTTCTCACATCTTCTCTTAACCGTTCTCTTCCCAATAGAAAACCATCTATCAGCTTCTTCTCCTGCCCTCGGTTGACTTGTGTGGGTAGACGTTTCGTCGCGATTCCGCCGGAGTGTAGGGGATGGTGGATGCATATCGTAATCGTTTTTATGCTATAACTGGTGTCATCTGTCCTTTAATTTCATACAGCAATGCAGACGGCTCTGACACATTTTCGGATGCGTCAAGCATCTCGATTGCCACTATATGGTCATCATCCCCATAATCCACGATCAAGCCATCTTTGATCTCATCGCTTTCCTTGACTGGAACATCCCTGAGTATTATGGTGAGGCTGTCTGTCTGTGGGTCGTATATTACTTTCATCGGTGTCTTCAGCTCCCGTGTTTTTTGACCTTTAATTCCTCCAATCTTTGTAATCGCAAACCCTTCTCTTCTAACTTTTTTATCACAAATTCTCTCACTTTCCTTGCAGTTTCATAAAGTTCCTCAACTTCTCCGATCGTAAGTTCAATATATTCTTCAGGATACCTGATCTCAACTGCATAGAATGTAAGGTTAGAGATTTCCTCATTATCCAACTCTTTAAAGTCTTTATCTTCCTCAATACAGAGATATAAAATCGTATCTAAATCATGCGTCCTCTTTACCCGCACACCCGCCAGTGTCAGGTATGCTTTGAGGTATTTTTCAACAGATTGTTGACAATGAAAGGAGATCACATCCGTTGGAGCGTCCTCAAAGGTCAATAGATGTTTAACGGCTTTCAAATCATTTCCCGCTTTTGTAATCCACCTCATGGCTACGTCTTCTTTCATACTTCGATGCCCTCCAGATACACCTCGTTTGCGATTGTGTTTGCCACTCTCTTCTCACTTTCGAAGGATTGTTCATCTTTCAAGATTATATCTACGGGAATCGTAGGGAAATGATCATGAAATCTCCTGTAAACTTTGTACCACAGTCCTCGCCTCTCCCCGAGGTCTATACGATCCTTAATAATTATCATAAAGTCCCAATCACTCTCTTCTCCAGAATCATTTCTTGCTCTGCTCCCGAATAAGAGGATGCTGGAATACTCGATACCGATTTCTTCCAGTATCCCTTTAAATATCGCTACAACTTCTCCTTTTGTGCTTGTCATTTTTTTCATGTATATCTTCCGCTCCAGCATTTTTCGATTTTTGATGTTTTATAAATCGTTATTACATGAAATGTGTCGCCCGACTTTTCTCCATTATAGTGATAGTCTCTCAATCATTCAAAACAACCTCGTCTGCACACCTTCCTTTCTCACCTCGTCTCTTAATCGTTCCCGTCCCGCGAGAAATCCATCCAGCAGCTTCTTCTCCTTGTTCTCGATCGGGAGCGTCTCAGATACCGCCTGCGCAACACGATAGAACGCTTCACCCCTGCAGTAACCAGAATCCCGAAGCAAACTTACCATCTCGTCCCGCTCACTTTTTTCCCAGAGCAGGAGGACACGGTGGAGAACATCGATCAGTTCGGAGGGATTCTTCAGGTCGTCAGGTTTCCGCTCCTGCGCACCAAGAACCCTCACAAACTCCTTCTCTTTCTTGACAAATCCCCTGCTTCTGCCCCATTCATCTGCCACATCGATGTTGCAACTCATAGCAAGCTTGTGCGCGTCATCGAACTGCACCTTTGCCGCGCCATAACTCCAGCGATAGAGAACATAGAACCGGGTCAGATCAGTTATCTCGCCCGAAAAGCCGTTGTGCAGAATCTGCCGCACCGCATAATCGGTCGCGATCCTCCGCACATCAGAGAGCAGCCGGTCAGCACGGACGATCTCGCCCTCATAGTCCATCACCTTCTCATATCTGCCGAAAACCTCGATTGCAGAGCCAATCGCCGCGATGAAGAAGTCTGCACCGCCGATCCCCTCTTCCCAGAGCCGGTGGAGCTTCTCGTTTAAGTGGCGCTTCAGATCCACGGAAACCTCACTATAGAAGCCAGTATGCTCGCGCTCCATCTTGCGGGCAACGATGTAGATCGAAGAGGCAAGCGCCGCAGACTCCTTTGCCCGAAGGCGCGCTTTCATCTCAGTGTGCAGGGGCCAGGCGCCGGTCATGATGAGACCTGAATCCAGCAGCGAATTGATGAGTGTCTCCCAGCCCTCGGTGGACTTGTGCGCGTAGACGATCGTTGCGATGCCATCGGGCTTTAAGACGTGGTGGATCTCCTGGAAGGATTGTTTGAGCATGGCTTCAAAATGTTCTTTTGTCTTAATTCCCTTAACAATCTCCGATGCTTTTTTCTTACTCATCCCTCTGAGGAGTGGGAGCTCAGCAATTGCCTCATTTGATTTGGGTGTAGCTGGAGTTGAAAACAATTCTGGATATAAATCACCTACCGTTCTTTTTAACCAAACATAAAAAAAGTCAGATAAATCAGGAGACTTTTTAATTTGTTCCGGTCGGTTGAACAACATGATGCTAATCCTGCAAACAGTGGTACGATATGACTTCTGAAATCAGTGGAATCGGTGTTAAGCTGTGGCAAATAAAACTTTTAGCCACAGATTAACACTAATTTCACAGATCAACGATGTAAACGACTTTTCAGATCGATAGGACTCAATTCTATCAGTTGTGCTTACATAAGACAACCCCCGGGTAACCAGAAGATAATAAAAAGTCTCTCTTCTCGTTTCAAGACCGAGAAAGACCTGACCTGGCTCTGCCGTGAAGTTTGATTCAATCTTCCCGGAATCAAGAGCACTGATCTCGTCCTGATGTATGAGTTGATCGATATGCTGGCGAGAATTACGCGTTACGCCAACCACCCGTATGTAATCACCGATCTCCTCTACCAGATTCACAACAACAGGCTCCGACCATCTGGAACCCTGTGCGACGTCGCCATTTTTGATTTTCATGCCCATTCTCCACGTTTGGTGTAGATAAATGCCCGAACTTCAGTTTTGGTTGGGTATATTGTTCCCTTGTGGGACTAATACCCCGCTTAAAGCTGAGATTGTTGACAAGAAAATATGCGAGTTCGGAGATTATAAACTTCGCGACTTATGGACTCACGACATCTGGCACTCTTTTATGCATTTTTCGTAGCCTCCTTCTGTTACCTGTCTGATGATATGGTCCGGTTTTCCCGAGCACCCGATCCTGCCGCCGAGCATCACGTGCGCCCAGTCTACATCCACATAGTCTGTGATTGTTGCGAGGTGTGTGATGATGAGTCCTGAGGCGGTTCGTTTGCTTGGGAGTTCTTGTCTGTGCAGGAGTTTGCTGATCATTCCGCCGATTAGTTCCATGTTCTCGATGTCAACGCCGGAGTCGGGCTCATCCAGCATCACAAAATCCGGGTTTTGCGCAATTAGTTGCAGTATTTCGGATCGTTTGATCTCGCCTCCTGAGAATCCGGCGTTCACATCTCGTTCCAGGAATTCCTCTGTGAAATGTAGTTCTTTCGCAAGAACACGTGTTTCATCGGTGATCTCACCGGATTTGTCGCCACGGCAGAGGTTTACCATCTCTCCAAGCCTGATGCCGCGTATGACCGGTGGGTTCTGGAATGCGATTCCCATCCCGAGTTTCACGCGCTCAGCCGTTTTCAGGTTGGTGACATCCTCGCCGTTGAAGATGATCTTGCCGCCGGTCACCCGGTATCTCGGAAACCCGAGTATTCCTAAGAGAAGTGATGTTTTTCCGGATCCGTTGGGTCCGAGCAGGACATGACACTCGCCTTTTTCGATTATGAGGTTAAGACCTTTGAGTACGGGTCGTCCATCAACCTCCAGGTTCAGTTTTTCTATTTCGAGCATGTTTGATCACTCCTTGATCTTCTCGAATGTTTTCTTGTGCTCACAGACCGGGCGCTCCTCTGGCGCCGCAGCGGTGTTGGTAACGTATTCGCAGTTTGTACATCGATATTTTGTCATGACTCAGACTTCCTTTAGCCATCTTTGTTAGAGTGTTTGTAGGGGGGCGTCCACATAATGCCACGCACACTCTGGAGATGTGTTGTTGTTCAATATATTTCTTTTGTAGGGGTGTCCCTATCAGTCTTGGCACCAGCGAGTTATCGAAGGTGAAAATACTGCGTACGCATTTATTAGAATGTGTGCTTAAATCCGGTTAAACTCAGGGGAGCTATTTTGAGCGACTTTTCATTGTCTCGATTCTGCCGCGGCAGCACAGTTTATTAAACGAGGGGCATACACGCGATGTGGCAGCCCGGTCTGATCGTCATATTTAAGTACTATAGAGCTACTGACCGTAACATGTAACTCAGCGAGATTCGCACGGTATATGTATGGCACCGCGGTTAACCCGGTCTCAATGGAGTTGCCGAGAATCACGCGGTAACATGGATCCTGATAAGCGGCATGAACTCGTAATTAGGTCTATGCCATACCCGGATGCAGGATCTATCGATATGAACTACCCAAATAGGAGGATTTAGGAATATGCGTAACAATATGAAATTTAGTATGATCATGCTCGTAGCCATCGCGATCGCAGGATGCGGCATTGTGGGAACGGCATCTGCCCACTTCACGATGCTCTTTCCGGGTGGCGGCATGGATGTTAGCCCGGATGATTATCTTGCAAGTCTGGGCGAGGAAAAGACCGTTCTGATCACCTGGGGCTGCCCATTCAAGGAGCTCTTTGGCTGTATTGACACTCCTGATGTGTATGTGAGGAATCCTGATGGCAACGTCACGCAATTAACCCCGGTTGAGACATTGGTTGCTGGTGTTAAAGCGTATACGGTGTCTTTCACGGTTGATATGCGAGGAGACTACATAGTTTATTCAGCGATGAACGTAACCGGGATTAAGGGCGAGTTTGTTGATCATGCAAAGGCGGTAATTCACTGTGGTCAGGCGGCATGGAGGGGTTGGGATGCTGAACTTGGTGAGACCGTTGAGATAATTCCGTACATGCGCCCATACGGGTTAGAAGAGGGATTTGTATTCAGAGGAAGGGCGGTTCAGGATGGAGCGCCGCTTGCAAACGCAATAGTGTATGTTGTGAAGTATCGCCTGAGCGATGATCCGGAGGTGCTTGGGAAAGCGGATGAGCTCTACCCGCAGGACTCGTGGATGATGGTGAAAGGATTCACAAAGACCGATTCTGATGGTGACTTTGTATATACACTCGACGAACCAGGGGTATGGAATATCGCGGTCTTTGGCGATGGCATAATGGAGCGCAGCATCTTTATTCTACCAGTATTCGAGTCGTTTCCACTAGCAGAGGAAGAGCGAGTATCTGTGATCCCTGAGACCAGTACCGATACAACATCCACATCAGCATCAGCACCCGAGTCGCCTGCAGCCGGTTTATTTACGACGATAGGGATAATCGGGCTTATTACAGTTCTCCTGATGCGAAAAAGATCTGGAGGGTGCAGATGAAGCGAGATCGAGGTGTGCTACTGGCGGTCTCGATTCTTGTGGCACTCTGTATAGGTCCCATCGTGGTATCCGGACACGCGCTCGTCATCGATTACAGGGTCGACTCGATCTGTGTCGAGGCATACTACGGCGGCATGGAACCCACGCCCGTGCAGTATGCGGATGTAGAGGTCTTCTACCCTGATGGGCGGCTGTATATAGAGGATAAGACCGATAAAGATGGCATGTTCAGGTTTGATCCCAAATTTGAGAAGGAATGGCTGGTTGTTGTTGAGTCAACAGGTCACAAGGATGAGCTGACGATTAATATGACTGCAACAGGCGGAATGAAAACTCAGGGCGTAGGCGAGTCACCACTTTATTTAAGGGTCTTTGCAGGTCTGGGGTATCTTTTAGGGATACTTGGCATCTCTTTATGGTACAAGAGTTATAAGCAGGATCGTAAATCAAAAGATAGGTGATTGGGCGGCTGGTATCGGTACCACTGCCATTGACAAGAACATCGCTCGCATTGAGGCGCATCGGTCTAACCGGGGGGTGGACACTTATTTTTAAGATCGACGAATAATAGATAATGAAAATCCCTGAGGTGATATCATGAAACTCAAAAATGAAGAGGCAGACCTGTTTCACAGGTTGTACTTGTTGCTTTTGTTCTATGTGAACCGGAAGCACCCGGTTATTGAAGACCTGTGTGAGCCGGATTTAATGTGTGAAAGCCCTGAAGCTGTTAACGAACTCCACGAGAAATTGTGCGGTGACCCCGGGCTTATCGACTCATTTGTTTCTGAAAACCCGTTTGATCTTAATGATGAAGAGCTTGGTATAGTTAAGAGCTGGAAGAACTTTGTGAAGGGCAGGTTTTTGATTGTGGCGCACCTGAAGAACTATTCTGTTTTCATGATAGCCGAAGGGGAACAAAAGGTGTACGGCGTCCTTGGGTTACACGATGCAATAGAGGATATGATGCCTCCGATTATGCCTATGTTTGTTGAAACCACTCTTATCCCGTTCAAAGGCAGGATTATTTACTGCGGGTTTATGGGCGCGTACAATATTCGCATAGGCAGTAGCATGAGGCGCAGTATCCAGGCTGAATACCAGCAGTCGAAAAGGAGGTTTGGAGTTATCACGTCCCTGGATGCACCGGTCCACGAAAAAGAGGATTCTGCTGAAGAACTGCTGAAGTTTTACGCCAGGAGCGAATCGAACAGGGATCGATACTGGGAAGAAACAGAAGATATCCTGAGTGAGAAACCCGAACTTATGAATGTTTATCATAGAGAAGTGGGTAAGTCAAACGCAAGAAAGATCTCGAAACGGCTCTCTGAGATCGGGGTCGCACCGGCATGGTTTGCGATCTTTGAGAATGTTGTGATAGCATCCGGAAAAAGCGAGAAAGTTGTGCGAGTGCAGATAGCGGATTTGCTGCCGGTGGACAAAGTGGAAGGGGCGCATATCTTCAGGTATGACAGGAAGGGACGAAAGAAAAAATGATGGGCAGGATGGGTTTCACCCGATCATGATGATATCGCCGCATCCGCAGCCCTGTAGCGTGAGTGGCTTACATCAGCGGGAACAAAATCGTAATTGGGCGACCAATCAATATTCCTGAGTGGTTATCTTCGTTTAAACCTTAGCCCGACCGCGATCAGTGCAAGAATCATAATCACCGCGATTATCGCTATCAGCGGAGCGCCAGAGACGGCAACCCCGGTCATAAACTCCTCTGAGGTCTTGACTTCCATCTCGTATCCTTCGAGATAGTCGTCAGACGGATTGGACTTGTCGGATGATTGCACAGGCGTGGTAATGTCTTCACCAACCCCGCCATCCGCGGTGGTCTCGTTTGCACTGGAGTGTGATTTAGCCTGCTGCGTTGTCTCATCATCCGTATCAAGCCAGCCTGGTGGGTGCGTACCCTCACGACTGCTACGGGCGGAATCATGCTTATCTTCCCGAGCAGGTGTACTTTCAGGTGGTTTCATGTCCCGCTCTGTTGCAGCCGACATTTTTTCGCGGTACGCGTCATAATCTTCAGGTGTCAGGAACGTGGAGATAAGTCCTGGTATGTACTCATCATCGAGAATTGGGTTTCCACAGCAGTTGATACAGCAGCAGGGTCCGTACTCTGCCACTGATTCAACATAGTCGGAAATGAGCATCTCCTGGACATCGTCTGACGGATTCCATCGCCCCTTGCGCATTGCTTCGATCATTCTGCCGAGCATGGACTGGTAGGCGTAAGGATTACTCTCTCTGGCAGCTGCGCCGATGTCAATACCATATTGATCGCTGTACGCATCGCCAATGTACACATCATGCACCTGCTGCCACATCGTGCCCGTGATGATATCGGGGCATGTAGCCTCCCATCCCCAGAGGTACTCCATGAACTTACTCATCTCTCTTAAACCTGCATAGCCCTCACTCAGCATTCCCAGAATCCATTTTGGATTTAAGTATCTGGTGCGGAGTTCCTTATGGAGCACCTCGCGAAGCGATGATACAGTCGGGTCGCTGTCCGGGTCCCGGTTGTCGGTTACGTATATGTTGTCGCTGTTAAAATCCTCTCCAGTGACTGC
The DNA here is from genome assembly GCA_004211975.1 of Methanosarcinales archaeon. Classification (GTDB taxonomy): domain Archaea; phylum Halobacteriota; class Methanosarcinia; order Methanosarcinales; family Methanogasteraceae; genus Methanogaster_D. Next base: position 7,787 of record RXIK01000026.1, on the reverse strand, counting down.
TTTGTATGCGCTTGCAAGCCCGCCCACGTACTGGAAGACATCGTCGTTGTCAATGAATCCGTACAGGTTCGAGTTGGTGTTATGCACGATCGCATCGATCTGAGCGAGGTTGAGCTCGAAGACCTCCTCGCCCGGTACTCCCCAGACACGGTCGCCATAGATGTAATGCATCCTGCTTTTGTAAACGTTTCCGATATTGGTGTTATTATCCCATGTCCCGCTTGCAGCGATCACAGAATCAAGATTTGGTCCGTAAGTGCCGGGGGCTTCAAGGAATATTCGTGAGACCGAGAGATAGGTTGCATTCTTTTCGAGGGCGGCTTTGGTATAATTTCTGGTATCATTCAGCTTATCGTATATTTTGAGTGTGTTGTTTTTGACATAGTTACCACCACATCCATAGTCCTGCTCTGGGGTGGCATTTTCGGCAAGCCTGATTGCACGGTCGATGAGCTTTAATTTCCCCGGAAACAGATCGCGATGCAGCCCTGATGGCACCACCATAACATCAATTCTCGGTCTGTCAAGATCGCTTCCATTGATCAGTTTGACGTCGATCACTTTTCCGGTCTCAGGGTCCCACACAGGCTTTGCGCCGACCAGATGCAGAATCTCGGATTCAACAACGCCCTGGTCGGTCATCGCCCATGCCCAGAGTATGATCGCGAGCTTTCTTGGATGATTGTTACTGTGGTCTGCCCGGTATTGCTTGATGAGAGCTTTTGACATGTTCATGCCGACATCCCACGCCTCTTTTGTCGGCACCCGGTCCGGATTAAGTGAGTAGAAGTTTCTTCCGGTTGGGATCACGTCAGAGTTTCGTATTGGATCATCGGCTGGAGATGGCGGGATGTACCCCCCATTAAATCCTTCGAGCGTCCGGTTAACCTCGATATCACACTCTGAGATGTTGTCTGCAAATCCGATCGCGCGGTTCAGGTATGCGGTAAGCTCGTCACTTGATTGGTTGTTGAGAAGCATCTTCTGCGCTTCTGTGACATTCGTGCCATTGAAAACCTCCTTAAGTAGCTGCATGGTGCAGTTGTCAAGTTTCGATTCGTTTTCGGTCTGCATGGGATCAGGATAGTTCTTGTATCCGATCATGCGTGCAACCTCTCGCTTGTACCCGTCGCGGAGCATTGAGATGATGAGGGATACTCCGGGTTTGCCTTCAGGTGGTTCGCCAAACGTGTGCAGCCCATAAGGCATGAACTCGGTTTTCAGACTATAGAGGTATTCTGCGAGTTCCACAGCGAAAGCGTCGAATGTAACGTTGTTCATTGCGCCGGGATCGACCTCAAGGGTCTCGTTGAGGTGCAGTTCCTCGCATTCCGATATGATCGTCTTCTTGTACGTATCCCTGACATTTTCATCAACACCATCAGCCATATAAAGCGATACGGTCTCTAAAAGGCTGGTCAGATTCCCGTATAGCCCTGCAGCAACGATCGGGGGCGTCAGATGCGTGATCATCGTTGCGCTGCCCCGTCGCTTTGCCTGTGTGCCCTCCGCGATGTTATCCACGATGTAGGGATAGATCACAGGCAGGTCCTGGATCAGGATTGCGGGCCAACAATCATCAGCGGATAAGCCGGACTCCTTTCCGGGAAGCCATTCCTGCGTGCCGTGTTTTCCAAAGTGCATGATAGCGTCTGCACCGAATCCGCCGGACTGCTGCTCATGCTTAAGCCAGAGATAGAATGCGATGTATTGGTGGTGCGGCGGGATGTCTTTGTTGTGGTACAGTACAGTGTTGTTCTGGAGCCAGCCACGCGTCGGCTGTGGCGTAAGGATCACGTTTCCAAATGAGAGCTTCGGGATCACGAAGTACTTTTCTCCTGTTGTCTCATTCTCCCATGTCATGATCTCTCCTGGTGGCTCGCCCCATCGCTCCGTCACATTTTCCTGCCGCGGCTTTTCAAGTTCACCGAACCATCCGAGATATGTCTTGACCGGAAGCAGGGTTGCGGTCCCGGATGCAACGAGTCGTTTAAGTTCGCCTGGAGCCCATGACCCTATGTTTGTGCCGTTTAGTGTCATCATCCTGACAAGCTCGGTCTCGTTCGGGATCTCGCCTTTGACTGTGTAGCCTGACCGGTTCATGGTGTTTAGGATGTTCTGGAGGCTTGGCGGGACGTTCACATAAGTTGCGCCGAGGTTGTCCTTGCCGCCGCCGTGATTGTAATAGATCATCGCGACCGTTTTCGTCTTATTCGGGGTGCTGTTCAGATGTGCCCAGCCGATAGCACGGTCACATGTCCAGTTGATCTGCTCATCGATCGGCTGGTACTCGCTATCCGATTCGTTCTTCCCGGCAATAACGATTGGATCGATGATGCCGTCAAGCTCAGGCATTCCAACCTGAAATCCGAGGTCCATGATTGAGATTCCGTGGCTTGTCTCGTTTCGCCATTCCCCCGGAGCCATGTAGTATAGCCGGACAGCCCGCATCACCGGTACGTCCATGACTCCAAGATCCATGACCCCCTGATCAGGGTCGCCATAGTTAATCCGGAACGACTTTGTGCAGATGATTGTATCCGGAATCGTCCTGTTGTTCACAATATAGAATTCTTTCAGATCGTCAGTTCCTGTAAATGCAGTCGGAATGACGTTCACTCCTTTTTGTTGCAGTGTGTATATGAGCCGATTTACATCAGGCGATCTTGTGAATTCGTGCCAGCTTGCGATACCTATCGTCAGACGGTCAGGATCATACTGGTAATCGGTGCAGTTGTTGGCATACCACTCAAGATATGTCGGTGTATCAAAAAACAGTTCAGGGGTGTCCGGATGATGGAGGTATACTCGTGGGACCGGGACTGGGTGTTTTATGTCACCTATCAAGCCGCAGAAGTTAACCTCAAGATATGTTAGCATCCGTGCAATATTTTCCTCGGCATAGTTGTCCCAGTACTCAACGATCAGCCAGTGTTTGGTCAGGTTGACATTTCCAAAGAGGTCCCCATACCCGCCCGAATTGATGCAGATGACCGGGATTTCGCTTGCGTCCGCTGTCTTGATCGGGTCCTTCAGGTTTTCTGCGGGTGCACCGCTAAGATGCTCAAGGAATATCAGGTCGTATCCTGAAAGATCAATTCCGCTCGGAACCGCGGAGGGTGGAAGATGCGTGATATTCAGATTGCTCATTTCAGCAACATTTTCGATGAAATCGCTGCGTTCGACCGTGATAAAGATCACTTCGGGTTTTTTTATGATGATCTGAGTCGTGATCTCGATCACAACGCTCGCGTCCTCTGGTGTGGTCTCATCGCTGCCATAGTAGAACGTGACCACATCGCGGGCAGTGCCGCTTGCATTTAACTCAAACTTATCCGCACCAATTGTTGGCTTCGGATTGTTCAAATGATAATTCACATGATAACGCCAGTATCTGCCTTCCGCGTCATTGTTTGTGACATCTGCAATAGAGTCCGTACATGCAAGATGGGATTCGTTGACCGTGAAATTAAAACCCCCGTGTCCAGCGGCTTTTGCGAGTGCGCCGAGTGCGGTGGTGCGGCTGATCGTGTGGTTAGCTAGGTCTGCGCTGCTGTTTCTTGCAGTCACGTTCAGTGTCTCGCCACAAAGCAGCACCACATTTCCCTCCCAGAATTTCTCAGGCGTGCCGAATGCATACAGATACCCGGTATCCGATCCAACGAACACGATCCCGTCAGAGATCGATGGCGAGGACATGATGTAGTCGCCAGTATCGTAGCTCCATCGCACCGTGCCGTCGGTTGTGTTCAGTGCGTACACCGTGCCATCTCCAGTATTGACCCCGAAGTAGACCGTGTCATGAGCGACAGCCGGTGATGATAGGATTGCGCCATTCACAGACTTGTTCCAGATTTCGCTTCCACTGCTCGCATCGAGGCAGTACAACTTTTTCATGGAGAATGATGAGCCAATATACACTTTTCCATGTGCAATTGCTGGCGAGGAGATCGTACTCTTCAGATCACGGCTCCAGACCTCATTTCCTGCCACGTTAACAGCGTACATCCTGCTCTCCGTTGCGAAGAAGATCACGCCGTCCTCAATTGCAGGCGTTGTTTTCAGCGCATCTGATGTGTTAAATTTCCATATAATCGACTGGTTGCTGACATCCGCACAGTACAGCGCAGGATCGCCACCTGCAAAGAATATTTTTCCGCTGGATACTGCGGGGGATTCGTAATGACCGATTGTGCCCGGAGTATCGATGTGCCAGAGTTCGTTTCCATTAAAGTCAAACGCATGTAATTTTGCATCGGAAAAACTGTTCACGAAGACCGTGTTGTTGTAGATGAGTGGTGATGATGCAACACCCCATGATGCAGGACTCGTCTCAATTGTCCGGTTCCACACAGTGGTCCCATCGGTTGTGTTCACACAGTACAGATCACCGGTGTGTGAGCCTGCAAACACTTGATCCCCTGCTACGGCAGGTGTGGATGCCCCGCCCAGACCGCCGATCGGATTTTTCCAGATAAACTCTCCTGTAGTCTTGTTCAGACAGAATAGATCAAGGTCGCCAGTGCCCATTCCACCCAACCAGCTTGAGGTATACACCTGATCACCGAGGATACTTGCGCCACAACAGATAAAGCCGTCCCCGGTCGGGTGTGTCTTCCATAGCAGTGTGTCTGTGAGTGGTGCATTCCCGCTTACGTTTCCTGTGCGCCCTGTGTCGCTGTGGAACTGTGACCAGTCTGCGGATGCAGCCGTTATGGTGAGTGCGAGCGCCAGCAGAACGATGGCTACTATTTTTGTTGTGATCTTCATGCTTATGGTTGAATCATGATGGTTGTTTTAACTTAAGCATATAGGTGATCATGCGTTGATACGGCTGCCGCCACCTGCAGTATCATCAGCACGTCAAGCGACGTCACCACACCGTCGCCACTCACATCAGCCGCGTCAACGGCAGGAACCGCTCCGACCACTATCTGAAGTGCAATGATGGCGTCCGCTGCTGTGACTGCCCCATCGTGGTTGAGGTTGCCTTCCAGTGGTGGTGAATCGCGGAATGCATACAGGTAACCGGAGTCTGATCCTATGAAGAGGGTTTTATCAGAGACCGCGGGCTGTGCGATGTTGAATCCTTCCGTGTCATCGCTCCAGACCAGCGTGCCGCAATCGGCATCGAAACAGTAGATTGTGCCCGTGTATCCGGTGACATACACCATGCCACCCGCAACAACCGGCGAAGATTTGACCGGTCCGTCAACGGGTTTAGACCATATCACGCTTCCGTTTCCGGAATCAAGGCAGTTGAGGTGCTTGTCCATATCGCCAATATATACCCTGCCATAAGCCACCGCGGGCGATGAGAGTCTGCAATGAAGTGACGTGTTCCATGCTTCACTCCCGTTCAAGTAGAGTGCATGAAGTCTCTCTCCAGGCTCATCGGTAGCGAAGAACACCATGCCACCAGCGATGGCTGGGGTGGTTGAGATCGTGCCGGATGTGCTGAAGTTCCGGACTTCATCATGTGTCACGATGTTTACACAGTGGAGAGCAGGTCCCGCACCTCCAAAAAAGACCATTTCGTCGTGTGCGGCTGGCGAGATATAATAGATCGCACTGGATCCACCACCATAACTCCCGGTTGTCGTCGTAATCTTCCATAACTCGTTTCCATCGAAGTCATAGGCGTAGAGTGCACCGTCAGACACTGTGTTCACGAATATTGTGCCATTATAGATAAGGGGGCTTGATCCAACACCCCAGTACAACGGGTTTGGTTCGATTGTTCTGTCCCATATTGTGGCTCCGTCCAACGCATTCACGCAGTACAGATCACCTGTACATGACCCCACAAACACACGACCCCCTGATATTGCAGGGGTGGAGATACCGCCCGTTCCACCGATCGGATTCTGCCAGATAATTTCGCCTGTAGTCTCGTTTAAGCAGTATAACCCGCGTTCATCCGTGATTGGCCAACCTGCCCAGTTTGAGACATATACGCGTCCGCCTGCAACACATGCACCACCGCCAACATAACCGGTATCATGCAACGCCGTCTTCCACAGAAGATCTCCGGTCACAGGCGCATCACCACTTACATTCCCGGTGCGCTCCGGGTCACTGTGAAACATCAGGTACTCTGCCGCCGCGGGCAGCAGAAGTACCGATATTACGATCAGCAGAACAACAGCGGTTGTTGCGATCGATCTGGTGATAGGGGACATTTACGGTCCCCATCAGGTGATACTCGCTCCTGCCGCCGCCTGCATGATCATCAGTGCGTCGAGCGAGGTTACCGCACCATCGCGGTTCACGTCAGCCTCGTCGTTGGGGGCGACGCTCCCAACCACCATCCGGAGTGCGATGACTGCATCAGCAGCGGTGACTTCGCCGTCGTGGTTAACGTCGCCCACAATACCAGTCTCCGTGTCGCCGAACGCGTACACCCTGCCATCGGTCCCGATGCTCACAACGATGCCATTACCGTCGGCGTCTTCCGCAACCGATGGCGATGAGCCTGCGTGCTCATGCTGCCAGATCAGCGCTCCTGTTGTCGCATCATACACGTTGATTCCTTCCGTGCCTTCAGACGCCATGCCCCTAAGTCCGACGTCGCCTGTGAAGAGTTTGCCGTCTGCAACTGCTGGCGATATCTTCCGGCTTCCGGATGAGACGTTCCACTGCGGGGCTCCTGATGAATCAAAGCAGTACGTAACGCCGGGTGCTGTACCGCTTGCAGCCACATAGATGTACTCGCCAGAGACCGCAGGTGTGCTGCTTGTGTAGTTGATGTCAGCACTCCACCGGACCGCTCCCGTATCAAATGTAAGCGCGTAGAGTTTGCCCTCATCATAATCCCAATCGACAGCGGTTGCAACGTAAACCCTGTTATTCGCAGCATCGATTGTGGCAGATCCCCAGACCAGTCCTGTAAGGTTGGTCAACCAGACCTCGGTTCCTGTAAACTCGTCGACACAATACAGGTAGCCGTCATCAAAGCCCCACCCGGCGTCGCCGAATATGACCTTGTTATCCGCAACCGCTGGCGTTGAGTACGCACGAGACAGAGCAGGAGTGTAGTTCCAGACAGTCTCGGCAAGATCGCTTGCGTTGAGCGCGTAGTAGTTCGCACCGTCACCACTTCCAACAAAGACCATGCCGTCAGCGACCGTTACGCCGCTGTTGGTGAGGTATCCGCCATCAGGGAACGCTATCTCCTGCAATTTCGTTCCTGCCTCCGCATCGAATCCGGTGACGTTGTATCCGGCAGCCGCAAAGACCACGCCATCAGCGTATGCGGGGGTTGTCAATGAACCCCAATCCTTTGTTTCTCCCGGGAACGTTGCGCTCCATTCCACACCGCCTGTTGCACGATTGAGCGCGTATATCGCATCATCCGCGCCGGTTACACTGATATATGCAAATACATTGTCGCCTGCGATTATTGCCTGCGAACATTCCGCAGCACTGATATTTTCGCTTATCCACTTCACTTGGTTCGTGTCAGGTGCATCAGCTGGTGAATCACCAGTGTTTGCGATGTCGTAATGGAACTGTGTCCAGTCAGATACAACCGTCGTGGCGATAGACACCCCAATCCGAATCAGCATATCAGTGTTCTCAGGAGTTGATTCCATGCTGTCCGCATGATACCATACCACTACGTCGCCATCAGCCAGCTCGTACGCATTGGATCCAACCATCGGCGATGGATCATCCGGATAGTTCACCCAGTACATCCAGTCACTTACGCCATCAATTTCAGCGACATAGATCGTGCCATACGACTCATACCACGAATCATTAATCGTGTAATCAAGTCCACCAAC
>RXIK01000025.1 GCA_004211975.1 Methanosarcinales archaeon | reverse complement strand
CGACGCCGTTCACATCTGTATTTATGGACACACCCCGATCGGGGCATACATATAATCCTCGGTGTTTTCTACCGTTTTTGTGGATTACTTCGCATAAACAACATGTGTTGGAGGAGGGGCTACTATAAAAACATTTCGCACGTTCAGAAAGGCGGGGGCGGGCTATGCCCGCTCTGAAGAGCGAGGCTTGCGCTGCCCCCTGCGCCCCCGATACTGTCATCTGCCACGTGATCATGTACCGCCGGATTTTGCACGGAGGCGTGCGGCATGTTCGATCCGCTGGTCGATCAGTGTCACAGTCCCGATGTCAGACCTTGCATAGAGGTCGCCGCGTATCGCAGAAAGTCCGTGTGCCGCGATCTTCTCTGCATCCGCAATCGCCTGCGCGATCCCGACAACCGCAATTGCCCGTGATCCGGTGGTGTACACCTCTCCCCCCTCTTCATAGACACTCGAATAAAAGAGCAGGGCATCACCGGTATCGCCGATTTCGATGACCGAGTCCTTAACCGGGTTCTCAGGGTAGCCTGCCGGGACCAGGTACTTGCAGACGGTCGCAAAGTGCTCGAACCCAACATCTAAGGAAGAAAGAGACTCATCTGCCACCGCCTGCAAGACATCCACAAAATCTGGTTTAAGCAGTGTGAGCACGTTCATAACTTCAGGATCGCCGAATCGTGCGTTAAACTCGATTACCATGATTCCTTTTGCGGTTAACATGAACTGACCATACAATACGCCTTTGTAGGCGCAAGCATCATCCCTGATCTTTTCGATGACATCGCACATGATCTCTTTCGCAGTCTCATAGTCCTGTTCCCGCAGAAACGGCAGTAGGTCGCCTGCGGCAGAATAAGACCCCATGCTCCCGGTATTTGGTCCCTTGTCGCCGTCGTAAGCGCGCTTGTAATCCTGCACCGCCGGTGCAAATGCAAGCGTCTTGCCATCGGTGAACGCCTGCACCGTAAACTCCTCCCCCTCAAGATTTTCCTCGATTATAACCGGTCCATCGCGCAGAACCTCGGAAGCATACTCCTTCGCACCGTTTATATCTGGAAAATGATCTCCCATCACCCTAACACCTTTTCCGCCGGTAAGCCCGGTTGGTTTCACGACAACATTACCAAGTTTCTCGATGAACTTGTGTGCTCCTGCATCATCACCCGGCTCAAAGACCTCAAAGACCGGGCACCCGCTGATATTGTGTCTTCGCATGAACCTGCGAGCCCACGCTTTATCAAGCTCGATCTGCGCAGGCGCAATTTTTGGTCCGAAGCACGGGAACCCCTCGTCTTCAAGCGCGTCCGCAAGTCCGAGCGCAAGCGGCGCTTCAGGACCGATCACAACAAAATCAACCTTTTTCGATCTTGCATAAGGGAGAACCTCCTCAACAGTTTCCTTTGCAATCAGGTAGTCCCTGCACAACCCGGCAACCCCGGGGTTCTTCTTGCTCATAACCGCATACAGATCAGAACTGCGGCTGCCGCGTGCGATCGTCTCTGCAATCACATGTTCTCTGCCTCCGCCGCCGACGAGTAATATCTTCATGCTTCCGGGGTTTTGGGTGAATGCCGCATAAGAGTTTTGCCAGAGCCTCGCCATGTTTTGCGAAGAACGTTGTGCTTGCCCCTCCGGCAAAGGTTTATCTTTATGTTCCCCCGAATTTCAGTTGATGGAAAAAAATGTGCAGCAGCCAAAACTTCCACAGAAGTCACGCTTCAGTGAGTGGTACAACGAGCTGCTTGCTGCGGCAGAGGTCATGGATGTCAGATACCCGGTCAAGGGTCTGTATGTGTGGCACCCATTCGGATTTTCATTACGAAATAAGATTTACTCGATCATACGTGAACTCCTGGACAACGACGGTCACGAAGAGGCATTGTTCCCGCTTTTAATCCCTGAAAATGAGTTTATGAAGGAAGCAGAGCACATAAAGGGATTTGAGGATGAGGTCTACTGGGTCACGCACGGGGGCGTTACGCCGCTGGACGTGAAACTCGCGCTAAGACCTACGAGCGAGACCGCGATCTATCCGATGTACAAGCTCTGGATCAGGTCACATGCGGACATGCCGCTTAAGCTCTACCAGATCGTGAACACCTTCCGGTACGAGACCAAGCACACACGTCCACTCATCCGCCTGCGTGAGATCACGTCGTTTAAGGAGGCACACACCGTGCACACCGACTGGGACGACGCGGCAAAACACGTAGATCGGGCAATCGAACTATATCAGGAGTTTTACAGGCGGCTTGGAGTTCCGACCATCGTTTCAAAGCGTCCTTCGTGGGATAAGTTCCCTGGCGCGGATTACACGCTTGCAGTCGATACCCTGATGCCTGACAGCAAGGTTTTACAGATAGGGACGGCGCATCATCTCGCAGACAACTTTGCAAAGACATTCGGGATCACTTACGAAGATCCAACTGGCGAACAGATACATGCACACCAGACCTGCTACGGCATATCCGAACGATCCGTGGCTGCCGTGATAAGCGTGCATGGCGATGATCACGGGCTTGTGCTTCCTCCTGAGGTCGCACCGGTGCAGGTGGTGATTGTACCGATCTTGTTTGGCGATCTCGATGTGAATGAGAAGGTACTGGAGACCTGCAGGTCTCTGCGTGACCGGCTCACAGATCAGGGGCTTCGTGTCAGGATCGATGATAGCGAGGATCGTCCGGGCGCAAAATACTACCGGTGGGAACTGCGGGGCGTTCCGATAAGAGTCGAACTTGGACCAAGAGACCTCGCAAAGAACTCATGCATGCTGGTGCGCAGGGACACAGCAGAGAAACGATCGGTGTCAATTGACGGCGCCCCCGGAGAGGTGCAAGACTGCATGAAAACAGTGGTAACTGATATGTATCACGCCGCCAGAGATACGTTAGACTCGAGAATCTTTGACTGTGAGACACTGGACGATGTATCAGAGAGAACAGCTAACGGGATTGCACGGATATGCTGGTGTCTTAACGAGGATTGCGGGCGCGAGATGGAAGATGTAACTGGCGTCCACATACTCGGGATACCGGTTGAGCCACAGGGAACAACTGGACCGTGCCCGATCTGCGGAAGAGATGGGACCCCGGTACTGATGGCTCGAACATATTAAAACAAAGTGAGGGATTAATATTAAACTGAAAAAACGATCTGTTTTGCGGAAAGTAAACAGAAATAAGGATGTTAATAGCGTTGAAGCAGCAGATAACCCGGAACAGTCGGCACAGCCCGTACAACCAGCACAGGAGAGTGCGGGTTCGAATTCAGAGCCAGAGGACCCGGGCATGTTCGTGCTCCCCGGCGATCCGATAGGTGCGACCGAAGAGTTTCGTGCAGGGGATCAGACGTATGAGAGCGCAGGCAACATCTATGCAACCGTCACTGGAACGGTTAAAACTACCGCCGAAGACCGAACCATCGCGGTGATCCCGAGTACAAGCACCCCACCAGTCCTACATCGAGGAGATGTGGTTATAGGGCAGGTTACCGGGCTGCGAGACTCGCTAGTACTGGTGACGATTGCCGGTCTGAGCGGAGCTACCGATCGGGCTATTCCTGACGTTGGATCCGCTGTAATTCATGTGTCCAACATCAAGAAGGCGTATGTCAAAGATATCTCGCGTGAGTTTGGATTATTCGACATTGTTAAGGCAAGAATCGGCGATCTTAAGAACATGCGTCTTGACACGGCAGAACCTGAACTGGGCGTCATGAAAGCGCTCTGCTCAAGATGCAGGACCGCTATGACAAAGGACGGTTCCAAACTGATATGTCCTGAGTGCAACCAGGTAGAAACAAGGAAAATGTCCACGGAGTACCGAACAGTCGCCAACTGAGCAAATAATTAGAGAGACAGCAGAATGAAGGAGAGTAAACGTGTTGGACGGGCAGGTGTATGGATGGACGAGGCTAAATACGATTTTGATACATGCCTCGAACTTCACACACTCGGCATATATAACCCGGGGTCTGCACCTGTTCCCAGCAGGTAGGTGAGAAAGCCGTCAAGTCATTATTTCTTCGGAAGGGTGTCGATTATCCGTGGACACATAGTATCATTGACCTGCTGGATGAGTTAAAAGAGTTGACGCCCATCGAAGAGGCAGAATTCTTTGAACTGAGACACTGCGCAAGCAAGCTTGATCCACACTACATCGAAACCCGCTATCCGGATGCAACAGCGGGGAATCAGGCACCCTACAAATATTATGATTGTGAACGAAGTGAGGAATGCCTGAAAAATGCGAGGAGGCTACTTGGATGGGTGGGAAATCAGATTCAGTGATGGAACGAGTGATTGAGTATTGCAGACGGGTTGACCGCGAGTTTAAGCTGAAACGCGTGATATTATTCGGTTCGAGAAGCAGGGGTGACTTTTATCCACAAAGCGATATCGACCTTCTTCTGATCTCGGATGAGTTTCCTGATGATTGGTTTATAAGGCAGGCGAGACTGTGTTTTCTGAAATTAAGACAGATCGAGCCGATCGGGTACACCACAGATGAAATACAGATGATGAAAGACCACGGCAACACGCTCATCAAAAACATCCTGCGAGAAGGGAAAGAGATCAAATCAGCGTCGCATCAGGGTTTTCAACAGCTCCCCTTATTTATGGACGAAAGTTGTTGAAAGACGATGTGGTTACTGACACAGAAAGCATTTCCAGGTGCAGAATTCATGAAATTGCGCAGCCAATCATTACGAGAATGCACATCTTTGGAACTACGTCTGATACTGCTTTCTTCCGGCAGCTCTTGAGAACCGCGGGCATTCACCAGAACCAGGATATTTCAACTTCATCATTGGCAAAGTAAACTGATAAAACCCCTAACATCGACACATTCTTATTGTATAACAATCATGTAATAGTAAAATACAAACTAATGATAGAAACAGGAGTAACAAAAAATGGATAATTTATTATATCTTGCACCTGCCGCAGGCATTCTCAGCCTGATATTCGCAGGTCTGTTCGCACGCACGGTCCTGAAACAGCCAACCGGCACAAAAGAGATGCGAGAGATTGCATCCGCAATTCAGGAGGGTGCGATGGCATATCTGAACAGGCAGTACAGAACAGTCGCGATCGTTGCGATCATTCTGGCTGCTGCGATCGCTTTTCTGCTTGACGACGGGGTGCAGATTGCAGCCGGGTTCATTGCCGGCGCAGTAGCCTCTGCCGCCGCAGGATACATCGGCATGAACGTCTCGGTTCGCGCAAACGTCAGAACCGCGAACGCAGCGAAAGATGGAGTTAAGAAAGCACTCTCCATCGCATTCAAAGGCGGCGCGGTGACCGGGCTTGCCGTGGTCGGCCTAGCACTACTTGGCACAAGCGGGTTTTACATATTATACGGAGGAGATCCTGAGAACGTCCATCTGATCATCGGCTTTGCGTTCGGCGCAAGTCTGATCAGCCTCTTTGCACGAGTCGGAGGCGGCATCTACACAAAAGCGGCAGATGTCGGCGCGGATCTCGTTGGTAAGGTAGAAGCAGGCATCCCGGAGGACGACCCCAGAAATGCGGCTGTGATTGCGGATAACGTTGGCGACAACGTCGGTGACTGCGCGGGAATGGGCGCAGACCTCTTTGAAACATACGTTGTGACTGCGCTTGCCGCAATGCTTCTTGGTGCGCTCGTGATAAACGAGTACCCAAACGCGGTCACATACCCACTGATGCTCGGGGCGGCTGCAATCATTGCATCGATCATCGCAGTTTTCTGCGTCAGACTCGGTAAGGATGGAAAGATCATGCGTGCGCTGTACAAGGGTGTTGCAGCCGCGGCACTGCTCAGCATTGTTGCGTTCTATTATATCACAGACCTGCTGATGGGTGGCGATATCAGGTTCTTTTATGCAACACTCGTCGGAATCGTGATCATGGTCTTGATCGTGATCATCACCGAATACTACACCGCCGTCACATATAGACCGGTTAAGGCGGTTGCTCGTGCATCAGAGACTGGTGCAGGCACAAACATCATTACAGGACTTGCAATCGGTCTTGAAAGCACTGTGATGCCGGTGCTCGTGATCTGTGCCGGCATACTGGTCTCATTCGTTGTTGTTGGCGGACTGGACAATGCAGCCATCGGCGTGTACGGCATCTCTCTTGCCGCAATCGCAATGCTCTCAACAACCGGGATCATCGTTGCACTCGATTCATACGGACCGATCACAGACAATGCAGGCGGCATCGCAGAGATGGCTGCACTTCCACCGAGCACCAGGAACGTGACCGATCAGCTCGATGCAGTCGGAAACACCACGAAAGCAGTGACCAAAGGCTATGCGGTCGGATCAGCCGCTCTTGGAGCGCTCGCACTCTTTGCGGACTACAGGCACCAGGTGAATCTCACTGGTGCTGGTGCGCTTGGTCTTGACAACCCGATGGTGTTAGTCGGGCTCTTCATCGGCGGGCTCCTTCCGTTCATCTTCAGTGCTGTTACGATGAATGCGGTTAGTAAAGCCGCTTTTGAGATCGTGGAAGAAGTGCGAAGGCAGTTCCGAGAGATTCCAGGCATCATGGAAGGAACCACAAAACCAGAGTACGGGAAGGCGGTGGATATCGTGACAAAGGCAGCTATAAGAGAAATGGTGATTCCGGGGGTTCTTGCGATCGGTGTGCCACTTGCTGTTGGTATCGTGCTTGGTCCGGTTGCGCTCGGCGGGCTCCTCATAGGGATTATTGTTGTTGGTCTGCTGATGGCGCTATTCATGGCAAACAGCGGCGCAGCATGGGATAACGCGAAGAAACTAATTGAGGATGGTGCACACGGCGGCAAAGGCTCTGATGCTCACAAGGCAGCCGTAGTTGGCGACACCGTTGGCGATCCGTTCAAGGACACATCGGGACCAGCGTTAAACCCTCTGATCAAGGTGGTTAACATCATCGCGATATTGTTCGCCGGACTATTCCTGCAAGGCGGGCTGATCTGAAACACAGATGTTGCAGGCGCAAACCCATGCGCCTGCCCCCCGTGCATCGAGGATGTGGATTTCCAAAAGGTATCATCAAAGATAACATTCATGCAATTGCATATTGCAGCATCCAAGGTTAATTCTGATGATTTCATCATGAATAGTTGAATTACACAAATTTTAGCTGGCTATTTTTTGGCAAGCCCTGAACATATACCGGAAAACAAGATATTCACCCACGCTCCCTTGCGGGTTCCAACCCATTCCCCCGCATACCAACTATAATCGCTTCTATAACCGCCCCAATGGTATCGAGATCAGTCTCTTCAGACGCTACATAAGCGTCATCCAGGACATAGAACGGGCTTTTTTGCAGGATACTCTCTTTTGTGATCAGTTTATCGATATCGTTGGCAACCAGGAGTTCGGCAGCCTTAAGCCCCTTTCTCTTCTCTAATGTGGCAAATGGATTCTTCAGAAACCTCATGTCGATGAAATCGTTGTCATCTCGTTGCATATCAAATATACAGAAGTATTCCGCCTCCCCAAAATGCCCGGAGACTTTGGACATTAGACCATTGTTCTCGGTGCATGGAACCGCATACCTCAGGATTCCCCGATCCTCTGGCTCGATATGAATAAGAACCCGGTCAACATTCTTTATCTCTGATTTAATCCGCATCTCTATCCTGTCGCTCAGTTGATGTGCCTGCTCAAGATCTTTCAGTTTTGTTCCGATCTCCAGTTCTATAAATATGAATTTTCCTGAACTTCTTGCGGCGAGGGACTGTATCCGCCCAACACCATGGGTCTCGGATGTGATCTCTCTTATCCGATTCAAACTCTCGTAATCGATTGATGCATCCAGTAGAACTTTTATTGAATCTTTTAAGATTCCGTACCCGGCTTTGAAGACGAATAGGGAGACTATGATGCCGGATGCCGGATCAAGAAAATAGAAACCTGCGTAGTTTCCCAGTATCCCAGCAAGCACCGCTGTGGATGCATAAGTATCCGCTCTTGTATGCTCCCCATCCGCAATCAAACTGGGCGAGTTCTCCGCTCTTCCGACTTTGAGCTTGTAACGGCTCAGAAGCAGGGTGAACAACAACGATAACAGCGCAGCCATGATCGCATACGGAACATTTACCAGGGCACTCACCACAGTAAACTTCTCGACCGACGTGAGCACAATCTCATATCCTGCATAAATGATCGCAAAAGCAAGAAAGAGACTCACGATATTTTCCGCCCGGTAAAACCCATAAGGAAACGTCTTTGTGGGCTCACGATCCGAGATCTTGAGACCTACAACAACCCCGATTGAACTGATCACATCCGTGAGTGAGTGGACCGCATCAGCAACCAGAGCGATACTTCCTGAGAGTGTGCCTGCAAGAAACTTAATTGCCGCTAGAAATGCAGTCACCCCCACAGATATCAGGGCGGCTTTCTTATCTCTCGCTACACGCACCATCAAGAAACCCATTGGCGGGTAAACATCTAATACTTACCCCATGAGCAATACAACTGCACAACCCATTACATGGCGTCACTGTGCCATGGAGAGAAGTTGAATGTACGGATATAGATTTATCGTTGCGAATAGTTTCAATACTCTTTTCAAAAGATTGGTGTATGTTCGCACTTGTTTACCACCACTGAACTATTGGTAGTATTTAGAAATAGCGGCTACCGAAATAATATGTCCAATATTTTCTATGGCACTTTGTTGTAATCCTGCACGATACCATCCAAGCTCCAGCACGTCTTTTATATTCTTCTGCACGTTTTTTCAGATAGCCAACTATCTGATTAAAATATAATTCTCAAAGCTAACCTGCGAACAAGAACTCAGGTATTTACCAGCTTGACAGCCCCCGTGGACTTTGCTTCTCATTCACACATGTCATTTGTCCATGGGTTGTGTCGACCGCTAACAATGCGGAAGCGGGCACAAGTCAGGAACTTAAGCCGCCTCTACATCATGATAATGAGACTGCGCGGCTAAATACGTACCTTTTTATATACCCTACGCGAGATGGAACCGTTTACGTTTCCATGATATATTGTCAGATGAACCGGACAAACCGCATGCCAAGTTAATGACCACCTGGGCATGACATGGAAATGGACCATAAACAGATCATGAGGGAATAATGAGACGATCGTCGCCATTGCAAGAATTAATAGACTTTGACGAGCTTCAGGAAGTTCAGGACGGATTTGCAAAGGTTATCTGCACATCTTCAGTGATATTTTCACCAGAAGGAGACGCCCTGACTCGTTTCAGCGATCCAACCGGTTTTTGCTCACTTATCCAGTCAACCAGTGAAGGGATGCGACGATGTTTTAAGTCATTTGCAGATATGGGTCAAAAAGTCCTCGAGTCAGATGAGCCTATGCTTATGCGCTGTTTCGCGCACGGTGCACACTTTGCCGCACCGATCATAATCGATGGTGAGCGCAAAGCAACGATGTTCATGGGACAATTTATAACAGATGAGTTCACCTCAAAGCAACTTAAGGAACTTGAAGAGATCGCCGCGCAGATCAACGTGGATCCGGACATGCTGGTTGCAGAAGCAAGGAAGATGCGTGTAGTCCGGGAAGATATGGTCCGAAATTATGCATCAGCATTGTCACAAACTGTCAGGGTTATCGCAAGGCTGGGCGCGCAGGCAATTGAACTCATGCGGGCAAAAGATGCGCTCCAGGAGTCACACGACGAACTGGAGCTGCGTGTAAAAGAGCGCACTGCGGAACTCGCTTCAGCAAACACCGGACTAAAACAAGAGATCTACGAGCGCAAGCTTGCCGAAGACCATATTGAGCGCCTGAACAGTGTTCTTAAAGCAATCAGGAATGTTAACCAGCTGATCGTATCTGAGAAAGATCGGGATAATCTCATCCGGAAAGCATGTGACATCCTGTTAGAGGCGCGGGGCTACGATGCTGCATGGTTTGGACTCATACAAGATGATGCAACCTTTGAGATGGTTCTGGGTTCGGACTCACGACGCGATCCTTCCCGGTTCTGCGATGATATGGTTAGCAGGGGTCCTTCACAGTGTTTCAAAGACGCACTTATCCGGAAAGAGGCAATTACGATCGTTAACAAATCGGTGGAGTGTAAAGATTGTGCATTCAGGAGCGCTTATGTCGGCAACGCAACTGTGATCATCCGTGTCGAACATGCAGGACGGCTCTTTGGGCTGCTTGCAATCTCGCTTGCCGCCGATGTCGATGTCGATGTCGCTACCAACGACAATGAACAAGAGCTCCTCCGAGAGGTTGCTTCCGACATCGCGTTTGCGCTCCATGACATTGAGCTGGATGATGCACGTAAAGCCATTGAAAATGCGCTCAGGGAGAGCGAGGAGAAGTACCGCACCTTAATTGAGAATATCCAGGATGGTGCATTCCTCATTCAGGACGGGGAGCTTAAGTTTGTCAACGAGGCGTTTGCAAGGATACCGGGCTACACGGTGGATGAGATCCTCCGGATGAATTTCGGGGATCTTGTTGCGCCAGAAGACCTGGACATGGTTGCGGATCGCTACACCAGGATGATGGCAGGAGAAGACGTGCCCAGAGAATATGATTTTCATGGCATACACAAGGACAAGACTACGCGAGCCACACTTCACATGACTGTCGGACTTATCGATTATCATGGTAAGCCAACAGCGATTGGAACGGTGAAGGACATAACCAGGCACAAAGCGATGGAAGATGCCCTCCGGGAGAGTGAGATTATGTACCGAGCACTCTACGATTCATCCAGGGACGCAATCATGATGCTGACACCCGAAGGAGAATTCTTCAGCGGAAATTCAGCCACTCTTGCAATGTTCGGATGTAAAGACGAGGAAGAGTTCACCTCCAGGACCCCGGCTGACCGATCTCCCGAATACCAGCCGGACGGAGCCCAGTCCCTGTCAGAATCCCGAAAGACGATGACGCTCGCAATGGAGAAAGGGTCGCACGCATTTGAGTGGAAACACAGGCGGATGGACGGGAGGGATTTCTTTGCTGATGTTTTACTGACCAGGGTGGAACTTGATCACAAAAAGTTTTTGCAGGCTACGGTTAGGGACGTGACCCAGCGTAAGATTGCGGAGGCTGCTCTGTGTGAGAGCGAGGAGAAGTACCGCACCCTAATTGAGAATATACAGGATGGTGTGTTCCTCATTCAGGACGGGGAGCTTGAGTTTGTCAACGAGGCGTTTGCAAGGATATCGGGCTACACGGTGGATGAGGTCCTCCGGATGAATTTCGGGGATCTTGTTGCGCCAGAAGACCTGGGCATGGTTGCGGATCGCTACGCCCGGATGATGGCAGGAGAAGACGTGCCCATGGAATATGAGTTTCATGGCATACGCAAGGACAATGCTACGCGAACCACTGTTCGCATGACCGTGGGACTCACTGAGTATCAGGGCAAGCCGGCAGCGATCGGAACTGTGAAGGACATAACCGAGCGAAAAAACATGGAAGATGCACTCCATGAGAGCGAGGAACGGTTTAGAATGGTGTTTGAGAACATGAGTAACGCCGTAGCTGTTTATGGGGTGATTGACGAAGGACGGGACTTCATCTTCAAGGATTTCAACCGGTCAGCAGAGATATTAGAGGATATGAAGAGAGAAGACATAGTCGGTAAACGCTTGCTTGATGTGTTTTCCGGAGTGGTTGACGTTGGACTTTTAGATGTTTTCCGGAGAGTATGGCAGACCGGGAAACCAGAGCATCACCAGATCGCTCTATACAATGGCGAAAAAATCGTTGGCTGGAGAGAAAACTATGTTTACAAGCTGCCATCTGGCGAAATCGTTGTGATTTATGATGATGTAACCGAGCGTAAGCAATAGGTAGATTGATGGAGTCCTCATTGATCAGTGGCTAAATTTATCAGCCACAGATCAACACTGATTACTGGTCTTTTGGTGTGTGTTTAGCTGAGATGAAAGAACCACGGGATTAACACAAGAAGATGATGGTTTTTCTCGTGAAAACCGATGCAATCTCGTGGTTACTTAAACACACATATAGTAACTATTATATAGTACACTACTCGGTTTTAGGGGACCGGAAAATCCCCTACGCAGCATCCTCCAGTTCAAGCCTTGGCGCGACACCGAGCGACTTAATCTCGTCAAGCAGCAGTTTGAATGCATAACTCATATCCACAGGATATATATCAACCTCAGAATTACAGTTGGTGCAAAACGAAACATTCTTTCTCTGATCATACGTTGCGATCATCCCGCACTTCCTGCAAACCAGTTCAGTCACCTTATCAGATTCATCAAGGAGTCGCTCCTTAAGCGAGAGTGCAGCCCCATGCCCAATAAGAACATCACGCTCCATCTCCCCAAACCTGAGACCACCATCTCGTGCCCGACCCTCGGTTGGCTGGCGCGTCAACACCTGAACCGGTCCGCGAGACCGTGCATGGATCTTGGATGCAACCATGTGATGAAGCTTCTGGTACAGGATAACTCCAACAAATATATCAGCCTGAATCTGCATTCCAGTGACGCCATCATACATCACTTCCTTGCCAGAGTGTGCAAACCCGCAGCTCTTAAGCCCGTCGCGTAACTCAACTTCGGTTGCGCCTGAAAAAGCAGTGGCATCAATTGATCCTCCTTTCATCGAGCCAACCTTTCCACCGATCATCTCCATCACATGCCCAATCGTCATTCTTGACGGGATCGCATGTGGATTGATGATCAGGTCAGGGACGATCCCCTGCTCTGTAAACGGCATATCCTCATAAGGCACAACCAGACCCAGAACACCTTTCTGCCCATGCCGGGATGCGAATTTATCCCCGATCTCCGGGATCCGCTGGTCTCTGATCTTCACCTTCGCAAGACGGGACCCATACGACTCAGTTATGATGATCGTGTCCACGATCCCTCTCTCGTTTGACCGCATCGTCACCGAGTTCTCCCGGCGTTGCTGCGGAGCAAGCCCAAGCTCAGTTGGTTCCTCAACAAACCTCGGAGGAGATGTCTTCCCAATAAGAACATCACCATGATCGACAACAGTCTCAGGATTAATCAGACCATCAGCGTCCAGATGCGCGTAAGCTTCCTCACCTCTTGCGCCCCGGACCTCTGCGTCAGGGATCTCAAAGTGGTCCTCCTGCCCGCCAGGATACCTGTGCTCACCTCCTTCAAGCGTCCTGAAGAAGTGGCTACGCCCAAGCCCACGCTCAATCGAACCTTTGTTAATCACGAGTGCATCCTCAATATTATAGCCCTCAAACGAAAGCACTGCAACCACAAAGTTCTGACCTGCCGGACGGCGATCCGCCCCAATAGCGGTTGATGTGAGCGTATTCACCATCGGACGCTGCGGATAATGGAGAACGTGTCCACGGGTATCCGACCGCAGTTTCACGTTTGCTGCAGGAAGCCCGATGCACTGCTTAATCATGGCAGCACCCATCGTGTTCCTTGGAGACGCATTATGCTCAGGGAACGGAACCATGCCGGTGCCAATTCCAAGAATCAGTGCTGGCTCGATCTCAAGATGCGTGTGCTCTGGCGTGATATCCGTTTCGCTTATCGCAATCAGCGCGTTCTCTTCCTCTTCAGCATCAAGATACTCGATCAAACCCTGTGATACAAGATCGTTAAAATCAAGATCGCCATTCTTGAGTTGTTCGATGTGATCATCGGTGATCCGCGATCTGCCACCTTCAACCACGATCGAGGGGCGGCGAGCCCTGCCCATATCAGTGTTGATGAGCACATCATGCCCCTGCAACGCAACATTAAGCTGCCCGTCAATGATTCCGCGCCTACGTTTCATCCGGATATCATGCACCAGTTCCGCGGTGTTTTCATGGGCGCCGACCAGTTCACCATCCAAAAATACTTTGCCTCTCATATGTCATTCACCCCATTATACTGCAACAACACCGCACATACGAAGCTCATCCCGAATGCCTTCGGTTGATTCAACCCCGGTGGACAGTTCCACCATCTGAGCAAAGTTCTTCACAAGACCACAGTTAGGACCCTCCGGAGTCTCGGATGGACATAATCTACCCCACTGGGTTGAATGAAGGTCTCTTGCCTCGAAATGTGGCTGTGTTCGCGACAGCGGCGAGATCACCCTGCGCAAATGCGATAGTGCAGCTATGTGATCCGTACGATCAAGCAACTGCGCGACACCGGTGCGTCCGCCAACCCAGTTTCCGGTTGCAAGCGGATATACGATCCGCTGGGTGAGTACGTCGGGACGTATCACGGTCTTGATGTTTAATTCTCGCTTCCTCATGCTTGCACGCTCTATCTGATACTTAATATCTCTTGCGAGTCGGTTGAATGAGACCCGGAAGAGATCCTCCATCAGATTCCCTGATAGTTTTAGTCTTTTGTTTGCGTAATGATCCTTATCGTCTACATTTCTTCGATTCAGAGCCAGTTCAAAGCACGCCTCAGCCATTCTTGCCAGAAAATGGGCTTTTACGATCCGGTTTTCCCCGTCGTTGCCAACATGCGGGAGCAGATACCTGTCGAGAACATAACTAATTCGCCTGGTCTGATACTCCTTTGTCTGCCGTGCGGCAACGATACTTCCGATTTCCTCAAGCGCATCTTCCTGCGTGAATACCCCGATGTTTACAGCCTCTTCAAGGTTTTCTTTCATAAATTCCTGGATCTCGGGATCGTCAGAAACCGCTTTTACCAGATCCTCGTCTTTCTCAAGCCCGAGTGCGCGAACAAGCGTGACAAAATTAATGCGCCCGGGAAGTGACGGGAATGTCACCTCAAGTATTGATTTGCGCCCGCGCTCGACCACAGTTAGCGCCCGGTATCCATGCCGTTCTGAGAACACCTTTGCGATCTCAACCTGATCACCATACTTCTGGTCTCTCTCGGTCATGATCTTGTTTGGCGCAAGGTCCTCAAGCGTCATGATCACCCGCTCTGTGCCGTTAGTGATGAAATAGCCCCCCGGATCAAGCGGGTCTTCACCATGCACCTGTAACTCCTCGTCGGAAAGCCCATACAGGTTGCAGACATCTGACCGCAGCATGATCGGAAGGACGCCGATCTCCACAGTCTGTGATTTGCTCTCGGTTCCGTCCTGCACAACAGTCATCTCAAGGTTGATCGGTGCTGAGTATGTGAGGTTACGTAGTCGTGCGTCGGACGGAAACAACCGATCCACAGCTCCGTCAGCTTCTTTTACTACCGGATGCGCTATTGAGATGTTGCCAAGACGCACAAAGGTCTCGGACGAATCGTCCGCGCCGCCAATCTCGGTTTCGATGACCCCCATCTCGTCTATAACTTTCTGAAGACCATGGTTTACGAACTCGTTGAATGAATCAACCTGATGCTGTACAATCTTGTCCTGGATGAAATATGCTCTGGATATTGTTTTTCTATCTAACATGTAGTCCCTCACTCGATTGCAAGGCGGTAAAACACCGACTCGCCGGCAGTCTCGCTTGTTCTTGTAATTTCTATGATATCGCCGGGGTTCGCGCCGATTTCATCGATCGCAGGATCGGTCATCCGGATCTTGGATAGTCTCTCTTTCTCGATGCCGTATTTGCTCAGGATAACCTCTACCTCATCGTCATCGAGTACCCGGTGTCCCGGAACTATTGTGTGTTCAAGTATATTGAATCCTATGAAAATCCCTCCACAGAACCGTGGTGGTGGTGTTGTAACGGGCTCGAAGGGATTTGAACCCTCGGCCATCGGGTTTCCGCACGTAGCAGCAACGTCGCCGCAGACGTTAAAAGCCCGGTGCTCTGCCTGGCTGAGCTACGAGCCCATTCATAGCTGACCCTATACCAGTTGGAAATCGAGAGGAGTATAGTGTCACTATAGCGCACCAATGAATCAACACATCCATACATATTAAGCTTTTCCTGCAAAGAGTGTCTTGAGCAGGATCAGATTAACACCGCATTTACTTGCCCTTCCTGCCCTGGTCGGTTGGTCACCCGCGCAGAACCAAGCGCGGTTTTGATGATCGCGCCTCTAGTGATGACATTACGTCTTGTATAGTACTGGTTTGCAGGATTTCCTTCCACAGTCTCGATTGTGGTTTTGCGGGTCGTGGCATCTTTTGGATCGATCACGTTCGCCACATCACACCGATACAGGCGCATCTTCCGGTTCCCGCCAAATGTGCGCACACTCTTAATGCGCGCCGCTGCAAGGTGAGTGTCAGTGGCATCACGCCCAGTTTCAAACTTCCGTTTTCCACGACTCCGTATGTGTTTTCCACCGCTTGGTTCTCGTCTTGATTTTCCTTGCCATTTCATGTTTTGTTTCTCCTTTCGGTGTAGCGTCCCGGCCGGGACTCGAACCCGGGTCTAAGGCTCCGCAAGCCCTAAGGATATCCGCTACCACATCGGGACGCACTACCTTTGTGCCTACGATTATTAAAGGTTATCCGGTTTGTGGTTCTGATATCTCGCATGGCTTTGGTGAATAGTGGAACAAATATTTTTTTGGCACCACAGGGTAATTCGCAAGTGTAAGTGCTTACCGAAAAATAAAGTAGCAAAATTAGCTGATGGCACGCTACATCCCTGACATTCGTGCGATTCGTTCATTCGTGCCATTCGTGATCCTTTATGCCAATTTTATCACGAAT
>RXIK01000230.1 GCA_004211975.1 Methanosarcinales archaeon | reverse complement strand
CATCTGCAAGGGAACTGCACGTATGCAGTTTCCCCATTCTAAGTTATGATTTGTTACACGTATTCTTTCTGAATATCCCTGGCTCATTCCAGATATCATGAAACTTTATTCATACAACACACTATGTATAATGATATACACATGCATCAAGTGCACTCGCCTTTTTAACGATCTAATATATTAGTGTCGATGTGTTGAGTCGATCCATCATGAAAAGTTAATGTGACAAAGTAGAATTAGAGTGAGTTCTTTTAAGTTAAAGAAGATATTTTACGAAAGTGGTATACATCCTACGAGAAATCCGATTTATTCTCAATACGACGGTCAAACGATCGATGCCATAATCATAGATGACACCAAGTCTAAAAGAAGAACTGGCGGTCGCCCCAGCATCAAAGGCGCGTTGGGGCTCGATTTAGAAACTGGAGAAGAGTTTCTACTATATCTGGGTGCGGGCAAGAGTTGGTCAGATGTTTTATCTTATATCAATGGGAATTACAACATTTCTGACGAAATGTACGCTATTTGTGACGGAGATGCTAACTTACAACAACATTTAGGGGATTACGGATACAGAATCCAGCAGTGCACGAATCATTTTGTCAAAACATCGATGTACTACCTGTGGAAAGAGCAATACCCAAAAGAGGAGCGAATGCGGATCAAAAACGATTTTTTCACAAAAAATCGAGTAAAAACTGCCCTTCGGGTGTGGTTGACGATATACTTTTTTGTATGGGGTATATGCCAAGAGATAAGCGGGATAATTTCTACGTTGAAGAACTCGGTGAAAAAGCACAGAACAGATCGTAATTTTGCAAGGCTCGAATGGAGAATAGACACAACTCAAAAAGAGTTGCTGTTGATCGCTAATGAGCTGCTATCAAGAAATAAAGGTAGTAATACTGCTAAATTCATTCTCATGACTGCTAACAAAGTAACACTCTTCGCAGAATTGACAACAAGAGGAATACAGATCCCTGACAACAATAATCACGTCGAAAACCTCATGGGAATTGTTGGGCCGAGAATAAAGAAGAATCGACAGTCCTGAGTCGATAAAAATCTGGAAATTATGGTGAATACTATCTGGCAGATAATCTCATAGGTGCCGGTTTGGAACGTATGCTATTAGGCATCCTGGATCCCGGTCAGTGTTACTGGATTTTTCGGTCAGATCCCCAGTGCCCCAAATTGATACTGGTCCCAATCAATTTCACGACCTACAAAGCGGAAGAAGCTGGTGGAGCGGTAAAACTGGTTAATCCACGGAACACATCAAAACAATGCTCTGTTTGCGGCTGCATTCAAGCGATGCCACTCTCACAAAGGACATACAGATGTCCTGACTGTGGCAACGTCATGGATCGAGATCACAACGCCGCAATCAACATCCTGAACCGACATGTACCCACGGACTGTGGGGAATTTAAGCCTGTGAAGATGGCTGCATGAGCAACCGCTATGAAACAGGAAGCCCCGTTA
>RXIK01000045.1 GCA_004211975.1 Methanosarcinales archaeon | reverse complement strand
ATGCCTCTCCTCGCAGATGCCCGATTTTTTCGTATATTTTCAAACTTCTGGATAAACACTTTAAAACCGGATCTAAGTTTTCTTTATTGGCTGGATCATTGAGATATATTGCAGCATAAGTACTATAAGTGTTTGCTATGTGACATGTGGCTTCTGTTCCTTCATATAATTCTATTGCTTTTTTTATAAAATCATAGGCTTTATTATACTCATTCAAGTAAGAATAAGCATCCGCGATATTATTGCAAGTTGTAGCAGCATTTGTAGTATAATTATGATTCTCAAAGAATTTTAGGCTATTTAGGTATAGTTCGATGGCTTTCGTTTCATCCCCTTCTGAAGAATGCACAATCCCGATATTGGCATGCGCCAAAGCCTTTTTATAGTCGTCATCATTTTTTTCTGCAAAATCTAAACTTTTTTTAAAATATTCCCTTGATTCATTGATTTTATGCATTTCTCCATAAATACCCCCAAATAACGTATAGAGATCGAATTTTCCATCACCGCCTATTCTCGCAAAAGATCCCTTACTTTTTTCTGCATGTTCCAGAGCCATATCCAGATCTCCGCATCTTAAATAAAAATCACCAATACACAGATGTGCCAATCCGACCATGCGCAGCGCGTTTCGATCATGTCTACGCCTACCAAAGGTCTTTATAGCATCCTTAAGTGGATATTCTATCTTGTTCCAAAAACCTTTATCTATAAAATCATTCGCATTACTAATAACGATCGCTGCTGACGTTTCATGTTCCCCCGCTTTGATGTAATGATAGCTCGCCTCCAATAAAGACTCTGGATTTGCATCCTCTGATGAGTAGTATTCAGCAGCACGGTTATAGTAGTTTCTGAGTGTCTTTTTCTTTTTTACATCGCTTAAACAGTAATCCCTTATGATCTCATGCACATTGTAGGTGTCTATACCAATTTCATTGACTATGAATTTATTTATTAAGCTATTAAGAATTTCATCAATATCTGTAAAATCTTCAACACCAAGAAAGGCATCTATCGTCGCTGGAATCCTGTACACCGCAATTGTCTTCAATAGATGTTTTTCATCCCACTCCAGTGAATCATATACTTCCTTTTCTAAATAAGAATGCGCATCTTCTTGTGCCTTGGGCAGTTTTTCCATTAATTCTTCAGGCTTCGACTTTTGCGCAAGAATGTAGAAGAGGTTTAGGTATTGGGGATGTCCGTGCAATCTATCATGAATCTCTCTTAATGCGGCATCATCAACAGTCTCAATCCCCCTGAGTCTGAACATCTCACGAGTATCGTTATAATCGTCCCAGTGATCTATCTTTATTTTCGCAACCCGGTTTTCTCTTTCGTCCAATACACTGCAAAAAGCAGGTTCCTCTCTGGTAATAAGTATAATTTTGGAGGGTTCGATGCAAAGCAGTTGCTCCATCAACTGTTTTAACTCACCCTCAGCTTTGTGGTAATTATCAAAGAATATCGCGAATTTGTTGTCCGATAATTCATCCTTTAATATCGTTATTAAAACATCAATATCATAATACCCAAAGTTTTCTATATGGTTAAACAGCTTTGGTCTGCCATTATCCTTCAGGAATTCTGCCAGTCTCTGCATCACTGAACTGAGTGTACTGACCTCACTGAGATCGCCATACCAGTGGACATCATACTCACCTTTTATCTCTTCAGCAAATCTTGTGGCGACATACGTTTTTCCGATCCCTGCAATTCCTTCGATTATTATAATATTTTTATCTAATGAGTTTGATAATTCAAGAAGTTCTGAATTTCTCCCAACGAAAGTTTTTATTTGAGGTATCTCCATAGAAACTTTGAGTCTTTGACCGAGATATCTATTGTAAATGTCTTCCGGGATTTCATCCAAACTCGTATTAAAGCGAATTTCCGGAGGCTTCAAGGTTATATCTAATGCATATTTCAATAAAATTCTACCCACAACCTCAAGTGATCTCTCGATTGGTTTGAAACCTTAACTCCGTACCACTTTAGGGAATATGTTCAACCCAAGCACCTTCTCCAGATCCCTGACTTTCCTTGGAACCTCGGTTACCATACTCCGATCTCCCAGATCGACATGGTAGACTTTACCATACTTGAATAACAGATCAATCGGAGTCATCGTACGATTCAACTCACCTTTCTTCAAGATCTGCTCCAACTTGCAGTGGATGTAGAGGGATAGAAACGATATGAACACGTGCCCAAAGACACTTTCATCATCCTGTAGATATATTTTATCCGCCTCAAGTACCGTTTTGTATGTATCAAACATCTTTTCAACCGTTTCACGTCCCTTGTAGAGTTCATATATCTCAGTCCCATCAACGTCCATGTTTGAGAGGATCAGGATCTTCCCTGCTTTTTTCATCCGCTCTCTGAGCTTATTCTTGTCGATATTGCCCGCGTCCAGTCGCTTGTAAAGAGTCTTGCGCTCTTCCAGCATGAGGTCTTGATCCTCGAATAAGTAGAGGAAGAAGTTGTCAGACTTTCGCTTCCCGTACCGAATCAGGTGATCATGGTAGTACAGATGTCCGTTAAGGTGGATGCGCGTATCATAGAAATGGCTGTTTCTCCGGGTCGGGAGCACATAAGAGATGTGCTTACCACCCAGGAACTTTACAACGTCCATAGAGAAGAAACCTCGATCAAGGACGAGGATCTTTCCACGGAGATTGAGCTCACATATCGAGTGATACATGGTTAATATATCCAACACGTTGCCAGGCAGTGATCGTATCATTGTTGGCAGTCCCGAGTCGGCACTGCAAAGGAGCGCGAGGTTGATCTGGGGCACCTGTATCTTATCCTTGTTGTAACCCTGCTCAGCCTGACTGATGCTAATAGAGCGCGAGAACACTGAACTCAAGTCATAAACAAGCTGAATGCTTTGGTCTATAAGTTCATCGAAGATGATATTCTGACCCGCCCGGTTCATGCCCACATTATGGAGTACTTTAGATAGTTTCTTCGTGTTTAGATGTGGTTTGATATCTTCGGCATCGTAGAGTTTCTCCCATGCATCTTTTACCCGTTTCAACGGTACATTACTCGTGACGCGCACCATGGCAAGAGCGGACACCTCATTCCAGCAGTCGGGAAAGCCCTCTCTCAGCAGGGGCTTCGAATCTTTCATCATTTCATGTAACAGCATCGAGTTGCCATATTCTGTGATGTTTCGGATGTTTTGGGACTGTCTTGTTCCGGATTTGATCAACCCTTTGTCAGGATCAAGTTTTCCAAGATATTTTGAGGTTTTCCTTGGTTTCTTGAGTTCCTTATCCCAATAACTGGTTGAGTGATAAACATAGTGATTATTCCCCTGCAACTTCACCTCAAGGCATTTCACACCCTTGGCCCTCTGTTCTTCCAGCCATTCTTTGGCCCATTGTTCCATATTCAGTATATGGGGAATAGGTTGTAATACAGGTACCGGTGCTTATGTTGGTTCGATTTGCGAAAAGGAGCACGTCGTAGGATATTTGGAGGTGACTTACTCCCTATTCATTCGGAGTTAAGGTTAAACGAAACAAATGCCTGTGAATTCGACCACCCGGGATTCTACAAAAAACAGCAGCAACATAAGTTTAAGCAAATCGGGGAAGAATTAGTGTTCATGCTAAACATCCGTGACCTGTCATCCGAGTTCGAAGCAAGGAAGGATGTCATCATAAGCTATGAACGCGAGACCTCAGGTGAACTTGAAGAATATAAAAAAGCACTTCCGCACCTGGATCACGCAGATGTATTCTTGAACGATTCGCTTCCGCAGTACAGCGGCGCAAAACTCTTTGAGCAGGGGGGTGTCATCAGACGTTTTCATCCTGCCACGTCATGGCAGAACCGTGAGGACGTGATTGGCTGGGTGGACGGCGTGCTTTCCGGCGTCACTGTTGGATCGGCGGATGGCAGCCAGATATACCCTGACAAGAACTATGGTCTTCCGATTGCAGCCGTGCAGATCGGCAGCATATATAACAGGCACACGGCAGACCGCGAGTACGCACAGGAAACAAGTACCACCCTGATCACACCTGACGAGTTCGCGGACGCCGGCGTGTATGCATACGGAAAGGAGTTTGTGGACGCCAGACGCTTCGCTCTTGAATGTGACGCCCTGATTAACCTGATGCACACAAACAACCGGATTTACCTGCTGCTCGACGGGACGCTGGTGCCCTCACACATCAATGCGCTGCGCACGAGTCTTAAGGACATATATCACGGTGCGATGATGAAACTTCTTGATGCTTCAAAAGAGACTGGAAACCCGATAATCGGGTATGTGGATGTGAGCGTGCAGAGAGATGTTGTGACCATGATGCGACACCTTTACCGGCTGAAAGAAACAAAAAAACTCTTTGACCCGGTGTTGTTCGCAGATGAACTGAACTGGGGTGACCGGACAAAAACGTTCATCTGTAACCGGGATGACCGCCGCGGAACAGACAGCCCGTCGGTGCTCGACACATATAACCGGTATCGGGACAGTGTTGCTTTCTTTTACATGCGAATGGGCGATCTTCCGAGCCGGATCGAGTTCCCGGTCTGGTGTGCGGATGATGCGGACGAAATCAACCGCATCGCTGATATTGTTCGTGCGGAAACAATCCTGCGTGGCAGCTACCCGGATATCCTGATGATAGCGCACAGAAACGCCGTGATCACAACAAAGGAGCACGAGGTGTTCTACCGGATGCTGAGTCGGTTCTGCAGGGTGCACGGAATTGTTACGCACACCGGGGCAAAACAAGGGTATAAAGCGCAAGAGAGCCGCTCTTCATAGGGGGCATGGAGCATGGGGCATGGGACCTGAGGATTTCGGTTTTTAACCATCACAAACGGGCGTTCACACACAGATTTCCAGTGCATCAAGCATATCTTTAAATATGAAACGCTCCGGCACAACCTGCACCTTCACACCATACTGTTGTAATGTCTCTGCTGTTGGCGGTCCAATTGCGGCAACAACTCGCCCGTTCAGCATGTTAACAACCCCAGATTCATCATTCACGCTGCGTGCAACCTTCATGAAGTTGTGCACGGTCATCGCGCTTGTGAATGCGAACGCATCGATCCTGCCGTCAAGCGTTTCCTGAATCAGTCGCTGCTGCCTGCCATCGTCCGGAAGCACCAGCCGGTACACCACAGCCTCGTGCACCGTGATCGCAGCACGCCTGGAAAGTGACGAGATCAACGCTGGATCGCCGTGCGCACTCCGCACCACCTCAATAACCCTGGAAACCTTGCCATCAGCTGCACCACCGGTCTCACCAAGCATCTCAGCGATCCCTTCGGAACTGAACGAGTCAGGCATCATGGAAACCGTGATACCTTGCTCTTCAAGTGCTTTCTTTGTCTTTAACCCAATAGCAACAACACACGTCCGGTTTAACGCATCAACAAATCCTGAAACATCATGAATCTTCCGCAGCGTGAACGCAATGCCGTTTGCACTGGTAAACACCACAATGTCTGATTCGTGCGCAAACACGCGCTCCACAAACCCGTCAAAACGATCGTCATGGCAACTCTCAAGCTCAATCATCGGCGC
>RXIK01000044.1 GCA_004211975.1 Methanosarcinales archaeon | reverse complement strand
GCAGATTGGAACTCGTAAAGGAGTTCTTTGGCGAGGAAAATATACATATCCCCGTTGCAGTTCTGTATGAAATTGCGAAGACTGATTTGATCACCGATCTGTTAGATAAGCATTGGATACTGGTTAAAAAGGTAAATGATGTGGATTTAATAGAGATGGAACGTGATATCGAGTTTGCAAGTCTCGGCTCTGGTGAAAAAGAGTGTATAGTACTTTGCAGGCAGTTTCAGGACTCGATACTGCTCATAAGTGACAAAAAGGCAATGCGAGTTGCAAGCAAGAATCGCATCTCTGTTTTGAACATTCCGGCATTGCTGCTCGCATGTAAAGAGACCGGAGTTCTGGATGGTGATGAGATCGCAGTTATCGTGAGGGATTTGAAGAAAATGGATTATTACGAGTTCAGTTACGAAGAAAAATGCAGGTTGGTGGAATAAAACTGAAAGGGTGATTGAAATTGTGGTATTTCAATCCAGATCACCACTCACCCCTCCCGCTCCACAACCTCACCATTCACGAGCCAGATCAACAAGGTCCCAATATCCGCGTCCTCGTGGTTCATGCGTGACCATCAGGATCGTCTGCCCCATATCCAGGAACAGCTTCCGGAACAACTCGAGAATCTGCCTCGACGAGACGCTGTCCAGATTCGCGGTCGGCTCGTCAGCAAAGAGAATCTTTGGCTTGTTGATAAGCGCTCTTGCGATCGCAACCCGCTGCTGCTCGCCGCCTGGCATCTCCAAGGAGTGGTGTTCTGCCCGCTCAGCAAGCCCACCACGTGTGGATATGGGCATGGTACCGCGGACGGCATCTGACAGATCACAATAAATTAAATACCGAGAACAGACAGATTATAACAGTGCCTGGGTGTGGGAACAATGACCAACATCAATGAATACGAACTCAGGAAATCGCTCGAACACGGCACCAGAAAAGAGCGCTGTGATGCTGCGGCTGCGGCTGGGATGCAGACGAAGATCAGCCACTAATTCTTTGCGCGCTTGCAAGGGCGGTGTGGGATGACGAGAGCCGGGCAGTGCGCAGAGCCGCTGCCGAGTCACTGTACCAGCTCGGGAACGTTGGTTTTAACAAAATATATACCGGATGTATGTGAAGGAGACACTATAATGCAGACCGCAACTTACGCCAAATCGCTGGATATGATACAAAAGCTTGACCTCCTCGATCAGATGAAACTCATAGACCAACTAACCGATCTGGTCAGGCAACGGATGACTGCCCACCACGGTCACAGCATTCTGGAACTACAAGGATTGGGCAAAGAGATCTGGCAGGATATTGATGCCCAGAAGTACGTAGATCGTGAGCGAGCATCATGGGATGGTTAGAACCCTTGCAGGGGGTGGTTGTGGGATTGGACACCGCACCCCTCATATATTTTATCGAGGAGAATCTGGATTACCTGAATATTGTTCGACCGTTCTTCGCTGCAGTGGATCGGGGCGATTTTCGAGTGGTTACGTCTATCGTAACACTGTTGGAGGTGCTGGTTCATCCCTTCCGGCATGGCAATGCGATGCTGGCTCAACAATACCGGGAAATCCTGCTCAACGCAAATCACATCGCCACAGTCCCTATGTCATGCGAAATCACGGAAGAAGCAGCTCGTCTGCGTGCCAGGCATAACGTCCGCACACCAGACGCCATCCAGATGGCAACAGCAATCCAGGCGGGTGCTTCGTTCTTCCTGACCAATGATTCTCATCTACCGGCTATACCGGAGTTGCGGGTGCTGGTGCTGGATGAACTGAAGTGATACCACCGGGGTAACCACCCCTCTCCTGCCATCTACGACTCCATCCCCAAAAAAGCGGCTATAATAGCCTGCCGGGTATGTGCGAACCGATGGGGGGAATATAATAACTACCATCCCCCCGAAGTACACATTAGAGATTGGGCAGAGGTGCCAATACAGAATGTCGATTGCGATTGAGATCAACAAAGAGTACATGGTGCAGGAGGTAAGCCGGGTCATAAAGTCGGCGCTGTTACGAGATGCACGTGTAGCTTCGTATAAAGAAAAGAGGTGTGCAGGTGTATGCAAGCGATTTGCTCCGAAAATAGACATGTAAAGGGGGCGAACGTGCGGGATTACTGCGAAAACAGGCTCGAGATTCTCATGCTCATGGGTGACCGGGAGGGTCATGGATGCTTGCTGCAAAGAAGGGGCTGGATATCCGGAGCAGGAGACTCCGAATACTGTCCGGGGTCAATATCCAAATGAATTTCAGGGAATACTACGCTTCGCTGCAGGTGATGATCCGGAACTGCCCCTTCATCACCCACTGGGGCACGGAGCTTGAGGAGATCGATCTTCAGGTTGGATATCTCAAGGGCATGCTGGAGTTTGTGGATGGTTCGACCCTCCATCACATCCAGACTTTCGGTGAACTGAAATAGATATTCCTTCTATCGTTACGGTTTTTAAGTGGTTCGAAATCATCGCCGAGGACGCTAAGGGGAAATAAACGGTTAACTGCTCTCTCGAACCTTCGCACCCATCAGCGGTTATTTTTCTTGCCGGGACGCACAGAATCGCAATCGGGCAACTAATCAACATACCGGAGTAGTTACGATTTCCGCAGTACAATCTCATACCGCGATCATCAGCCACCCAATCCTGGTATATGCTTTGATACTAAACACGCTGAAAAAGCATGAAGCCAAACATTTATACCGTGAAATATGAGATGTATCACCGATGCTTATAGATTCGATCGGTACCATATTTGGGGAAACGGGTTTTGCGGATTTTAGGTTTGTGGTTTCGGATCATACGACAAAGCAGGGTGAGTATCTCAAAATCTGGCACGAAACAGATGACTGGGTACTTGCGCAGGTGGTTGCAATCACCAGATCAAACGAGGATGTTACGATTGATAGTGCGCTTGACAAAAGGGAGGAGGTGGGGGCTGATCGTGTGCTTGCGAAGGCGATGGTCATTGGATCTCGGAATAACCAGGTTTTGCGTGTGCCAAAGACGCCGTTTAGCCCGGGGGATAAGGTGTTTCGGGCGGATCCCGAGCTGATCGCATCAACGCTTGGGTTGATGCGTGGAAACGTGTATCTCGGGCTTCTGGAGGGGCAGCAGATACCGGTGCAGCTTGATGCGGACACTCTTGTGCAGAAGCATGTGAGCATCCTTGCACGCACAGGCAGTGGCAAGTCATATACTGCGGGTGTGATCATGGAAGAACTTCTTGATCAGGATATACCGCTTTTGATCATTGACCCGCACGGCGAGTACACCTCGTTAAGAGAGCCTGCGGATCCTGCGCATGGTGGTGATTTCGGGCGATTTGATGTGTTGCCGCGGGGATATACTGACCAGCTGACCGTGTACACGCCGGTTGACCGTGTGCTTAATCCTGATGCGGACCATGTGTTCAGGCTTAACGGGGTTAATCTTAAAGCAGGCGACCTTTCAAAGATTCTTGGCAGCATGCCAGGCACCCAGATGGGCGTGGTCTACGAGGCAATACAGAAGATACGGGCTGAGGCAAGCAGTTACACGATTGAGGATATTGTTTTTGAGGTTGGCAACAGCAGCAGCAACGCAAAATGGAGTGTTTTAAGCGCTCTTGAATCGATAAGGGACACAGAAATATTCTCTGAATATCCAACACCGATTCATGACCTTGTCCAGCCTGGCAGAGGCGCAATCATTGATATGAAAGGAGTTGTTCCTGATATGCAGGCGATGATCGTCGCAAGACTGTGCGAGGAACTCTTTGAGGCAAGAAAGATTAACGTGATTCCGCCAATGATGCTTGTGCTTGAGGAGGCGCACAACTACTGTCCTGAGAAGGGCTTTGCCAAGACTGTGAGCACCGATATTCTGCGGACGATCGCGTCAGAGGGCAGGAAGTTCGGGCTTGGCATGATGGTGATCTCACAGCGCCCGGCACGCATCGACAAGAACGTTCTGTCACAGTGCAACACCCAGATCATCCTGAAGGTCACCAATCCAAACGACCTGCAGGCGATCAGGAAAGGGCTTGAAGGGATCAGCGTTGAGGCAGAAGCTGAGATCAAGCGGCTGCCCCCCGGTGTCGCCATGATTGTGAGCGGCGACATCGAGCGCCCAATCATCGTGGAAATACGAGTGCGCAAGAGCCGGCACGGCGGAGAATCTATCTCTGTGACCGGACGCGGAGTGCCAGAAGTGCGTGAGCCACTGTTTACGCCAGAGGGACAGGAAGAGTCTGAACATGTGGAAATAGTGGAGAAGACGGGGGAGCCTGAAGTTAAAGTTCCCAGGGCTCCGGAGGTTGAGCGAAAGGAGCAAAAAGAGCAGAAGACACCTGAAACGAAGAAGAGCGGTAGCTTGTTTGCAAAGGTCTTTGGAAGCGGAAAAACATGACCGGAATAGGGTGCACTTCGCGATTGCCCGGGGAGCGCACCTAACCATCCGGAACTAATCAAGCAGCAAAAGCCCGAACGTTTTGATCGTCTCATCAAACGTTGTCACCACCTCAAGCTCAAAGCCTGCCGCACGCACCGTGGCATAGACATCGATCCCGCTTGCCTCCATCGCGGGTCGCATCATATCCTGATGCCTGCAGAGCCTCTTCGCGGTGTGGAAATCAATATCACCCTCTTCGGGAAGACATGTTTCACAGAGGGCGCATGGGTATGCTCCAAACCCAAATGCCTTGTAGTACCCTGATATGAACGCATGTCGCTCAAGCTTGAAGATCGTGCTCTGAACCACCAGAATAAGATCCCAGAGGTAATGGTGAATATGTCTCGGGTCAACCCCTGTCTCTTTCGGAAGCCCGACAAACTCGACAAGTGCAGCATGTTCGTAGTCCCTGAGCACTTTTTCCGTGTCTTCATAGGTTGGCGAGTACGGCGGACACGAGAGATGCTTGCCATAAGCCTTACACCCGTATCTACACTTGAACCGCACCCACGCCGCAGTCTTCACAATTCCAGAGGGGATCTGCCGCAACTCGAGTTCTGGTATGAGTGTGTTTAATTCTTTCATAGAAATCACCTCCTTTGTTGATGCAGGCAACTCTACTGTACTCATTGTTAAAGGCTCTGGTGGTGGATCAATGACTTTTTACTGGTTCTAACGTTTTATGTGGTTGGTAGCAGTAGCCCGCCATCATGTTGCAGGGCATACTCGAAAATTCCAGTGAAATACACCTGGAGACTTTGTTATTTGCGTCATCGCGTCTCTATCGTGGTTTTCCACCTAAAATTGGAATAAACCCGTTATCCGGGTTAAATCAATTATATGCACGTGGCAGCTGCCACGGGCAATATGGGGATGCCTGCAACGACGCATCCCACTACATATCCAAGGATCGCGCCTGTGTTCAGAAACGGTAGCCCTGCCTGTGGTTTTCCACCCATCACAACGATCATCAGCACGGTGTATCCAATCAGTGTCCCGATCGCCGCAAGAATCACGGGAAGCGCGATTACCCCGAGTAATGGTAGTTGCACGGTCATACAGCTGGCAGGGAGAAATACGCTGGCTGATACCACAAGGATTGTGGGCATCACCGCATCACCAAGCCCCATGAAGTATGCGCCGCGTTCCCCGCCATCCCCTGCTGAAAAGTCCTGTTTCACAAAGGAGTAATCCCGTCGTTTTGGAACCACAAAGAGGATCGGTGCGTGTAGCTCCATCACGCCCTCGGCGAGCGTGATCATGTGTTTTGTCTTGTAAACCGAGATTATGTCATAGATTGTGAGAAGGATTAGTAGGATGAGTGTGGGAAGAATCTCAAGTGAGATCCCGATGATTGCGCTTGCACCTGCTCCAACAAGGACTCCGGTGATATCAATCACATACCACTCAGGAAACTTGTATAGGATCACGGTGATCGCCGCGGTTATGAGGATTGCGGGGATATTGCCCATGAATGTGATAAAGACGTAATACAGGGTTGCTGCTACTGCGAATAACAGTATGGCGTGGAGGAGGTATTTTTTATCTGTTTTGATCACGAAGAGAATGAAGACTGTGAATGCTAATATAAGTATGATATAATACACTGGATTCCATACTGATGACGGGTTTTCAAACGCCTGCATCCCTTCAGCTTCCATCGGACTTGCCATCATCAACGCAAGCACCTGAACAACAACAATGAATCCCGCCATACCAACAAGCGGGAAATATTCGGATATCTGTTTCACAGTATTGACTTAGGGCGCTCGTGTATTGTAAACCTATTGGAAAAACAGCAGCCACCAAACCCCGAACCATCACCACCCCAGGATAAATACACCACTGCGCTTACAAACTGTGGATGAAGTGTTCTCCATAAATCAACCCCCACACTCCCGTTCGATCAATATCCGCATCTACTTCCACAGATCCGGAAGTTTATTTCTTATGACACCCCACACAATATCCCAGTTTATGCCGAAATAGTGGTGTACCAGTTCCCCCCCTCAAACCAGCGATCGTTTCCATTCAACAACTGGATATCTCTCCTTAAATTCTTTGGACAGGTTCTTTATCGCCACACCGATAACCTCAAGACTCCTCACACTTGCTCTTTTCAAAACCTCATCATCCACCAGTTCCTGAAACTACAACCCCCCTGCACGGATATGTTAAAAATTCGATTCCGTCAAATATACGCCGCAGAAACGCCTCATTTTCATTCACACCACACCCTCTTCTATGCAGAGTCTGATATATGGACTCATACCACAGGCAGTGATCAGGTCCACATCTTTTCCGAACAAGCCTTCAAGAAAGAAAATCAGGTCCATAAAGTTATCAAAAGTCGGTTTTTCAAATTCCACGAGCAGATCAACATCGCTTGTTTCTTTCTGCTCACCTCTCACGCACGATCCGAATACGCCGATCTTCCTTACACCACACCCTTTCCTTATCTCAGCTTTTTATTATTTTCTGGTTACCCTGGGTTGTCTTATGTAAGCACAACTGATAAAATTGAGCGCTATCGATCTGAAAAGTCATTTATATCGTTAATCACTGATTTCGGAAGTTATATCATGCCACTGTTTGCAGGATTGGCATCATGTTGTTCAACCGACCAGAACAAATTAAAAAGTCTCGCTTTTTATTCTTTTAATTGCTATGTCAATAATTTTGGGATCGATCCAGAACTCTGGCGGGTTATCTCTAAAAATGATCAATATCTCGACCGCCGCCCCTACCGTCAAGACATGTCTTTCGATGCAGTCTGAAATCACGCCAATTGTTCCTTTCACCTTAACTCCGGCGTTCTTTGCAGCCCGTCGTCCATCCCTCTCGTTTATCAAGAGCAGATCAGCATCCAGTTCTCGTGCAAGCAAGATCGATTCCGCCTCACCAATGTGTATCTCGTATCAACTGCAAATTTCACCCGCGTAACCCTCCCGGATTTATGAGCTCTATCCAGTCCCCAATCGCCTTTTCCACAAGGAAGGCATCCGTCTTACCAAGAGCGATTCCTTCTGTTACAACTTCCCTGTGCACCGCTTTGTGATGCAGATACGACCATACAGGGATCGAAGAAGATCAAGCCGCTTGATCGTTCCAAAATGGATGAGAGAGGTGGAATCGCTTACAGTGATCATCCAAGATCCTCTTCGAGTTCTTCCATTCCATATCTCAGGTACACACCCCTCTCACCAAGCTCCTCAAGAGTTTTTCGCACAGGGTCGTCCATTATGGCAGCAGCTTCCCGCAGCGTTATCTTTCCCTCTTTGTAATAAGTTGCAGCAATCTCAACCTCATTTTTTCGTCTGTGCTCCGCGAGAATCTTTCTGAGCCCATCTCTTATGACGTCCGAGAGATCTGAGTAATAGGTGCCTATGAGGTGGTCTTCCACCTCGATCTCCAGTTCTTTCGGGAGAGTTATGGTTTTTTTGACATGCATGATCAAGACCTCTGCTGTGTCTGATGGTCGCCTGAATTTTTGTGGGCGTCTGAAATGCGGGGGTGTAAATTTCTTAAGTTGATAATTAGTATACATTTCGTTTAAATGTCTCTGTAGAGGCGGATTGAATAATTTGATCTTTAAAACAATCTAACATTTTTATCACATCTTTATATAAATTAAAAAACACTATTTCATCAAAATAAAAACGTTTCCCATGTGCGACTTCATTTCTATGGTCCACTAATTTATTGATTTGCTTGTCCTTAGTTGAATAGAATGAATCTTCTAATCCTAATGTGGCTAATATTTCTTTGAATACTTCCCACTTTAGATTTGATTGTGTATTAATTACATTGTGATGAGGAAGATCTGCTATAGTGGATAAATCATTAACTAAAATATTTACTAATGTGGTGTGAATACTGGTTTTATTTGTTTTTAAGCATTCAGAAAATGTACCCTTTAATGCAAGAGCGATAAAATTTTCACCGAGATCTTCATATTTCAATTCAAGTTGTTTTATGTATCTAACATAAAATACCCCTGCATTTTTAATATATCCTTCCCAGTGTGCGTAAAGAATTGCAATACCAATTCTCAATTGGGTGTCAACATTTCTTTCTGATTCGGATTTTATCAAATTTACAATATACGTTAGTTCTTTTTTTCTCCACCCCAAATCCGAATCAAGATAATTGGCTAATTCTTCAACAGTTTGGATTTCATTCATGGTTTGAATATCTTTTTCCCAAGTGGAACAATTACAGGAATTCTCGTATTAAAGTTAATTCCACTTCCAATATTATTCGTGTATGTTTCATTGTCCCAAAGAGATATTGCCCGATCTTTCACATCCTCAATCAAATCATTATCAATTGTTTTTGTATTCCATTCATCTATGTTTGAACCAACACCAATGCCTATCGCCTCATATGCTGATAAAAGAAATTTTCCTTCAAAACGCTCTTTATCAAAATTATATCTCTTGAATGCATATTCTGATAATGTTTTATTTATAAAATCAAAAGTGTTTTTAAAAATCTGTTCTTCCGTTTCTTTATCAAAAGTGGGCGACTCTGCAAACTCGATCATTTTTTCAGTTAAAAATTCTGCCAAAAAACCGAACCCGTGCATATCTCCGATATCCACATTTTTAAAGATTATGAATCTCAAAGCTAATTCCAAATTATATTGCTCGTTTATAGATTTATCACTTAAAACAATGCAATCAGTGAATGGTTCATACTTTGCCAAGTTATTTAACCAGTCATAAAAATCCCTATTCACCATAATGAGTAGGCAATTTCTTAACTCTTGATCAGACAATCTAGTTCCTAATGTGTTTATTCTTTGAAAAAGCTCATATTTTATATCTGGATCGCTTTCTTTCTTTATAATTTGAACACCAATTTTTTCTCTTTTAAATTCCAATCTTTGTGCAGAAGTCAATGAACCATTCGAATTATCAGATTCCCAAATTTTTCCTTCGAGCGAAGGAAGATATTTGGCTTTCGTTAACTTACTCGGTGGGTGTAAATCCCCGTTTTCTTCTTTCAAAATACCAACAAATTCAAAAATTGTTGATAATCTTTGCAAGCCATCAACAACATCCCAAACTCCATCATCTCTTTGAGATACAAAAATAGGTGGTAAAGGTAATCCTAAAAGGATAGATTCTATTAGCTTTGTTTTTTGAAGTAAAGTCCATCTGAAAAAACGCTGAAATTCCGGGTGAATATCTAACTCATTATCTCGATATAAACTGATTAATTCGCCTATAGACATTGGATAAGCATCTGTATGGATTTCTCCTGCTTT
Source organism: Methanosarcinales archaeon (assembly GCA_004211975.1). Taxonomy (GTDB): domain Archaea; phylum Halobacteriota; class Methanosarcinia; order Methanosarcinales; family Methanogasteraceae; genus Methanogaster_D. The sequence goes on along the minus strand of RXIK01000044.1, from coordinate 848 downwards.
TTTATCAATTTCTTCTTGTAATGTCATTGGATAAGTCACCAAACCCCATACTTAAATACGGAACCTGTACATCGCACATCTAACATTTGGCCTCTCCTGATCTTGTGTATAGTTCTCCACAACTCCCCCACCATGACTAAACATGAGCCATGGAAACTGAATGGCGCCCATAAACCTTTAGCACACCATTCTCTGATATCTGGAAACACCTTGCACAGTTCTCTACGCTCCATACACACTAATCGAGAACGCATTCCCTATAAGCCTTGTGAGAATATTCTGACAACCATCCATAAAATACGAACCCCCCCACCCCATTGCGTCGCGATGGCACCGTCAGGATGAGCCCATCACCCATCCCGAACAGTGCCATGCATTCACGCCGAATCCGCAGGATCCGGAATCGCGTTCGTGATCCGGTCGACAAGATTGATCCCGCCATTGTGCCCGATGATTGCTCTTCGCTGGTAGCCAACCCGGTCGTACACGAGAAACCCGATCCTCGCAAAAGCGGGGTTCTCGTCGCCTCCGATATATGTTTGGAGACTTTTTATTATTTTCTGGTTACCCGAGGTTGTCTTGTGTAAGCACAACCGGTAAAATTGAGCGCTGTCGATCTGACAAGTTATTTATATCGTTAATCTGTGAAATCAGTGTTAATCTGTGGCTAAAAGTTTTATTTGCCACAGATTAACACTGATTCCACTGATTTCGGAAGTTATGTCATGCCACTGTTTGCAGGATTGGCATCATGTTGTTCAACCGACCAGAACAAATTAAAAAGTCTCACATGCGCTTTGGGGAGTAGTTCATCTGCATGGTTGCAAAACATCTAAATGGAGATGGCT
>RXIK01000043.1 GCA_004211975.1 Methanosarcinales archaeon | reverse complement strand
GGTTGGGATTAGGAGTATGATCGCTGTAATCAGGGTTATGGCGATTGTTGCAGGTTGTTTTGGGTTTTTGTTCTGTGTGTGCATATCAGTCTCATCGTAGTAGTGTAAATGTGTAGATAAAAGCAAATAATCCAATCAGTGTGTAGAGGTACATGCAGTTTTGTGTTGTCAGCAGCTCCAGTCCATTTGGTTCATCTGTTTCATACTCTTGGGTGGAATCTGCTGCACCTGATGTCCTTTGCATAACCGGTGTGGTGGTTGGCTTCTGCGTTGGATCGGGTGATCGGTCTAATGTCATATCAGGTGTTGGTCTTGGCGTTGATCTCGTGATGGGTGTTGCTTGTGTTGCATCACCAATGGTCACAGTGTCGTTGAACCAGTTTGCATGGATTTTTATTGTTGAAGTAGAAAGGTCTCCTCGGTCCATATTTGGATTCACCCCGCCAAGTCCACCGTCCGATAGGTCCATGGCACTGATATCCCCTTGCGCTCCCACTGCATCAGCGATAATCCTTGCTATATATCCCGATCCGCTCACTCCATCAACGCCATCGAGATTGAAGGTCACACGGATCACCCCTTCCTCCATTAAGCGCCACATGGCTATTGGCACCTCCGTATCATCTATGCTTCCGGACTCAACATCAACAACGCTCACAACGTCCGGGTCAAACGAGAGATCAAACTGCCCCGAGTCAAAATCGGTAACGTCTTCAATATCAATAGTCACCTCAAATGTTCCGGATACTGATTCGGGGGCGTTGACCCTGACGCTGACGTTGGCTTTTGGTTCCTCTGCTGCTGCATTGGTTGCAGGCATCATAAGAACGGTAATAAACGTAAATAATAATAACATTTTTTTCATAATTGGTTCCATTGCCATAACCGTATTTCTCAAATCCTCGCATCCATTGTGATATAAACATTTCGATTTCCGATATTCAGATAAAATGACATGCCACATGGTGCCCTCCCTTAATTTCGACAAGTTCCGGTTCCTCGATCATGCACCGATTCTTTTTTCGTGGGCATCGCGTGTGAAACCTGCAGCCGCTGGGCATATCGATCGGACCTGGAGTTTCTCCTTTGAGGAGTGTTTGTTTCTTCCTTTCAGCCCCTGGTTTCATCCTGGTTGCAGCAGAGAGTAGTGCCTGTGTGTATGGGTGTTTTGCATAACCGAACACGTCATGTGTCTCTCCGATTTCAACCAGCTTTCCAAGGTACATTACCGCGATCCGGTCAGCCATGATCCGGACAACATCAAGATCATGTGTGATGAAGAGATATGTGTGATTAAACTTTTTCTGCAGATCTTTCATCAGGTTCAGGATCTGCGCCTGAACCGAGACGTCCAGTGAGGATGTGGGCTCGTCAGCGATGATTATGTCTGGGTTCATCGCAAGAATTCTTGCGAGCACAACACGCTGGTTCTGACCGCCGCTCAGTTGATATGGATAGCGATTAACGTGCTCCGGGCTTAGTCCCACGGTCTTGATCAGTTCTCTGATCTTCTGCGATCGTTCATGTTTTGGAACAATGCCATGCACTTTCAAAGGTTCTGCGATGCTGGTTCCAATCGTCATTCTTGGGTCGAGCGAGGAGTCCGGGTCCTGAAAGATCATCTGCATCCTTGGTCGGATCTTCCGGAGTTCTCTTTTTTTTAGTGTTAGGAGGTCGATGTCATCAAATAACACCTGCCCGTCGGTTGGCTCAATCAACCGCATGATCAGTCGTCCAATCGTTGTTTTTCCGCATCCGCTCTCTCCAACAAGTCCCAGTGTTGTGCCTGCTTTAATGCGGAATGAGACGCCATCAACTGCTTTAACATGCTGTTTTTGCAGGATTCCTGATGAAAAGTGTTTTGTTAGCCCGTTGACTTCAAGCATGAAAACACCTCACAAAATGTCCCTCTGCAACCTCGATCATCTCAGGATGTTTTTGTTTGCATACGTCTGTTGTGTACTTGCATCTTGGATGAAACCTGCACCCGTCCGGAAGCTCGATTAGGGATGGGCTTATGCCCGGTATTGGCACAAGCCCCTGATCCGGGAGCGACCCTAAGAAACCTCTGGTGTATGGGTGCAGCGGGTTTTCAAATATCTCTTTAATTTGTGCATATTCCACCAGTTCCCCCGCATACATAAGCGCGATCCGGTCGCAGAGCTCTCTTGCAACGCCGAGATCGTGGGTTATGAGGAGCATCGCCTTTTTTTCGGTTACTTTTTGTATTAATTCAACGATCTGCGCTTTTATCGTGACATCAAGCCCTTTTGTGGGTTCGTCTGCGATGATGAGTGCCGGGTCACATGCAAGACCCATTGCAATCATCACCCGCTGCTTCATTCCTCCGCTGAACTCATGGGGATACTCGTTCGCCCGTTCGGCTGGCGATGGGATTTTGACCGCGTCAAGCATCTCGACCGCTTTCTTTTTTGCATCTCTCTTATTAAGTCCCTGATGGAGTCGGATCGCTTCTGCAATCTGTTCGCCCACCCGTATAACCGGATTTAAGGAGGTTGTCGGGTTCTGGAGGATCATTGCGATCTCTTCTCCTCTGACCCTCCTCATCTCTGCCTCGCTCACTTCAAGAAGATTCCTTCCGGCATACCTGATCTTTCCTGCTATCGTTGCGGTTGGGGGTAAAAGACGCATGACCGAGAGTCCGAGCACGGTCTTTCCACAACCAGTCTCGCCAATCACGCCAAATGTCTCGTTCTCCATTATTGAGAGGGTGATTGTGTCAACAGCTCTTACATGACCGTCCGGGGTTGGAAAATGGGTTTTCAGATCGATTATCTCAAGTGAACTCACTCAACCACCACCCGTCTCGGGTCAAGTATGTCTCTGAGTCCGTCTCCAAGAAGATTGAACGCAAGTACCAGGAGCATTATCGCAAATCCCGGGAGGATCGTGAGATAGGGTGCTGTTCGCATGTACACGCGTCCGGCGTTTAACATTGCGCCCCACTCAGGTGTTGGCGGCTGCGCACCAAAACCAAGGAAGCTTAGTGCGGCTGCTGCAAGTATCACGTATGCCATGCCGATCGTTGCCACCACGATTACCGGGGCGATGATGTTCGGAAGAATGTGGCGGGTCATGATGTGGCTGTCACGTGCGCCAAGCGATCGTGCAGACTCTACAAACTCTTTCTCTTTAAGCGACAGTACTGATCCCCGTGAAACTCGGGCGTAGCTCGTCCATTCTACCGCCACGAGCGCGATCATGACGCTTGCAAGCCCCCGCCCGAGCATGCCGGCGATCACCACAGCCAGAAATATGCTTGGAAATGAGAGGGTTGCATCAACTAAGCGCATGATCGCGGAATCTAATATTCCACCATAGTACCCTGAAACCACCCCGAGAGCGACGCCGATAGCGGTGGATACGCCGACCACGGTGATTCCAACCGCAAGCGAGACTCTTGCGCCGTATAATAGTCTTGAGAGGACGCATCTTCCCAGGTGATCTGTTCCAAGCGGGTATTTTGATTCTTTGAATGGCGATATCAGCCGATCCCCCAGACACACCTCTGTGGGATCGTTTGGCGATAGCTGGGGTGCGAAGATCGCCAGGAGAACGAGCGAGACGACGGTAGCAAGACCGAGCATGGCGGACCTGCTCTCTCGTACTCGCGCTACAGTGTTAGTAACCCAACTGTCGTGCTTATCGTGCTGCATCATAGCGTATCCTCGGATCGATGTATCTGTATGAGATGTCAACGAGCAGGTTGATTACCACGAAAAGAATCGCTACAAACATGATGCAGCCCTGAACCATCATGTAGTCCCGCATGTTTATTGAGTCGATCGTCAGCCTGCCAATGCCGGGCCATCCGAAGATTGTCTCGACCACGATTGAACCGTTGAGGAGGTATCCGAAGTTAAGTCCGATCATGGTCACAACCGGGATCAGGGCGTTTTTAAGGGCGTGTTTGCTGATAACGATCCGTTCAGATACGCCTTTTGCACGAGCTGTCTGTATGTAGTCCTGTCCGAGTGCTTCAAGCATACTTGACCTCATCAGCCTTGCAGTGATCGCGGCAGAACCGGTTCCAAGTGTTATGGCTGGCAGCAGGATGTGCTCGAGGTCGCCGCCATCCCCATAGCCAGCCACAGGAAGCCAGCCCAGATACACCCCGAATAGGAGCATGAGCAGTAGTCCCAGCCAGAAATTTGGCATGGAGACCCCGAGTGACGCACCGACCATGCAGGCGACATCTACAGGGGAGTTTTGTTTGATTGCAGAGATGATCCCAAGGGGAATCGAGATTGCGAGTGAAATGATCAGGCTTACAACTGAAAGCTTGAATGTTGCTCCAAACGCCCTTTTTATGTGGTTAAAAACCGGGCTTCCGCTCTGGTATGAGTATCCAAGGTCGCCGTGCAGAACATTGTTCAGCCATATCAGGTACTGTGTGTATAGTGGTTTGTCAAGCCCCATCTTGGTCCTGAACGCCTCCACCGATTTCGGGTTTGCAGTGCCATCAGGTCCCGTGCACAGGGTCTCTGCGGGATCGCCCGGTGCAAAGTATATGATCGAGAAGCTCACCACTGAAACGATGAGCAGCGCAGGAATTAACTGGATCATTCGTTTTAATACGTAATCTATCATGTTTTTACACGTCCGGTCTCATGAGTATGCCCGAGTTTCGCTAGTTTTCTCCGAGCGCTAAAAAGAGAGATGGTTTGTTCGCAATTCGATATGCCAGAGATCTGTTTTTATTTTCAAATTGTTTGAGTTCTTCAAGATTGTCTACTGCTATGTTTTTTTTAGTCCGGTGTTGGTGAACAGATCAACGATATGGTCTGACCAAATCCCATCAAAAAATGGTAATTGATCTCTTATGCCATCATAGTAACTCATAAACATGCGGGGACTTTGTTTTTCAGTTATAACAGCGATTATCTTGCCAAGGAATCTCGGTAAGCGCAGGTCTATCGTAGGATCGTGCCGCCTTCCAGCGATAAGCATGATTTTGCCGCTGGATTTCACAGTGCGACCCCATTATCAACGGTGATTTCAGGATTTGGTAGTGTCCGGAGAAGATGCCTGTTTATCACAATGTTGAGGGTTTCGTCTTCAACAGGCAGGTTTTCCACGTCGTTATGCATAAAATCCATGGTTACGATTAGTTTGCCAGTGTTATGCCGTGCTTTTTCCAGCGTGTCTCCGGAGCTGTTCTTTCCTGTTATGTTATGCCGTGTTTCCGCAAAAAGCAGAGCCGGAAAGATAGTGCCGGTCTCAGCGTCTAAAATTTTAAGGTGTTCATCTGTTCTGATCGCATCGTTTAATATTCCTTTCCGGAAGTGTCGCACCTTATTTTGTGAGTTATACTTATTTTTGTTGTGCGTCTGACTTGTCTTGTCCAAATACAGCCCGATAACGCTTTTCACATCCATTACAAAGCTCCTTTGGTATGTGTTAGCACATACAAGACAGTGATGATATTCTTGCATTGTTAGTTAAACCCCGGGCATAAAATAATTAAGCAAGATGGCACGCGAGTCCGCACGCCATCTTGCCGGATATTCGAGCTTTCGACAACTATCGTCCGATATACATATTCTTGGTGAGGAAGGTTATCTCGTTTGGATATATCTCATAACCTATCACGTCGATATGGTGTCCCACAAGCTCTTTTTCATGGAAGATGCACATTTCCGGGGATTCTTCCACGATTATTACCTGTGCCTGGTCGTAGTAGTCTTTTCTGGTTGCCTGATCCATTTCTGTTCTTGCGTCTGCGAGGAGCGAGTCGACTGTGGCATTCTCGTACCGGGTCCACCCGTTCTCCTTGTAGCCAGCGGTTGAATCGAAGTGTGCGGTCAGGTAGTAGTCAGGATCGCCGCTTGGCGCAACACCGTACGAATAGAACGCCAGATCATAGTCGCCATCGACCATGGCTGCCTTTATGGCGGACGATCCGAGAAGCTCGATGGTCACATCGATTCCAATAGCCTCAAGCTGTGACTCGATAACTTCCACACTGGGTTGCATCGCAGCCCGGCTGGTGTACGTCATTATACTAAGCGTAAAGTCGTCACCACTGTCAAGTTCCAGCACACCATCGCTATCACTATCAGTGATTCCTGCGTCTGCAAGAAGTGAGAGTGCTGTTGCCTGATTATGCGGGTATCCAGCGAGTTCGTCGTTTGCCCATGGGAAGATCGATGGGAACATGCCCTTTGCTGATACGCCACCAACGCCTTCCAGCGCCACATCAACGACTTCGTCACGATCGATTGCGTAGTTGATCGCCTGTCTCACCCTGATGTCGTCAAGAGGTGCTTTTTCGGTGTTAACGAACATGAAGTATGCACGCAGTGTCTCTGCACTGGCAACATCCAGATCAGGATTGTTCTCTATCGTGTTCACCTGTGGATACGGGAGACCTCGCGCCATAGTTGCATCTCCGCTTTCCAGCATCGCTGCCCTTGTTGCGCTTTCACTGACGTATGTCAGGGTCACGCTTTCGAGCTTGACTCCGCCACCCCAGTAATCCGGGTTCCTGACAACCGATAGGCTTGCTCCAAACTCGTTGCTATCATACATAAATGGACCTGTGCCCACGGGGTTGCTGTCAAGATCACTTGCATCAGGACTCACTATGGATACGAGCGGATCGGTCAGGCTCGCCATTGTCGGGGCATACGGATCAGTTGTTGTGATTCTCACCGTGTACTCATCCTGCGTAGCGATCGATGCAATGTGGTCATACTCGCCGCTCCGCGAATTTGATTCGTCCATGACTCGTTCGATGGAGTACACCACGGCGTCCGCATCAAGTGGGTTGCCATCATGGAATGTGACACCCTCTCGCAGGTGGATGTCCCACACCGTATCGCTCACCATGGTATATCCTGTGGCAAGTTCCGGTGTAAGCTCCATCTCCTCATTATACTTAAATAGCGTCTCATAAATGCCGGCTTTTCGCACATACCAGCCAGTCCACTTGTATGCAGGATCCAGTGTGTTATCCTTCGGTCCGAAGATCATCACTGCATCCAGGCTTCCGCCCGGGAACAGTACCCGTTCAAGGATGATTAACTCGATACCGGTCACATCACGCATATCCAGTTCACCATCCTGATTTGCATCGGCTGAGGTGGTCTCAGAATCATATTCAAGGATCATGCGTTCAACCGCGGTCACATCCTGCATGTTGATTCGTGTGTCTTCGTTTGCATCTCCGTAGAGCACTGCACTCACGAAGGGTGTTGATGCCAGAAGCATCGCGCTTACAATTATTCCGATCATTCCAA
>RXIK01000042.1 GCA_004211975.1 Methanosarcinales archaeon | reverse complement strand
AATCTGTGGCTGACAAAAGTTTTTAGCCACAGATTAACACGGATCACGCAGATTTCTCTTGCAACGCACTTGAACAGATTCGTGGAATCTCGTGTAACTCCAGATGGCGTGACAGTCCCCCCTCAGACCCGGGGCATGATGCTTCCGGAAGGGGTCAGGAGAGCGGGCTGCCAAGGTTGCAAGGGGATTTCAATCCTGATGGAATGTCTGCAAACAATCACGAATCCATATCTTTTTGAGCACTCGCTCCGACCATGAAGCATGGGCGAGGAGATGAACCTCATGGCGCCGGCAGACTCTTTTGAGACTGCTCGCGGCGTAATCGATTCCGGCGCAGACGAGATATATCTCGGGCTTGAGAACCGGAATTTCGTGAATCTGAACCTCTCGGGTCGCGGTCGCGGCTGCAATGTGACTACATCCCAGGAACTCGCTAAGATCATTGAGTTTGCGCATGAACGTGGTGTTATAGTGGATTACGCCGTAAACACCCCGTTTCTGAGCGATGAACTCGAGGAAATATTCATAACACACGTGATGGCTGGTGTTGATGCGGGCGTTGACGCACTGATCGTCGGTGAACTCGGCGCGATGCAACTGGTAAGAGATATGCGGACAGGGCTACCAGTTCATGCGAGCGTACTTCTGAACACGTTTAATCGCGGGCAGATCGAACTCCTGAAGGATTTGGGCGCAAGCAAGATCGTTCTCCCGTTCAAGATGGAGCTTGACGAAATTCGGGAGCTCTCTGGCTGTGGGATTGACCTTGAGATATTCGGGCAGTTCGGATGCTCAAACATCAATGGCACATGCCACCTCATCCACAGCGCAGGCGAAACAATCAACCTCGGGATCCCGTGCCGTGCGAACTACCTGGTTGGCGGCGGAGTGCAGCGCGTGCACCCGATCCTTGATGCGGGCACAGACTGCTCGCTCTGCAGCATCCCTGACCTGCTTGATATCGGGGTTAGCGCACTCAAGATCGTTGGACGCGGCATGAATCCGGAGATGATCCGGGAGATCGTGCGGATATACCGGGAATGCATTGATCTTGCGCTCTCTGGCAGCGACGCAGGCGCAATCAAGGATTACGCGCTCGCAGAAGAGCCGATATGGCAGTTACTATGTGAACAACAGAGGTGCAAGTACCTCAAAACAAATATTCTGGATTCGTTTGTGTGATGTGTGGTTTTCATGATTGAACTGAGGACATGCAATTATTCAAGGATCGATAAAATCATAGGGCAGATCGAAGATGCAGATATTGATTCAGGCGTCAGAATCGGGCTCGGGAGTGAGGGCTGTGTGCATAAGCTGCCATCTTTGGAGGATCTTATGCGAGCAGCCGAACTCGATTGCACCGGTGGCGTAACGCTGGTGACTCCAATCACGCCGCAGAAGCATTACGACCGGATGCATGCGTATCTTGGCGAGATCACCGATCTCGGAATCAAAAACCTCCGCATCGTCGTGAACGACCTCGGAATCCTGCATTCATGTGATATCACAAGCCCCATTGCAGGAAGGGGCATCGTGCACACATCAGAAGCCTGTCCATGGGCAGATCACATCCTGCGAGACGAAAGCGATTATGTGCGGGACGCATACCTCCAGACCAGCCTCAATTATAGCAGAACCAGTGCGCTCTTCAAGGAGATGGGTGTCAAAGCGATCGAGATTGATCTCCTGCCCAGGACGATTACAGCAGCAAAAAAGCTGGACTTCACAGTGTATGCGCATTTTGGGTATGCAGTGGTCGCTTATGCGCGAAGCTGCCACACAGCCCGGTTCCACCAGAAAATACCGCCAGAATGTGCGCAGTTCTGCGATTCACCGATGGAACTTGAATTAAGGGAGATATTCGATCTGGAAAGTCTTGGTTTTACGCCGCCGGATGCTGACGTGGAAGCAGTCTTCCCGACGCTCTATCTGCTCGGGAATGCGATCTACATGAAGAGCGAGTGCCACGATGCGGCGGGGGCGGAGGGGGTTATTGTCAATTGTGATATGTATGAGCCAGCCTCCAAAATATTATATGAGATGCTGACACTTGTATAATAAGACGTGTGAAAAGATAGATTCGATAACTGGCTGACAGAGCAAGAGAAACTGGGGCGAACGTTTGCACCCGAACAGATGGGGTGGCTTATTATGGTGAAAGACCATATCGCATCAGCCATAAGCATCAGCATGAAAGATTTTGAGAATGCACCATTTAACCAGGAGGGCGGAGCGATCAAAGCACACCAATTATTTGGCGATGGGCTGGATGATATCTTGAAGGAATTTAACGAGGTTCTGGTGGCGTGAAAGAAGAATAGATGCAACTGGTGCTTGAAGAAGGCGAAAGCTATGAAATAGAGTTTAAGGAATCTTTAGCCAATATTGATAAAGAAATTGTGGCTTTTGCCAATTCGTCAGGCGGCAGGATATTTCTCGGGGTTGGCGACGATAATAACGTTAAAGGCATCAGGATAACGAATGAACTCAGATCGCAGATTCAGGACAGAGCCAACAATTGCCAGCCGTCGATCACAGTTTTGCTGGAGGAATTCGGGAATATCCTGGTTATAAAGGTGATAGAGGGGACGGATAAGCCATGCAAATGCTCTGCCGGATTTTATGCGCGAGTTGGTCCTAATTCCCAGAAACTCGACCGGGATCGTATCATTGAGTTCTTTAAGTCAGAGGGGAAGATCCGGTTCGATGAGCTTGTGAATTTGAGGTTTGATTATACTACACATTTCGATCATGAGAAATTTGACAGGTTTTTAAGGCTTGCCGGCATCTCAAAAGTGATGGACACTCCATCTATGCTGGTGAATTTAGGAGTTGCTGAAAAGCAGGAAGGCAAACTTATTTTTAATAATACCGGGATTCTTTTTTTGCAAAGAACCTGCACGATATTTATTTTCATACTGCGGTTACCTGCGCTCTCTTTGATGGCACAGAGAAGGTTGATGTTCTGGACCGACGTGATTTTAACGAGGATCTGATCTCAAATATTGACGGCGCGATGATCTTTCTCAAGCGGTACTTGGCTGTGCGATATGAGATGACCGGCGAGCCGAGAAGAAGAGAGATTCCTGAAATACCGTACGAGGCTCTGCGCGAAGCTGTCATCAATGCCGTGGCGCACAGGGATTATTTTGAGAAGGGCACAAACGTGATGGTTGAGATCTTTGATGATAGGATTGAGATCACGAACTTCGGCGGGCTTGTGAAGGGGCTTAAACCAGAAGATTTCGGGAAGAAGAGTATGCCCAGAAACGCCACGATTGCCGATCTTCTACACAGAGTTGAGTATATCGAAAGAATGGGAACCGGTATCAACAAGATCAGAAGGCTGATGGATGGGGCGGGGCTGCCGTCTGTCGAGTTTGAGTTTGATACATTCTTTACTGCGATTTTCAAAAGACCTGCAATGAAAAAACCCGCGGTGTTGGGAGAGGGGGATGAAGGGTTTGAAAAAATCCGCATTGCTCTTGATGCTGCAATAAATGGGGGCGTAAGTGATGGTGTACGCGAGGGTGTAAAAGCCCGACTGATCAATGAATTACTATATATAAAGCAGAATAGTTTTATTACAAGTAAAATTGTTGAAAATATAAGCAACATATCTACCAGCAGTGCTAAAAGGGATATATCGCTCCTCAAAAAACTGGAAATTATCAAATTTGAAGGTTCAAGGAAAACAGGTGCTTATGTACTGACAACTAAAGGAAAGGGTTATGAAATGCTAAAAACTTTACATTGCAGTCGGGTTTGGTCACTTTATTATGGGGCGGTTCCCAATGGACGATTAAATGACCCTATAAATGACCCTATAAATGACCCTATAACTGATACTGCAAAACCATCACCATGGACAGAAAAACTATGGATATATGATCTAAGTACTAACAAGCACTTTACGCTCAAAACAAGTCCTTTGCGTTATGAAGACCTTCAGGAATTTATCGAATGCTATAATCCGGAAGATCGCTTCAATAGAGTGGATAGAGCGCGGTTTAAAGCGTTCACTTATGATGAATTGATTCAGCGGGATAAAGCCAGTCTTGATATATTCTGGCTGAAGGATGAAAGCCTTGAAGATTCCGAGAATCTTCCTGACCCCACTACGCTTGCTGTGGATATCACAGAAAGTCTTGAATCAGCGTTAGAACATTTTCGCAGCATCCATGAGGATTTGAACGGGAACTAATAGGTGGTTATGGCGTGGGGTCACTCAAAACGGGTCGTCCGCAATGGAGGACCCGTACCCAGCCCATTTCGTTTTTGCACACCTCGGATCTTAAGCATCGTAGGAGTGATATCTGCAAGTTTCCTGCCCCTGACACCGATCACCATGCTCATAACCAGTATTCAGCGGCGCAGTATTTCATTGCATGCGCGGTTTGTGGCGTGTAATCCTCTGCGACCAGCTTCTCAAAATTGCCATAATCTGCCGTGATTGAGTGCAGACCCCCAAAGTCCCCCCAAAAGGTAACTACTCCGGTATGTTAATTGGTCATACGATAGCGATCCTGTACTTTATGGCGAGAAAAACAACCGCGGAGATTCTCAAAGCCGTTAGCCGTTTATTTCACCTCTGCGTCCCTTTGCGCACTCTGCGGTTAAATTCCCTGTTTGGTTGCAGTATGCTCCGGGTTCCAGGTAGTTTCTGCGTAGTGAATTCTCATGATAGTGGTTTTGGGTACCTGAGTAGTTACCCCAAAAGAATATATGCTCCTTCGCACCGATGAACACTTATGAAAACAAGTGTGTGGTTCCTGTTGGTTGCTGCCGGAATCATAGCCCTGTCCCTCACCTTTGTGACCGCCGGGCTTGGCTTTGGCGAGCATCTCTCTGATCCAACAAACTGCAGGAAGTGCCACGCAACAATATATGAGGAGTTCACCACCACCGGCGCACACGCAAGCATCACGTGCGGCGACTGCCACCAGAACACTGACCTTGATTACAGCGTCCCGCTCTCGTTTAACCTCTCATGGCTCAATGTGCCCGCCGACACGCCACACACCGCCGTATCGGTTGAGTGCGTCGACTGTCATCCGCACGTGATGAATGAGCTGAGTAATAGCGGTGAGGTACATGCCAGATTTTATGAGAAGAGCCTGGCGTATCAGCCCGATCGCCCGAATGCAGCCTGTATCGCGTGCCACACCCACGCAGACGTTGAGCTTAAGCGGACGCGCATGGCATATATAAGCTACATCGTGAGTTGTGATGGGCGCGGCTACAATGTGAGCTTGAACGGGTCAGACGACCTTGGAATGAACCGGACAAGCTATGACAATTGAGTGAATGCGTGTTGTTAGCTGAGATGGGAAAACCACGGCACTTCATTTCACAAAAGTTTGATCAAAAACTGACTCCCGACCCCGAAGGGCATTTATCACTCGCTCTTCTATAAAAACACACACCAACCGGGGTGTCACATTATGTGGTGCTTGGGTCATATCCTTGCAGGTGGTGCGGTCGGATGAGCTCAAATTGGTAAATAACCTGTAATCTGTGTCCATCTGTGAAATCTGTGGCTGACAAAAGTTTTTAGCCACAGATTAACACGGATTACACAGATTTCTCCTACAACTCACTTGAACAGATTCGTGGAATCTCGTGTAACTCCGGATGGCGTGACAGTCCCCCACCAACCGCACCCGGAGGGCAGTTTTTACTCGATTTTTTGTGAAAAAATCGTTGGGAAGATTGTTTTATGGGCGGGCGGGTCCTGCGTCTTGGTATCCTTGTCGTTGCCCGGTTCCTGCTTCTTTTTCGAGTTGGTCTGGTTTGAACAGGAGTTTTGTGACGTTTAGGGCGTGTTCTCGTGCGCGGTTTTCGGCGAGTGCTGTAAATTCGCGGTCTGATGGTGCTTCGTCTTCGTGCACGAATACTTCGATTATGTGTGTGTTTGTCATTAGCTGGGCGGTGATGATGCCTTGTGATGCTTCGTGTGCACATATCTTGTCTTTTGGGTCGGCGCCTGGCATGCCGAATGCCATCACGATGTTGCATGAGTGTTCTTCTATTAGTTTTTTGCATGCGACTGGCAGGTCTTTGATTCCGGGAACTGTGTAGCGTTTTATCCGGATTGATGCGTTGCGTTTCAGTTCGGAAATTGCGTGTTTTGCCATGTTGGTGCGTGCGAAGGTGGTGTCTGCGATCCCTATGGTTGTCATGATTTAATGTCTGATATCTACTATCTATGTCTGATGTCGGGGTTGTTTGATAGCCGGAAACCCCGGGGGTCACGCCCGGTTGCGATCGATTCCCACTCGTCCGTCACGCACTGCAACATCAAAACCGTAGTCTGTAAGCATGCGGGAAGCCTTGCCACTGCCATGCATCAGTAGTTCCACGAGATCGTCTGGCTCATCGATGTCGGTGCTGACCGCAAATGAATCATATATCTCGACTGATGCGCCATTTTCGCGTGCGATCCGCAGGTGGTCAAGAAAACTTGCCCCGTAATAATCGACGTGGAATCCGGACGGGTCTTTGATGTACAGAATGTTGGTGCCGCCACCCTTGCCCGGTGCGATCACTATATCCGCATCAAGCCCTGCAATCTCGCTGATGTGCTTGCTGCTGATCAGTGGCAGATCAGCCATCACGATCATGACCGAATCATTGTCTTGTTCGGCTCGTGAGTTGAGATATTCGTTTAGCGCCTCGTTCAGCCCGTAATCGCTCAGCAGGATGCAGGAGCTGAAATCAACATCCTTGTTGCTGAGCATTGATGATGTGAGGAGGTCGACCTCGAAACCATCCAGCGCGCCCATCACATCGTGGAGCATGTTCATTGCGAGTGTGTCGCGTTCATCTGGTGTTAGTATGCTCGCCAGACGGGATTTGGCGTTTTTCCTTTTGAATGGGACTACGATCTTCATGATCTCAGACCTCCTTTGGGCGGTGAAAGGAACTGGGTAGTAGTGGAGATCATTCTTGGGGGTTGTTGTGGTCTCTTATTCGTGTCTGTGCTCTCTGCATGCGTTTTCGTCGGTTGCTTCCATGAGTGTTCCCTGCTTCCATGCCTCGACCGCATCGCGCACCGTGCCGCCTGCGCCAACAAAGACATCGATCCCGAACTGCTCGAACATTGCGACCGCTTTTGGTCCGAGTCCGCCGCAGAGCATGATGTGGGTGCCGGTTGGTGCTATTATCTCCGGGGGGAGTCCAGTGCCACCTCTGTGCTCGCTGGTGTTTGCAATCACCTCAACCTCGCCGGTGTCTGTGTCCACGATGGTGTACGTTGGCACCCTGCCGAAATGCTGTCCGACGAGGTCGTCTATCCCGCCGTCTCCTTCTGTTGGAATACATACTTTCATTTTTATTCACCTCAGTTATACCCTATATACGCGTTTGCTTAAGTCATCCTTGCGATCAATTCATATTAATATATGCACAGTTAACCCGCATGGATAGCGTGCCCGGCGATGAGGATCTTCCAATCATAGATCATATCATCGAACTGCGAAGCCGACTGATCGTGGTGGTGCTCGCGCTCTGCATCGTTACCGCGATAACATATCCATTATCAGGCATGCTGATCCAGGTGATCTGGAAAGGACTCCTGCCAGAAGGCACGCAGATGATGGTTTACGCGCCACTTGAGCTGATCATCACAAAGTTCACATTCTCACTTATGGTTGCACTTGCTTTCTGTGTACCGATAATCATGTACGAAATACTTGCGTTTGCAGGAACCGGACTCTATCCGGGAGAGAGAGGTTTCCTACTGAATATCCTGCCAACCTCCATCCTGCTATTTCTCGCGGGAGCAGGGGTCGCATACTTCGCGATCATACCGGTGATATTCAAATACACGATACTGCACTCAGGAGATCTTGCAATGGCAGGACTCTCACTTAGAACGACGCTTTCAGTGGTCGGCACACTTGTGCTCGGGCTTGGTCTCGTGTTTCAGTTCCCGATGCTCGTGATCACTGCGATAAAAATAGGGGTTCTCGAGCGAAAACAGTTGAAAAATAACCGTCTGATCGTGTACGGCGCACTGGTCACCTTCGCGATCTTTGTTGCTCCTGATGCTACCGGGGTCTCGCAGCTAATTGTCTTTGCGGTCTTTATTCTTCTGTTTGAGTTCAGTCTGGTCGCTGCACGGTACGTATGAGTACCGCCCGCAGAAAACGGTTTTACGGGCGGTACATAGACTACTGAGGCGGAATAGCAATCTATTATTCCTTCTTGTCCGTTCCCTTCTTAATCAGCGCAGCCGCAGCGATCGTGCCAATCGCACCAACCACAGCAAGCGCACCAAACCCGGGGGTGTCCTGGGTCATCATCTCTTTTGATGTTGTGTTCTCGTGCGCAAACTCCAGAGTCGGCGATGCCCCGGGCACTGCAGAAACATCGATCTCGCTGTAGCCCTCCGCAAGCTCCTCGTTCACATGCACGACAGCAGCGTTAGTGCTCTTATACTTGTAGCCTTCCTCTATTGTTGGGAGCGCGTCTGCTGCTGCTTGATCGGTTATTACATCGCCCGCAGCCACATATCGCCCGTCAGGAACTGTTACGCCAACAACGGTTGCCCATGGCTCAAGCACACAGTTTTTTCCGATGTCAGCCATAAAGATGAATGACTGCATCCCGACAAACGTGTCATCGCCAACTTTTGCCGGACCGTGCACGTGCGCCTGATGTGCAAGCGAGACACGATCACCCACATAAACCGCGTACTTCTTCCCGTTCACCACATAAGTGCGCCCTTCAATCTCTTCACCCGCCTCATCCACGGTTTCAAGCGCATGCAGAACAAC
>RXIK01000024.1 GCA_004211975.1 Methanosarcinales archaeon | reverse complement strand
AATAAAACTTTTAGCCACAGATTAACACTGATTTCACAGATTAACGATATAAATGACTTTTCAGATCGATAGCGCTCAATTTTATCAGTTGTGCTTACACAAGACAACCCCGGGTAACCCGAAAATAATAAAAAGTCTCGCAATAACAGCAATCATTACGATGAGTAATTCCCCGATGAGTTCGGAGATTGCATCACGGTTTTCTGTCAGTTGCTGCGTACGCCGGTTCATGGGATGTTTCTTGCTTATACGTTTCCAACTGATGCGTCTATTATAATTCTCTTGACATTCAGGCTGATATCATCCTCACCATCCCGCCCGCTCACAGATAACGTAACAGAGGTTACCTCCGATGTTATCGTGTAGTCGTCGCTGCTACCATACCCGAGACCTGCGTTTTCGGCAGTTGCGTTGAAGTATTTCTCCCATGCATCAGGATAATCGGTATACATCGTAATATTCACAGTGGAAACATTGAAATGATTGTTTCCGCTTGAAAAAAGCTCGCTTGACGTGTTTGCTGTCACCACAACTTCCTCGATAACGGTGCTGCTTATGGTTCGTTTTTCACCTGTCAGCTTGGTTGCGCTGATTGCAACGCTGATATTGCTCGTTGCCGCATTTTTTGTGATGGTTATCGCAGGTGAGAGTTTCATGAGTGACCTGTCGTCCTGCACAAGTATCAGCGCTCCGTTCTCACACTTGAACATCTGGTCTATGTAGTAATTGTTGCGGGAGCGGTAGTGAATCGCACCAAGGGGTCTGAGGTCGTTGGTGCTGTCATAGATCGGGATCGGGTGTGTTTTGTTACTTGCAACAACATGGATTCCGCAGTCACTGGCGTTAACAGCCAGCGTGCCACTTGTTTTGGTGGTGCCAATGATCGGGATGTCGCCGCCGCCAAGCTCGATTGGTGTGCTCATGGATATGGTGGATTCGGGATCTACAGCGAGAACTGCGGACAGGATGTCAATTGTGTGTTTGAGGTCTGACATGTCCACCTGGACATCGGTCATGTGGGCGTATTCGGAATCGCTCTTCCACGCAGGGATGTAGTGTACGTGAATCATGGTTGTCGCTGTTATGATCAGCCCCAGTAATAGTACTGCTGATATGACTGTTGCGATTGCGCTTTTAGATTCTGTAAATGACTCAATGGTCATGATGCACCAGACCTCCGGTTATGATGTCTGCATCCGGATTGAATATCCGCGGTGAGACTTGAGTTGGCAGTGCATCAGTCATAACAAGACCCCGGAGCTATGACTACCAGTTCTTCGGCATCGGCGTATCCTGCCGTAAACACCCGGTCGTGATTAGCGCTGTATGCGATGCCGCGAAGGGCATTGTCTAAATTCAGTGAGCCGACTAAAACCGGTGCTGACGAATTGGAGATGTTAATCACCTGGAATTCTGCGCTGACTGCATCGGAAGCAAGGAATGCATAATTGTTGTTGTTGCCTAATGAGATATCCTGAATTTCAGAGCCAAAATCATTATATGAACCCAGAACCACAGGAGAACTCGGGGTGCTCACATCAAACAGTGATACATTGCCATTGTCCCGCCCCAGAACAATTGTGCTGTCGAATCCGTCGATGCTTTTTGCGTCTGATATCTCGGGCAAATCATACGAAACAGCGATTGTTGGAAGTGTAGGCGTGGATATATTTACAACATACAATTCATCTTCGGAGGTTGCCAGATAAGCATAAGTTCCCAGAACAACAACCTCATTAACAGTATCTGAAATGTTAGAACTATCGATCGAACCGGTCAAAACAGGGCTGGCAGGGGTGGAAACATTAACTATGGCAAAAATAGGATCGGATCCTTTCTCGCGTGTTACATACGCGGTATTTCCGGAAACATAAACTCCAAGTGCATCCTTATTACCATACAGATCTAACATACCAACATTGTATGGTGATGAAGGATTGGAAATATTAACTATTTGTAGTTCTCCCGGATCGTCGCTACAAGCAATATATGCATAATCACCGGAAACTGCAACATTTCTTGCTTTGTATGATGTGTTCAAAGAACCTGATATTGTTGGATTAGCCGGATCGCTGATATTAAAAACTACAAGGTTAAAATCGCCAGAACCTCTGACCAAATAAGCGTAATTATCTTGAACCTGGATTTTCAATCCATTGTCATTGTTTGCAAGATCATAGACTGCTTCTTTCGATGAATTTGACCAGTCGCTACAAACTGATATATTCACAGTTAGATTCCTGCTTTCGCTTGTGCCAATGTTTGCATTCGGGGAATCATCAGTGCAGTTCACACACCAGGTATAGGTCCCATTAGACTGACCGAACACAACAAAATCATTGACAATCCCTTCGGTCACACTGTAGTCGGTTTGGTTGAGAACACCGTTGATTATTAAGCTGCAGAAAGCTATTCCCGAGTCCACATCATTCGGAGTATACCGGAAGGTGGTGTCCCCGGTCGTTGAGATATTGCCATCGGGCGGACTGTTCAGGGTGACTGTCGGTGGGGGCGTTGGTGTTGGCGTTGGCGTTGGTGTCGGAGTGGGTGCTGCTGTTGCTGTCGCAGTCGCTGTTGCCGTAGCACCGACCCTAGCTCCAAGAAGCGTGCCAGTGAGGATCACTGTCGTTTTGTGAATCGTGGTTCCGCCAACATAATCGCCCTCCTTGATATCAATTCCCCATCTGCTCATCGCATCGATCTCAATGATATCGCCAAGCTGCCAAAGTTCCCCCCCAAGAATCGCAGTGACATTGTCTGATGAGAGTTCCACAAGCGTTCCGTTCAGGTTCAGGATCATTTCGAGTTTCTCTGTCTCAACGGTCTCGCCGCCGCTGTGTCTGAGGTAGATCGTGTCTGCGCTGACATCCACCCAGCCGTCCACATCCACATGCAATGTTTCGCTGTGCTCCATGTATGAGAGCATGATTACCGCTAAAACACCAAACGCGATGATGGCAATCACTACCATGAGCAGTTCTCCGAGAACTTCGGAGACTGCGTCGTAGTCTTCTGTGAACGGTCTGCTGTGTTTTCTCATGTCAGGTATCCTTCTTTACCCTTGGTGCCGGGCGCTTTTGCGGTAATCCACTACTTTCCACATATATGTCTGCATCAATATATCTCTATCTCCTTATTTCCCTATATGAATAATGTGAAGACCCCATAAGAGATCAGCATCATTGCGACCGAGTGTTTCAGTCCGGATGAGATGCTTCCGGTGCTCATCTTCCCTGCAACCAGTCCCGAGCAGAATCCCTGGATCAGGGCGGCATGGAAGAAGAGCGCGGTATACATCTCCATGTCGAATTTGTTGATCATTGTCAGGTCTGATGCAGCTTCGCTCAAGGATCCGGTCATCGCGGTAAGGAAATATGCGGCAAGCACATAGATTGTGAAGAGAAAGACAAAGAATGCCACATAGATTATGAATACATAGACAAACATCTCTGCGGTCCGCTCGTTCTTCGTCTGTTTCTGAACCTCGGCATCACCCGCAGCGATCACAAGCACGCTTTTAACATCGCTTGTGGACTCGCTCGCCCTCACAATCAGGGTGGTTATGCGGCTTGCCATGTCTGTTTTAACCCGGTATTCAAAGTTCCTCAGTGCGTCAGTCATGATCGTGCCCCACGTAATGTCCCCGACGATCTGTTTCACATCGTGTTGCAGAACCCCGATCTTTGCCTGCGCAACCATTGTGATGGCATCAACAAGCAGGATGCCCGCATCATTTATGCTCGCAAGCTTTCTCATAAACTCAGGTATCTGGTCTTCGATCTGGCGTATCCTCTGATTCCTGAGTTCACGGAATATGATGAACGGGATGCACACGATCAGGACGGCAAAGAAGACCCGATCATCCAGCGCGGAGACGGTGTCAACATTGAGAACCGTGCCAATGCTTATATGGCTCAGATCCGGGTAAGACGATCGCAGAACAGAGTACATGTACAGGATGGCAAGTGGAATACTCATCAGGAACGAGTACGCGGGTTTGTAGCGCATCAGCCGGAATGGGTGGAGAAGCAGCGCCCTGAACCCGAGCAGCCTCCTGCAAATCTGCATCCGATGTATGAGTTTTGCCTGATCTTCACATAACGGTTTGACACGGACGTCGCTGAACACATCAGGCTTCTTTTCGACCGCATACGCGCCAAATGACTTTTTACCGACATCTGAGATCATGTCAAGAATAACCAGGTAGATGGCGGTGCCCGCAGGGATCAGCGCATAGATCAGTACGTACAGGATCGTGCTCGACCCTGCGTCAATGAGCCCGATCACAACAAGTACGGTCATCATAAACAGCGGTCCCACAACAAAGACAGCGATGTAGACCTCAGCCATGATGCCAAGTGCCTCCAGAAACGCCTTCTGCTCCCTTGCTGCTGTTGAATGATACTGCCGTGTTTTGCTCATGAGGTATGTTGTGACGTCACCACCACTCGAAACAATTGAGATCAAGCCATCAACAAAATCCTTGAACTTGTCAGACGACGTCCGGTTGTTCGCATTCTGCAGTGCGGTTAGCATATCATAACCAAAGTACTCTACGTCCCGGATGATGCGCCCGAACTCCTCTGCAGCGGCGCCATAGATGTGTGCATACCCGCTCAGCGACTTGAAGATGTCAAACAAGTTCATGCCACCCCCGTGGTTCAATGCATACAGGTATGCGACCGCGTGCGGCAGCGACTGGTCGATCTGCGACTTGCGAATGTTTGCTTTTGTTGCAGGAATCTTTGCGTAGATTAAGTAGACGATGTAGAATACCAGCGTAAAGAGCAGCAGACCTGCCGCAGCAGAGAGCAGTTCAGCCTGGTGAGCATCCACCCATGTCGAACCGTCTATGCCGATAGTTGCAGGAAGGCTGAGATCAGCGAAGAGGCGTAGCCCTGCATAGTACCCTGCAATCGCGCCGACGAACCCTGCAATCAGCGAATAAAAGTATGCGGATGAGAGATACTGATCAATTGGCACAGGAATATGCGCCTGATGTAGCTGCACCTCAAGGTCATGGTGTGTCTCCGCACGTTTGCGGACGCCGTTACCAAAGATCCTGTACGCTGCAATCGATACAAACCCCATATAGCCCCCAACAGTCACTCGTTTTCTGAAATTAACTCTTGCAATCTGTCTGTTTTAACCGCGCTCATGACCAGTTCCGGATTTGTGGCGTACGCCTGCACGACAAGCGAGACGCCGACATAATCCCTCATGCCTTTCCGGCGCATATACTCAAGGATCTTTACCCTGTTGACAAGTTCGCTGAGCATCGTATCCCGGGTCCAGCCCCGCGTCTTGCTGATGCTATCTAACACGCTGGATGCGCGGGCATGTTTGAATGCGTCGGTCAGAGGCTCCCAGCGGTAGAGTTCGTTTATGCGAATATTCCCGGTCTTCGGATCGAGACCGGCAATCTCCACAATGTTCTGTGTCCTCCTTGCCCGCACCTCATTAACATACGTCTGCGCCTGGATGCAGATGATGTCAAGCGACTGCAACATCGCATGCGGGACGTTGATCGGGTCGCTTTCAAGCCGGTTCACGACCGTCGGCACGTCGCCCGCATGCATGGTAGAGTATGTTGTGTGACCTGTTGACATCGCCTGAAATAGCGTGAGCGCCTCAGCACCGCGAACCTCCCCGACAAGAATGTACTCGGGACGCTGCCGGAGAGCGGCTCGCAGAAGATCATACATCGTGACCTCTCCCGCCCCACTTACTGCAAACGACTTCCTGGTGATGGCAGCGATCCAGTTGTCGTGATGCAGCGTCAGTTCACGCGTATCCTCAATCGAGATTACTTTTGTTAAAGGCGGTATGAAGAGCGACACGGCATTTAATATCGAGGTCTTTCCCGATGCTGTGCCGCCAGCAAAGATCATGCTTTTGTTCTCGTCTATTGCCAGCCAGAAGTACGCCATTATGTCCGCGCTGCACGTCCCGAAGTTTACCAGGTCAATTGGCGTGATCGGGTCGCCCCTGAACTTCCGTATGGTAAACGAACTGCCGCGGGTCGTAACCTCCTTTCCAAGCGTCGCCTGTAGCCTTGAGCCATCAGGCATGGTCGCGTCCACCATCGGCTCGCCAATCGAGATCTGCTTGCCGCTCTTCTGGCAGAGCTTGATCACAAACGAGTTCAGATCCAGCTCGCCAAAGACGATGTTTGTCCGGATGTTGCGATGCGTCTGGTGGTACAGGAAGACCGGGACATCGATACCGTCGCAGGAGATGTCCTCGATGTACGGATCCATGAGTACCGGGTTTAACCGATCGTAACCACGGAAATTCCGACGCAGGTAATATAGTATCTTATGCACCGACGCAGGACTAAGTTTCACATGATAATATTTTAGAAGAGAGAGCGTTTCTCTGGTTAAGACCGCGTCCATGTCAGTTTCTGAAACGCCGTATGAGCGTGCCAGGATATCCTGCAGATCCCCGTGCAGCCGATCAAGCGCCGCCTTCTCATACGCGGTAAGCGATGGCTCAACCATATAATAGTGCAGCATCTTCGAGTCGTTAAGGATGCTTACGAATGCATACGGCTCATCCACCCAGTAGCGTTCGAGTTCAGTTGCGCCGTCCGGCACCTCAAACTCCACAAGAAAACCGTCGTCACTCCGGTCGTACGGCGGTAAGGCGTCCGGTTGCTTCTTTAATATCTTCAGTAACTTCCCCATAAGCGCGTTCTTGCTCTTGATCGCCCCCACCTCAATATTATATTATGTGGCTTCTCTATTATTAAATTGTACGTACGTGTTTGCCTAACCTCCGTATCACACATATTTCCATGAGAACGTATGTGGGGGCTGAATATAAAATGTGAATACAGCACAAATATCCTGTATGTGCTGCCATCCTATTGTGTTAATCTCGCGGTTTTCCGCATCAGCTAAACACATACAATCACACTACCCGATCTTAAACACACACGCATCATCCCGATTCCCGATCGTCGCAATCACCGTAACCTCAGGCGCACCAGAACCTCTTGCAGCGATCCTTGAGAATATGCCTCGTGTGAGGTTACAGAGAATCGGGTTCCTGCGGGCTTCATCCGCACCCCACGGGCACACGGTTCCTTTAACAACACAAGCATTCCCGCCAGCAGATTCTTCGATCGAAAAGCTCCCGCCAAGCTGGTTCATCACGCTTGCACATATCACCCCGACGCTTGCAAGATCAGTTATCTTCTTGCAGAGCGGACACATCCCACTTATGGTCGTCTCAACCATCCCTGTCATCTGGTAGATCATAATCTTCTTCTGCTCAGGAGGCAGCGGCTGGAGCAGCACGGGAATCATCGAAGTAAGGATGCCGCGCACGCAGTTCTGGATCTCAAGCGTGTCACGTTCCGAGAGCAGGTTGTCATGCATCCCCTTGGTGCGCAGGAGCGACTTTACCCGCGATACCAATTCTTCCTTGTTAACTGGCTTTGTGAGAAACTCGTCCGATCCGGAATCACTCCCTTTTATCCGGTCACCAACATCAGATAGCGCGGTTACCATGATAATCGGTATGAACCGGGTGGCAGGATCACTCTTCAGCCGCTTGCTGACCTCATAGCCATCCATGCCCGGCATCATAATATCAAGCAGTATGAGGTCCGGCTTCTCAGCCTTCACCACCTCAAGAGCCTCCTCGCCGCTACATGCGGAGATAACATCATAGTCAAGCGACAGATGCGCATCCAGCAGTTCCACGTTCATCGGCTCGTCATCCACAGCCAGTATCTTCGATCGCGTCTCTTCAGCCATAATCCACCTTCAACGATATCCACAGCATTATTTCAGATACTGCTCGACGGCTGGCTTGAACTCGTGAATATCAATAGGCTTTGAGATATATCCTGCACACCCGGCTTTGACAAACCGCTCCGCATCCCCAGCCATCGCGTGTGCGGTCAACGCCACAACAGGCATATCGGCATTGTCCGGGTCGCTCTTGAGTCTCTCCAGAATCTCCGACCCACCCATCTCAGGAAGCTGCATATCAAGGAGTATCAGGTCAAATTCTATCTGTTTAACAAATTCAAGCGCTTCAAATCCGTCCTCCGCACCCGTTACATCGTACCCATACACTTCTAGCAGGTCAACCACGAGCTCCATATTCAGCGGGTTGTCCTCAACAACCAGTATGTGTTTCATTTTCTTATATTCCTCCTCTTTGTTGTGATTTTCATGATCTTCTCTATCAGTTCGCCCCCGGAAAACGTTCCCTTCCGCATGATTGAGATCACACCGTTGCTCAACTGCCCCACATCATCGTCGGTCACGTCTTTTGCGGTGCAGATAATCACAGGGATGTTCGCGGTCTCCGGATTGGCGCGGAGTCTGGATAGCACCTCAAATCCACTGACAACAGGCATCATCAGGTCAAGCACCAGTATGTCAGGGTGTTCGTCAAACGCGATGTCCAGCCCTTCCTGCCCGCCATACGCCCGTATCACATCAAAGTCAGTAGGCTCGATCATCGATGCGATCAGTTCAACGGCATCAGGCTCATCATCCACAACAAGCACCTTCGGCACAACAACCCCCAGCACTCCTTTGAGCGAGCCCAGTGTGCTGAGGAGCGCGTCCCTGTCAACAGGTTTGGGCAGGCAATCGATTGCGCCAAGCGAAAAACCAAGCGTCTTCTCATCCAACATCGAAACCACGACCACTGGAATCGCGCTGGTCTCGGGATTGTACTTCAGGTACTTAAGCACACTCCATCCGTTCATCCCAGGTAGCATGATGTCCAGCGTGATTGCTGCCAGATCAAGCTTATGCGCAATCGCCAGCGCGTCTTTGCCGTTGTACGCATGTAGGACCCGGTATCCTGCATCGGTGAGCGTGATTGTTAACAGTTCGCTTGCATCCCGGTCATCCTCAACAACCAGTACCAGAGGCTCATCTCCACCTGCACCGGCTGGCTCGGTTATCTTTGGAATCCGGGTCTCTTCGCTCTTGCCAGTCCCACTAATCTCCCGGGCAGACACAGAGGGCGTATCCGGCGTCTCCGGTCGCACTGGCGTTTTTGCTGCTTCCTGTGTTTCCAGCGGCGCAGAGGTCCCAGGCATTCCGGCTTCCGCCTTACCTGCAACAGGCATCGTGAACGTAAACGTGCTGCCCCTGTCAGGCTCGCTCTCAACCCATATCTTGCCGCCGTGCAATTCCACAAACCGCTTGACAAGAGAGAGACCTAAACCCGTTCCCCCATACTTCCGAGACGTGGACGAGTCTGCCTGAATAAAGGGCTGGAACAGTTCTTCGGTAGCATCAGGCGAGATCCCGATTCCGGTGTCAGTTACTGAAATCTGCGCCATCCCCCCTTTGCACTGCCCGTCAACCATGATCGATCCACCGTCCGGCGTAAACTTGATTGCGTTGCTCAGAAGGTTGTAGAGAATCTGTTTGAACTTGCTCACGTCTCCGTTGATCGTGGTGAGTTCGGGTTTTACTGTTACAGCTATCCTGATATTCTTCTTTGCAGCAATCGAAAGAACCAGGGTCTTTGCCTCCTCAAGCACCGTCCGAACCTCGAAATTAACATACTCAAGTTCCAGCTTCCCTGCTTCAACCTTCGAGAGATCAAGTATGTTATTGATGAGTTGCAGCAGGTGCTTGCCGCTTGTGAGGATGTTTGCTGCGTATTTCGACTGCTTCGTATTGAGCGTGCCGAATGTCTCATCATGCAGGATCTCTGAAAAACCGATGATCGAGTTTAGCGGAGTTCTCAGTTCATGGCTCATGTTTGCAAGGAACTCGGACTTGGTCTTGCTAGCTGCTGCAAGCTCGTGTGAGGTCATCTCAAGCTCATCGCGCTGGTTCTTAAGCTTAGCTGCCATCTCCTGAGTCTGTATGTACGCCTGCGCGTTATGCGCAGACACGGCAAGCTGGTAGACGACACGCTTTATGAATCCGAGCACATCAGGCGTGACCACGCCAACATGACTTGTGACTATGACTCCAAGCAGCATCTCATTAAATATCATCGGGGCGCTGACGATCGTCTCAGGCGTGACTTCACACAAACCCGCTTCCAACCCGTAGATCGTGTCTTCCGGAACGTCAGTCACCACAACCATCTCTTTCTCAAGAGCGGTCTGACCCGGGATGCCTTCACCCTGCGAGAACTTCCGCACCGAAACCACATCATCCGTGCATCTGGTGACCGCAGGTACAAGCAGCTTGTTTTTGGCGTCGTACATGTAGATCACGCCCACAGGCGCACTCGTGTACTTCATAAGAAGACGTAAGCCATCTGTCAAAACCACATTCAGGTCTATGGACTTTCCAAGCGCAGTCAGGATATCGGTGTATGCCACCTCCATCTCTCGCTTCACCGCGAGACTCTCCTCTGCCGCCATCCGCTCGATGATCTCGGTTTCGGATCGCTCAATTACCTCGCTAAACTCTTTTGTTCTCTCCTCTACCCTTTTTTCAAGGTTTGAATAAGACTCGCTGAGTTCGGTGCTCAGCAGGTTAAACTCGTCCGCAAAGAGCTCGATCTCATCACCGGTCTTGATATCGATCTTATAATCGTGGTTGCCCCCTCGCACCTCTCTAAGACCGCGATGCAGGTCTGAAATTGGTTTTGATATAGTCTCTGCCACAAAGATAGATGCCACCACCCCTATCAACATAAGGGCGCTGACTACAAGTAGCATCGTGTTACCTGATCTTGCAACCGGCGCAAACGCTTCTTTCTCGCTCATCTCCGCAAGCAGATACCATCCCATCTCAGGTATGTATGTGTGAACTCTAAGAACATCCGTACCCAGATAATTCCGGGTTAACACCGCGCCAGCCCCCTTGGCACTTACATAGCCCACATCAACCCTCTGTTTCAGGAATGTGTCCTTCGCAAACATTACTGGCGTTATCATGTAGCCGTCCTTGTTCACGAGATATATCTCCCCGGTATCCCCAAGACCGGTTCTGTCTGTTATGATCTCAAAAATCTCCTCTTTCACATCAAAATTTACCACAGCAACCCCTGAAAATTCATCATTCACCAGAATCGGCGATGCCACACTAATAACCGGATCTACTGTGAATTGGGAAATGTGAACGTCCTCAACGTATGTCCCGGCACGTCCGTTCAGAAATAGCTCATCGGTTTTTGCGTTAATCCCGAGGTCATCATGGCTGGAAACAATCACTGTGCCATTTCTATCCAGTATTCTGATCCGGGAAATCCTGACATCAGTCAATATCGTGTTTTGTATCCTTCGGTCGGACTGCTCCGTCCTCATGACCGGGTCATTGCTTTTATCCACCGCATCACTAAACGCGTTTCCTGCTGCCAGCATCTCAACGGTCTGCCGGCACCCTGCGAGAACCGTCTCGACATGGTTCGCTCTTGATTGCGCAGTGATCGTCAGGTGATCGTAAACCTGATCCTGCGCGATCTCCTTTGAGATCATCTGGCTAACAAGAGTTATAACTATCCCGGTGACCAGGATGAACACTATCAGGATTATAACAAGCTTGATCTGGATTTTCATGTATCTATTCCCCCCATTTTCATGCTTCTGATCGTCCGTCTATATTCGTTCATTGTTTTAGATCTGCGGATCCTGATCCCTTCCGAGGTTATATCAAAGACAGACAGTTCCAGCGAGAGCTTTGTGCTGCGCATCTTTGGAATGGTGATATACCGCTCAATCATCTCGGTGTACGGGTTCTCCTTCATAAGAAGTTTGATGGAACCATAAGACGAATACTTTGAAACTTCGTGCGTTAGCTCGTAAGCGGTCTCGTCCATGATAAAAAGCACAGTACAGCCCTTACCGGTGGTAAGTGTGTAGTTTATCATGTCAATTCTATCCCTGAACTCCTTGATGCTCATGTCCAGTGCAAACACCCCAATATTATCAATGACCACCACATCAACATCATCCGGCACCAACCGTACCTGCTTGATTATGTCCATGTCAGTTGCAGGGGATCGAGAACCAAAATCCGCCGCTTGCCCAATATTACGCATCCTTGTCTCAAGGACTCGCTTGATCACAAGCTGTTCACAATCAATATACTGCTCAAGATCAAGCCCAAGCATCCCCGCCTGCACAAGAAGATCCTCCGGCGACTCCTCTGTTGCAATATGCACACATTTCAAGCCATCAGCGCAGGATCTGTGGACGAAATGCAACCCAAAGATCGTCTTCCCAACACCTGAAACACCTATTATCAGCACCGCCTTACCACGGGGATAGCCCCCACTCAGTTTTAGGTCCAGTTCGGCAATTCCTGTTGGTACGCGCTCCATCATGGTTACCCCAACTCCTTTTTTTGTATATGCTACAGATGCCCCATCACACCAAAGAAAAAATCTCTATCCGGAGTTTGCTGTGGATTTATGGATTCTGATGCCCTCCGAAGTTATATTGAAGACAGACAATTCCAGCGAGATTTCGGTGCTGCGCATCTTCGGAACATCCATATACCGCTCTCGCACCCCGGTGTAAGGATTATCTTTCATCATGAGTTTGATGGAACCATACGCTGAGTACTCTGCAATACCATGGGTCAGATTATTGGCAGCCTCATCCATAACCAGCAGTGTAGTGCAGCCTATGCTCGCGAGTATACGGGTTATCGTGTCAATCAGGTCCCGGAACTCCTTAACACTCATGTTCAGTGCAAACACCCCCATATTATCGATGACCACAACATCAGTGTCATCCGGTATCAGTTTTACCTGATCAAGCAGGTCAACATCAGTTGTTTCAAACCCAAAACCAAGTTGTGCCGACATCTCTGCACTTTCCGTCCTGATCTCAAAGACACGCTCGATTCTAAGCTGTCCGGAATCAAGATACGGTCTTAAATCAAGCCCGAGAATCTCAGCCTGCACGAGAATATCCTCAGGCGACTCTTCTGTTGCGATATGCAGGCACTTCTTGCCGTCAACTAAGGATTTCCAGATGAAATGCAGTCCGAATATGGTTTTTCCAGCCCCGGGCGTACCGGTCAACAGTATCGCTCTTCCTTTCGGGTAGCCTCCGCTCAGTTTCGCGTCCAGTTCAGATATCCCTGTTGATATACGCTCCATTTAGTCACCCAAGCCCAGGTGGTGTGCAACCACACATCACCCGATAACATTTCTAATACAATCCCATATAAATATATCACAGAAACCCCCAACCACACAACACGCCAATACAAACACATCGCCAATATCCGGTATGTGCCACCATCTTCTCATGTCAATCTCGTGAAATCTCGTGGTTTCTCCACCCCAGCTAAACACACACCGAAAAAATAACCACTCAAACATGTTGATTGATAGCACGATAGCGATTCTGTAGTTTACAGCAAGAAAAACAACCGCGGACGGGCGCAGAGGTTCAAAAGAGCGTTTAACCGTTTAGTTCCACTCAGCGCCCATCTGCGTAACTTCCGGTTAAATTTCCGGTTTGGTTACAGTATCCCACATCTCGGGCAGCCCCCACATAGTGAAGTCCCAACACCCACCAGTTTTTCGCCAGTCTTCCCCTCGTTATAGTCTCCACGGCAGAAGACCCCGTTACTTGTGCGGGGAGGAAGTCACCTTCATTACATGCTGCACGCATACTTGATACCGATGGATGCAGATACACAGCGCGCCGAAATAAATGGGATTACCGATGCAACCAGGACAGCCGCGCGAGCGAAATTCGAGAGAGACCAGTTCGAGCAGCATTACCGGCAATGGATCACCCTTGTGGCATCTGACATCGCACTGCCAATGAGGAACGCCGAACAAACGGCGATAAAGGCTGTGATCAGTCGATGCGACCAGTATCAGAAGGACCCCCCGTCAATGTACACCGCGGTTCCCAACGATCTACGTTCCCTGATGGAACAGTTAGTAGGATTCGACCGGCTGAAGGGCATTCTGCTGCTATCGGCAGACATGGTTGCTTTTGCACCATCGATGCACATGCAACACCAGAACATCCTTGATTACGCCATTGCAATGAACCGACGTTTCTTCTTCAAGGTCTACTGGTTTCCAATCATCGTGATCAACCAATCATTCATCGAGCAGGCAGATGAGCGAATGCTCCATTTCGTGCTTGAACACGAACTAATCCAGAGCGAGATGTACACCGAACATGTGGCTGCGCATGGCTGCCGACCATTCAGCTTCGATGAAAAACGTGCAATTGACGGGCAGGCGCTGCATCTGGCGGTTGAGCGGTCAGGGATCACGCAGGACGAACACATTAAAGAGCGCGAACTAATGCATGATATCTCAATGTCCGCGCCCCCCGTGCCGAAAACCTTTGCAGAAACCTCTCTTTATGAATATCTCGACAAACACTGGGAAGAAATAAAAGATCTCGGTGTCAAAGGAGAAACAGAGTCTGAGGCAGAGTTTGCAGCGATGATTTCACAGGAACATGACTGGATCGACTTTTCCCACGAGATATATGGGCTGTTTCTTACCAGTTTAAAGGAGAAGCTGGATGTCACATATCTTGAGTACGGGTATGCGTGACGTCAGCACGCCCTGATTTTTTTTTGCCTCAGCTAACCACATACATACAAACATGGTGCTTGTTTGAACGAATCACTCTTATAACCTGATTTACGGTTCTGTAAAGATATTCGGGAGGGGGCATGCACATACATGATCTCCCAGAGCCCCTAACCAGGGGGCACGTATGCAGTGGGAAACCAATATATACATAGACGCGGAACTTTATATTTACAATCCGCCAATCGATTGTGATTTAAGAGGTGAATGTATGAGAAAAACACTGATATTGCTCTCAACGCTTATTCTGCTGATTTCAAGCATTCCACTGGTTTTTTCTGAGGTGCAGTTTGACACGCTTGCACTAAGGGCACAGGATGTGGACTGTACAAAGTGTCACCCCGGGTCACCGCACACCCTTCACGAAGAGGTGATGAAACAGAACCGGGTGACATGTGAAGCTTGTCACGGAGAGGCGCTGGAAATCGCGATTCCGCAGTGTGAAAAATGCCACGGCGGCACAATTCATGACGCGCACATCGCAAAGGTGAAGACCGAGGATTGTTCGTACTGCCATGGTGATATTAACACACACCACAACGGCGAGATCCTTGATACAACAGTGTGCGCACATTGCCACCGCGATCTCGTGGATGTGCACAACGGATGTGAAGCCTGCCACAAGACAGCGCCAAACATCGTGAAACCCGTCCAACACGCAGGAGTAACCATCCTGTGCCAGGACTGCCACGCGTATGATGATCTGGTGCATCTTCACGGCGAAGAGACCAATTCATCGATCTGCTACATGTGCCACAGACCTGAAGGCAACACCGAAGAACGAGAACTGAAACCGGACGTGATTCCGCACCTGATCCATCTGCCAGACCTAGCGACCTGTGATGGCTGCCACATGCCCGAAGGCAAGGTAATCCTGCCCCCATGCAGCAACTGCCATGACCTAACCGGACTACACCTGATCACGGCGGTTCCGCCAACACAGCGCGGACTAGACTGTTCGGTCTGCCACCCTGAAAGCAGTGCGACAGCAATGGCTCCGGACATGACTACCGCACCGACAACAACCGAATCAACCGGGACAACAGAGACAGCAGAAGCAACAGAGACAACGACAACGCCAGAAGAAGGAACGGCAACCGGAGAAGATGCCACACCCGGATTTGGAGTGATGTTACTAACCGTTGCAGGCACAGCGGCGTATGTAGTCCGGCGAATGAGATGATGCTACGATAGCATCGAAATTCGCCCTTTTTTATTTTTTGATATGTGTTTAGATATACTCGGGCACACGGCATAAACTGCGATTTCCGTTCTTTCTCGTCTCTCGCGCCCTCGCGTCTTTGCGTTCTCAATTTAACGCAAAGGCGCAAAGAATGAAAAATCACTTCTTCCGGCATCTTTTGAAAACCACGAAAGTCCGTTAGAATCGGGAAAAAGTATGGCTTTTTGGTAATTCCCGTGAAATCGATCTCCATGATAAATCAAGTAAATAAAGAATATCCCACGTTGTTAGTTATTTTATTACTTTCTGGTTACTATGGCTTCTTTTACTTCTATTAACCACAGATGCACGCGGATGAACGCAGATACCCGGTTAACAAATCCGCGTTCATCTGCGTTTATCAGCGGTTCATTATATTTTCAACTGACCGGAATAACTCTGCAAAACCCGTATCGAGATGCTGAATAGATGGTTAATTTGATAGAGCTTGGGTTCACGGTCACGGAAGATACCAGAGAGCCAAAAGTATACCGCCCGCCCCACCCGAAGGGCATTTCTTACTCGCAAACTATTCACCAAACTTTTCACAAAAGTTTGATCAAAAACTGGCATTTCACCCCGGAGGGCATTTCTCACCCGGTTTTCCGTGAAAATGCACACCACCATCCCCACCCGGAGGGCAGTTTTTACTCGATTTTTTGTGAAAAAATCGTTGTGGAAGAATCGTTTACATGATGGTCTCCATCTCTCCAACATCGATCAGTTCTGAGAATGCGTGGGTGTGGATTGGTGTGCCCTGCTCCTGCACTGCTGCCATTGGGTTTGTCCCGCCGATTGCAACGATGCCAATGTGGTCGCGCTCGATCGGGACGCCGAGCACATCAGTGTTTGGCTCACTCACCCAGAGGATGCTGTCAAAGTTAGCTGACTTCAGCGTGTCAAGCACATCTTCAACTCGTTCCCGTGCGTGCATGGGCACAATCCTCATGTTCGCAAGGATATTTCCGGATCCTGTTGCGATGACGTCAGTTACTGATGTGAGGTCCTGTGACATGAGCACGTCGATTGGATCAATAGTGGTGCTCTCATAAGTTAAAATGTCTGTGAACCGCACAGGAATCCCGTTCTTGATCTGCACGATACCTCCGAATGCGGGTCGCACCGGAATTCCTCTTTTGAGCAGGACGCCATCGATTGTGATGCTGCATGGTGTCATGATTGCACATTCACGGTTGTTAAAGGTGATTTTCCCGATTGATGATGGGTCTCTGATCACTTTGATGTATGATCCAACCGCAAGTCCCCCGCCCATCACTCTTCGAAAGGTAAATAGCACGTCATCAAGATCC
>RXIK01000229.1 GCA_004211975.1 Methanosarcinales archaeon | reverse complement strand
ACAGTTCTACCTGAAACAGTGGTACGATCAAGATAGGAACGAATCGCGTTATGATCATTACTGTTATTTTTGCGCATGGCAAAAGTAATGTTCACAGGTGTTCCGTTAACAATTTTGAACTCACTCATGTTGGTGAGCCACATACCACCCATGGCACTGCTGTGAATAACACCCGATAAACGATAATTGCCATTGGGAACGGTGGAAAACACATAATCACCTGTAGCGTTACTGGTGGTGTTAGCAATGAAATTGCCAGTCTGGTCAGTTAAGATAAGATCCGTGCCAATTTTTGCGGAGCCGGTCTTACTGACTGTCCGACCAGAAACAGTGGTACGATCAAGATAGGAAAGAATCGAGTTGTGATCATTACTGTTATTCTTGCGCATGGCAAAAGTAATGTTCACAGGTGTTCCGTTAACGATTGTGAACTCACTCATGTTGGTGAGCCACATGCCGCCCATGGCACTGCTGTGGATCACGGAAGCCAGTCGATACTCGCCATTGGGGACCTCAGTGAAACTGAAGTTTCCGTTTGCATCGCTGGTCGTGTTGGCAACAAGTTCCATATTGTCATGGTTTCCGGCTGCGGTTCCGGTAATGGCGAGCGTGAGGATTGCCAGTGTTAATATAGTCAGTACTCTATTACTTTCATTTGTCATGTTTCATCTCCATATTGTTTGTTTTAGATTGTGTGTATGTGCGATTTACGGACAATTAGTCATGTAAATACACCTGTAATGTGATATTTCATCAGTGTCTGCACATTACATCCAAAGAATCTACTATAACTTAAATGTTTCTGCCTTGGTGTTTTGTCCTGTTTCGTAGGTCTCACGAAACATTTGCGAGATTTTAGAGAGCAGCACCCCTCATGCCACCGAAACCTCCAGTTGTGCTCACATACATGAACCGACACGTCCGGACAAACACCGCGAAGTTACA
This sequence comes from Methanosarcinales archaeon, assembly GCA_004211975.1. GTDB lineage: Archaea > Halobacteriota > Methanosarcinia > Methanosarcinales > Methanogasteraceae > Methanogaster_D. The sequence continues at coordinate 577 of RXIK01000229.1, read as the reverse complement.
CAAGAAACGATTTGTACAGTTCACCCGATAACAGTATCAGGGAACGTTGATCCTGACATCCGGAGAAAACAAGCCCTAAAAGACCACCTCCACATGAACCGCAGCCCGATTCAGATCAGCGCAAGAATCGCGATCACAGTAGTTATCACAAGCAAGGGTGCGCTTGGCAAGTATGGGGCGGTTTGGAATGTCCCCGAGCTCCACTAGCATCTATCGGTAGATGGTGGACTGATAAGGGAATGGAATGGTCATGATGGTGGATTCATGGGGGTGCCCGCGAGATATTATTATTTTTTTTGGGGGGGGGGGGGAAATGGACGAATAAAACAGCGGGATGTGGCATCCGGGGAGTCTGAATAAGAAAAAGGATATGGTGAAGTGGCATAATGTAGAGCGGAGTGGATGGTGTCTGAGACTTTTTATTATTTTCTGGTTACCCGGGGTTGTCTTGTGTAAGTACAACTGATAAAATTGAGCGCTATCGATCTGAAAAGTCATTTATATCGTTAATCTGTGAAATCAGTGTTCATCTGTGGCTAAAAGTTTTATTTGCCACAGATTAACACTGATTTCACTG
>RXIK01000023.1 GCA_004211975.1 Methanosarcinales archaeon | reverse complement strand
GCGGACTGCGGGAATCTCACGCCTGCGGAGCTGGTCGCATGAGCAACCACAATGAAACAGGAAGCCCCAACCGAAGAGAAGAAGGATCCAGCGCAGGATGCCTCGCTCTTCAGAGCGGGAAGGAAGTCACCAACAAGATAGCGCAGAAGAACTACTACGATTCCTGCGACAACTTCGACATCCTTGAACTGGGCACGACAGACAGACCGGAGAACGAATGCCGGAAGCGGTTCATATCAAGAAGAGCGAAGACAATAGCTAAGCTCGCCGGTATAGAGGCGGGATCCACAGTCCTCGAAGTAGGATGCGGGACCGGGATATACACGGTTCACTGGCTTAAATCATCAGGAAAGATATGTGGACTGGATATATCAAGAGGAATGCTTGCAAGATCACGAGAAAAAATTAAGAAGATCGATTCCGATGATCTCCTCCTTATTGAGGGTGACTCCGAACAGTTACCGTTCCGCAACCAGCGCTTCGACGCAGTCCTGTCGGTGAACACGATTGAGCACCTGGACAATGTGCCAGCAGCACTAAGAGAAATGAAACGGGTCTGCCGTAACGGCAGTAGAATCGTAGTATCGGTTCCAAACGGCAATTTTTCTGCAAAACACCGTGCAAAGCTCATGCAGACAATTGAGTGGCTTACGACAAGACTTTTTGGGGTGCACGCCAGTCCCGAGCCCGCCAGGTCTCGTGGCGACAACTTCACACACCAGGATCTCTCAATGAACGATCTCACAGGGGCATTCACAGAAGCCGGAATTAGAGTTGAGCAAAAAAGGTTCATGGGATTTATTCCGCATCAAACAATACCACCCGGGATTACAAGGTATCTTACGTGGACAGATATTATGGAAAGAGTTTTCGAGATGATTCCCGGGCTGCGGAGTGTTGCAGGAGTGATTATAGTCTGCGGAGTTGTGGACCTATGACTCTGCACCCGGTAATCTCGATAATAATCCCTACAAAAAATAATGAGGACACAATAGAAAACTGCATGAAATCTCTCGCGGGTCTGAAGTATCCAGAAGACCGTTATGAAATCCTAATTGTGGACGGTCACTCGAAAGACGGGACCGTTGCTATAGCAGAGAGATACGGCGCAAAAATATTCTATGAGGAAGGGGGGACACGAGCCGCAGCCTGTAACGTGGGACTCAGCCACGTTCACGGGGACTACGTCGCTTTCACTGACGCTGACTGCATCGTTGATAAGATGTGGCTTGCAAACGCGCTCAAATATTTTGAGGAAACGGCAGTAGCAGGCGTGGGCGGACCCAACATCGTGCCGGACGACGTTGTTTCATTCGGCAAAGCGATCGACTTTGTGCTCTCCCACACAATCTTTTCTGCAGGCGCAACATACGCAAAAAGACTCGGAGTTCCAACAGAAGTTGAGAGCATCGGCGGATGCAACGCAATCTACCAAACAAAGGTGTTAAAAGCAGTGTTCCCAATCAATGAGATCCCGACCGCTGAAGACGCACTCCTGAACCACAGAATACGGCTCAAAGGTTTACGGTTAATCGATGCGCCAGACGTGGTTGTATGGCACTACAGACATTGGGACACTCCAAAACTGTTTTTCAGGCGAATGACCGCTTACGCAAGGGGACGGGTGCAGGCAGGCAGAATCCACAGGGAAATGGTCAAACCAATGCACAAATTAGCCGGGTTCAGTCTTCCAGTCATGATTATAGCGATGACAACGCTGTTTTTCATGGGCAACTCAGTTTTCTTTGCGGTTGTCAGCATAGGAATATTTATTCTGCTCTTTTTCTCGGGCAAATGTCTCCACGAGACAAAATCACCGGACGTGGCTCTCCTGGTTCCATTAGTCATACTAATCGAGTGGATCGGGTGGTCAAGTGGATATGTGAAAGAGACGTTTACGTGATTCTAACCAAGTATACCTCGTACCGAATCCTGCGAATATCGCCTTCTTCGAGAAACACCTTGAATTATAACAGGTTCCCAATACAATTGATCTCCTCCATGTTGGACATCGCAAACTTCCAGCAATTCTGACCGATCACTCCTGCAAAAACACAGAGTATAACCAGAGTCAACGCAAACATATACCCCCCTCTTTTTTTCGAGTTCCGTCCGCCAAATTATGCGCCATTAAGTTGTGAGATTACGAAAACAGAGACGGCTCTGTGGCATCTTCCGTGACACTGAACCCAAGCTATATCATATTAACCATCTATTCAGCCGCTCGACATCGGTTTTGCAGAGTTCTCAGGTCAGTCGAAAATATAATGAACCGCGGATGAACGCGGATGAACGCGAATTTGTTAATCAGGCATCTGCGTGCATCTGTGGTTAATTGAATTGAAAGAAGTCATAGTAACCAGAAATTACTAAAATCACCGGCATCGATGGATATTCCTTATTTACTTGATGTATCATGGAGATCGATTTCACGGGAATTACCAAAGAGCCCAAAAATCGGCAAATAACGCAACATGATCGCTTCATCGTGACCAGGTGGTTTGCCCAATCTTTCTGCCGCATTTACGGCATCGGGTGCCGTTGATCGTGCTTCGCACAGTGATGATAACATCATTTTCTTCATTTAATTTGATGCTCTCAATCTCAGTGTTGGGGATATCTAACAGTTTCGCGATTATATCCCTTATATCCATTGAAATCCATCCTCTCAGATTCAATGAATATGTTACGGTGTGTTAGATATATGAATAATTAACCATAGGATCTGCTAAAATCTCAATGGAACTGATGAATGGTGAGTCTACTCAGTTCTCGCATGGTCCGGACAATTAATAAGCGACCATTTAGTATACAGATAGTGATATATCGATTTAGTGATGATTGACTGTCACGGAATATACCACAGAGCCTATTTCCATAAATCACAGGATCGCTATCGGACAACCAATCAACATCCGGAGTATTTACCTTTCAAAGTAAGGTATTATTGTGGTTATTCATGAAAATCTCCCGCCACTCACATCTCTTCAAGAACTTTATCCACATCCAGCAGCACAATCAGTTCCCCGTTCTTCAGCTTACCGATGCCTTGCGTATACTTAGCCTCAATATCTGACTCGTTTACGATGTCAGGCACCGGGTCAATATCGCCCTTCGGCATCCGCATCACCTCACGCACTGAGTCAACCACCATGCCAATCGGGGCATCCTGCGACTCAACAACAATGATCCGCTGGTTCGTGCCCGGTTCTCCTGGGCTCATTGAACCAAGCCGACTCTTAAGGTCGGTCACAGTTGTGACCTGACCTCTTAAGTTCGTTACGCCGAGCACATAGTCCGGCGAATTTGGAACAGGTGAGACCTCCCGCATCGCGGTGATCTCTCGCACCTGATCGACTTCAACGCCATACAAACCATCAGCAAGCGTGAAGACAACGAGAACCGCCTCGTCACGGTTAGTATCATCAATCATGTCCATGTTCATCCTCCAATACTGTGAACTTGTTCAGTCCTTCCATCAGTTCATGCGCAACATCCGAGAGACCCTGCGCCTCCGAAGTCAGCTCCTGGATCGCGGAGGTCTGTTCCTCAACCGACGAGGAGCTTTCCTCTGCGGCAGACGCACTCTCCTCTGCCGCCGAAGCAAGTCCTTCTGCTATTCCAAGCACATTTGTTGAAACGCCCTTCGCAGTCACAACGGTATCTGAGAGGACGCCAACAAGTTCATCCACAGAACTAACAAGCTTTCTGTAATCGCCTTCCGCATCGATCTCAGCTTTTACTGTAAGGTCCCCTTCAGCAGCACTTCCCGCAATCCTTCCAGTTTCTGCGATGATCGGCAGGTCCTCACCAAACTGGTCAAGCGTCTCTGCAAGCTGTGTGAACTCGCCCGCGGTCTTAATCTGTACACGTGTATCAAGCTTCCCATCAGCATACGCATTCACGATCCTGATGTTTTCACGTATCGGAATTACGACTGCTTCGAGCATCGCGTTCATGCTCACAACAAGATCGTTTAGCTCACCCTTCGCCTGAACACTGGATCGTGCATCGAGGTTTCCTTTCTGCGCCTCCTTTGCAACCCTGATCGTCTCAGTAACAATTCCCTGCAAGCCAGCCTTCATCTCGCCAAACGTGCGTGCAAGTTTACCGAGTTCGTCGTTTGAGTCAACTCGGATATCGTAACCGAAGTCGCCGTCTTTGATTTTGTTTGCGGCGATCATGACCTCATTAAGCGGTCTTGTTATCACTCTTGTAAGAAAGAGCGCAATTCCAGCGCCAGCTACGATTGCAACGAGAAGAAATATGATTATCGCGGTCTTTGCGCTCGCGGCGGTCTCATGTGATTTATCGTTCGCAATAGTGGTCAGCACATCAGTTGCTTCAACGAGCTCTTGCCCGTACTGCACCATGTCACCATCATCAGCGGTAATTACGTCGGTATCCGCAGCAAGGTCGTGGTACCGCAGGAAATTCGCCAGATACGAATCAAGTTCACCATTAATCGCACTCTTCTCTGATTGCGGGATTGCAAGTGTGGAGACATACGCCTTCAGACCACCAATCTCATTTGACATAGCTGCTGTGTACTCATCGTTTCTTGAGACGTCGGCGTTGGCATTAAGGTCACCTCGGGTCTGAAAGTTCTTCTCATTCCGCCGGATCAGATTGAGGTCAAGCAGCATTGTAGTCTTGGCTGCTTGATCGGTCGACGAGGCTTTTATGGCACCCTCAACATCATTGGCAGATGCCACAGTCGCCCCCAGAGCAACACTCTTCTCCTCGATCTTCACCATAAGTTTGCCGAATGGTGCTGTGTACTTCGGGATCATCGCCTCGATTTCCACGATCGCCGCCCGCTCCCCAGCATTCGTTACCATCGCTTTAAGATGTGTGAGATCAGCGACCACCCCATCCATGGCTTCGTCATGTAAAGTAAAGCTATCACGATCGTTTTTTAGTATATAATTCTTCTCCTGCTGTCGTGCGGTTATCATCGACTCCTGCAGGTTATCCGCACCTCCCTGAATATCCGCATACAACGCCATTTTGTTTACTTCACTGTACGCAACCACTCCAAGTATAACCATGAGAAGTAGTACAATCCCAAAGCCACACGCCAATTTCCTGCCTACCGGCATATTGTTTATTATGTTCATCTGTTTACCCCCAAATCTGTGTTTGTGTCGCGTTTTTCAGTTATTGTGTTCACGATATTAACAGAATATGATGGGCGAACCATAGACTTACATGCTAATCCCACCGCCACCAACTACATATTATGGCAGTCGCGGCATATAACTATTGCGTAAGCCCACCCAACGCACACACATACGATTTTCAGACAGTGGCACACAGTCATCCAGCGAACATCACGATAGCATCCGACAGTCCAAATCTTCGCCAGTGATCGATTACCAGGGTAACCTAACCCAGGGATCGGTGACCCCACCCACAAAGTGCGATGCGTTTGGTACCGACTGCTGCTGCGCCGCAAAGAATACTTAAAAATCGGTATGTGTCAAGCTAAGGTGAAAAAAACCATGAAAGCGGCAGGGAAGATGGTAGCACATACAAGATTGGTGACATGTTTGCATTTTAGATCCTGCCCACATACTTTCTCGTGGAAATTTGTGTAATCGTGTTTAGCTAAGCACGTACGAAAATCACAGTTTATGCCACACCCTCCGGATGCATGCAACCCCACCCATGCTGATCGATAGTTCCCCCAAAACCGCCGAGCAGTTGATGAGTTTTTTACTCAGTTTGAAATGTCAAGCAGCCCGTGCGCCCTGAGCGCGCTCTTTATCTCATCAAATTCAGGAGCAAATTCTTCTTTGAGTTCGTTCTTGATCTGTTCAAACGCCCCACCCCTACGACTCTGCAGGTCCCCCCGCATAAGTTGGATCTCGTCTATGGTCTGATCCTGTTTGGAACTGAGCGTTTCAAATCCGGTTCTCATATCGTCCCTCATACCACTCATCTCGCCCATCATACCACTCATATCATCCCTCATACCACTCATCTCGCCCCTCATACCACCCATCTCGTCCCTCATACCACTCATCTCTTCCTTCATACCACTCATCTCTTCCTTCATCTCTCCAAACCCGGTTCTCATCTCTTCCTTCATCTCTCCAAACCCGGTTCTCATCTCTTCCTTCATCTCTCCAAACCCGGTTCTCATCTCTTCCTTCATCTCTCCAAACCCACACTTCACAGCAACAATCAGTTCCTTAAGATACTCCGACGCCTTGTCCAGCCTCTCATCGGTCTCACCATCTCCCACGAGTTTGTAAAAATCGTTATACTCCCCGGTAGCATCAGGATGTTCGATCTCAACATCCACAACATTGATCAGAGCATTTTTAATTGAAATTGCATCAATAAAACCTTTCAAGTCCCCCTCTTCACCATCTGCAATTATTTTAACCCTGCCGTCTATGAGGTTTTGGACCGTGCCGGTTATTCCGGATTCTTTAGCAATCCCAACAACTCGTGCCCTGTAACCCACGTTCTGAACCTTTCCGGACATGATCGCTGTGATCCGTTTCATAATGCTCAATTAGTTGTGAGTCGTATAAAGTTTTCGTGTGAGGATGAGCGTTTGCCCAGGTCTCACTGAAGATTCATGAAAATCTCCCGCCCCGAAATAGCATAACTACCAGGACATGCCCAGCACCACCCCAGATATTTCCTTTTAATCCTTATTCTTAACGCTGATAAAATACACAATCCCGCCCCACGGCACGCCAACGATCAGCAGCTTTGTCCACATAGACTTCGCATTCTTCATTTCGGTGTGGAATCTATCGTTCGGGCGTTTCAGGCAGTCTATCAGCATAACCGCCCAGAACGCAAATACTAGTGTGACTACTGCCACAATGCCGTACATGCTAGCGGAAATCCCGCTCACAATTCCACATCCAGAGCCCGGATCCACCTGTTAAGTGCGGTACATCTGGTGGGCGTGCAATCGTCGATACAGCCAGCACAGGGGTCAAAAACGTCTCCTGCGGTCATCAGTTCATATTTATTGACGCTGTCAACCTCGCCACAGTAGTTGATTTTGTATGTCCGCACGCCACCGGTCACCACAGACTCGCGTCCTACCAGACCTTCGTCCAGCAGCTTGCGGATGGCACGCGAGCACTGTCTGCTGTTGATGCCCAGTTCCTTCCAGATCTGGCTCTGAAAAACACCATCGGTGTTGCGGCGTATCATGTCCAGTGCTTGTTCCTCGATCTCCACCATCTGCCGTTTGCCTCCTGTTAAACCGGAATGATCAGAATGATGTTGTTGCCGCGAAGAACAACCGGTCCAAGTGAACGTGTCCGTTCCCCGTCAGCGATCTCTACGGTATCAAGCAGGTGCAGGTTCAGATAGTCATCCACGCTCTCAAGCGTACCTTCAAGCAGCTGCTCGTCGCCTTTCATCTCGACCTGTACTCTTGAGCCGATCATTGATTGGACTTTCTTTGTTGGAAACATAATAACTCCTTAATAATTTATTTATAATCACTTAATCATATCCCACGGATCCCATAAGATTCAAGGGTCACTTCCTCGCTCAAATAGCCCGTGTGGTATGTTTTTCCAGCATCAAGGTCACATACCGTGATCTCAGCTGGCGCAAAGATGGCTGTATCGATGTTGCAAAAGTCATATCCCGCAGCCTCAAACGTCTTGTAAAATGGCTTGCCATAATTCTCTGAGACTTTGGAAGGCACCTGTTTGAATATATCCTCGTCAAAGCCCCTGGTGGTGAGCACCACCGACCCATAGTATATGATACTGTCGTTTGTTGAGCCTATTGCACGCATCTCATCAAGCATCACCGGAGCAATTGGTGCAGTCCCAGTGGCATGCTGGATGTTCCTTGTATCAAACCCGAGTTCGTGCAACCTGCGAATCCCGGTCTCGATCACCCGCCCTGCTACCTGAACCGAACCAACAAGGCATGTGGTCGGCGCAACCAGCGCAACAACCTCATCAACATCAACCTTGCACGCGTCTGCGATGAACTGCATGATCTCTTCATCAGGGAGTTTGTTTGATTCAAGTGCAATGACCGCACACTCGGCATCGTCATGATATGCTATCCTGTCAAAAATCTCTGTTGGTTCCCGCGCAAGCGCACGCGCAGGTCCCGAACCCATCGCAACATATTCTCCGACACCGATCTGCCAGCCAGCAGTCTGTGCGCCGAGACACGCAATACACGAATGATCGGTAGCGACATCAACAAACGCAAGAGGCAGGTTACCAATCCGGCGCACACCAAGCGACGCAGTCCCAAGACCGCCCATACACGCCTCGATAAATCGTAAGCCAGCTTCATAGCTTCCCGAAACCTCGATTCCGCAGTCAACAACCGTCGATCCGTTGTCAAGCGTATGAACCTTGATCTTCAACTCTTCGCTCCAGCAGATCATCTCATCCACAACATCAACCGCAGCCTCATTCACCGATAACATGTCGATCACTCATGCGATATTACATAGTACCCGCATATAATCATATCGCTAATAGCCCCACGCGGATTCGAACCGCGGTCACAGGCTCCAAGGGCCCGCAGGATTGGCCACTACCCTATGGGGCTACGTGCAGATGTAGTAATGTGCTAATATGCTGATGCACTAATGTACTAATAGGTTGTGCAACATAAGAATAAATAACTATGTCGGACGCGGGGGTTGTTGCGATCAGAAACCTGATCCTGCTATGCGCAGGTATAGGACTTGTGGTTTTCATCGGCTATCTTGGATACCCACATGCAAAATGCACTCTTGTCTGCCATAATACATCTGAACTAACGTTTTACATAGAAGGTGACCTTGACCCCCAGGATCAGGTACTGAATCTGAGCAATTACAATGCTACCACGGGAGTAACCATCAACAACGTGACATATCCCATAACCAGGCAAGATCAACCAATCAATTCACTGAACTGCGGCAGAAACAACATAACAATCAGGTCAAATAACAAAACAACCGTAACAATGTCGTATGATGCGCAGTACAAGCCGGTCATCGAACGATTTCATATTGCAGGGCTTGAGGTCGGCGAGGAATCCGACTTCTTCATCTATTCAGAAGATATTACGCGGTCATATATGCGCATAGAGGCGGAAAACCACGAGATCATATTTAACCAGACATTTAACGGATCCAAAGTCCCGATCAAAATCGATGAAATCGGGAATTACGCGGTGTACATGCAAGTATACGGCGCAGGCTGGTCCGAGACTTATTACTCTGAATTCACGGCGTTTGCAGGCGTACCACAGACCATCAACAATGTGCCGCGGCTCATGTCAACACCTGATGCGCAGGAATACCAGACAATGTTCCCGGTTACCATCACCCGTGATGATTGCGGCATCCTGCTATATCTCAAGCGATCCGCAAACGGATACCACCGGATGACATCCGGGCGGCTGCTTCCATATATAGTGCACCTGAGATGCCGGGGCGGTTCAGCACAGCCTGGCAAGGAGAGTTAGGGTGCTACTGAGCCCCTATAATGTTGCGCCTGATCTCCCGCACGGTCTTGTAATGCAGCGCAACGATCATGTTTGCAATAGAACCAAAGATGAACAACTGAAGTCCGGCAATAACAAGCAGCGTTGCCAGAATCGTGAGCAGGACATGCGTAACGTTGTGGAACCACTCATTCACCACATAGATGCCAACCACGATGCCGGAGGTCATAGACAGCATTCCGAGCATTCCAAAGTAGATCATGGGATTATGCAGCTTTGCAAGCTTGAATATGGTCATCCCAATCCTTGCCCCGTCCATGACCGGGTTTAGCTTCGTTGCAGCACCTTTTTGTCTTGGCAGGTATGTGACCGGAACCTCCATGATCCGTAGGTCCTTCTTGACGCACTCGACTGTGATCTCGGTCTCAACCTCAAAACCAGTGGCATCCAGTTCAATCCATTTGTACGCATTCTTATTGAAAGCACGGTATCCTGACAGGATGTCCTTTAGTGACCTGCCATAAGTAAACCTGAACATCCAGTTAATGATCTTATTCCCAAGTAGATTGAGTTTTGTGAATGCGCCCGGCGAAAAATTAGCGAGTCGATCTCCAATGACGTGATCTGCCTGCCCGGCAAGCACAGGTTTGAGCACCACATCAATCTCATCCGGTAGATATGTGCCGTCGCCATCGATCATCACCAGATATTCGTCCTTGACCGTGGCAAACGCCTGCTGAACTGCCTGCCCCTTGCCTTTTCCGGTCTGGATGATTACCTCTGCACCGGCGCGTGCGGCAAGCTTACAGGTATCATCAGTGCTGTGCCCATCGATCACCAGCACCCGGTAACCTGATGACACAAAATTCTTCACGAGGTTAAAGATCGTCTCTGCCTCGTTAAGCGTTGGCACAAGCACGCAGACATCGCCGCAAACCCCCCCACCATCGGTCATGTTATTTTTATTGGGGTCTGTAACTCCCCTACTCGTGTGAGAGTGACTTCAAGGATGCCGTTGCGGCAGCTTGCGGTAGCGCTTGCCGGGTCAACTCTCGCCGGAAGGTCAACAGTTTCTTTGTATGTTTGATCTTCGATCTGCATCCGTATCGTGAGTGTGCTTTCGGTCGCATCAAGGGATATATCGTCCTTTTCAACGTCAGCCAGCTCTGCAACCACCTGCACACAATCCTCAGTCTCAAATACCTCAAGCAGCGGTCTTCGCCCCGGATACTCCTGTGTGTCTGCCGCCACAGGACCGCACCCAAACTCAAGAACCTCGGGCGCCTCCCCCGGACGCTTTGTTATGGAAAAACCATACATTGCCGGGGCGATACTGTCAATATCTCCGATCTGCTCGATTAAATCTTCGATCATCTCATCAAAAATATCAAAATCGATAGGTGCGTCGTCAGAATTTCTTTTTCGTCTCATGTGGCATCACTCATCGCATCTCTGGTTGCAACCATAAAAAAGGTTACCGTTCAATCAGTGTGAATACGCATATTTCTTCAGGATTACGTTTTTCCTTGCAAAGATATGTGGTGTGGTATATACTTGAAGATAAACCTGCAAGAAATCCGCGAATGAAGTTGCAGTTATCCTCATCGGCATTTAGTTCGAAGACTGCGCGCAGTGTCACCACAAATCCATTGTCCCTTGCAATCTCCATCTTTGTGAACCAGTCAGAAAACATCATGCTGCTCAGAATATTCTTGAAAATGGCGTCCTGGTCAAGACCCTCTGGTATGTTCATCCGGCTGTAATATTTTTCTGCAAGCTGTTTTCCAAAATTATAAAGTATCCCCTCACTCCCCTTGCCAATCACATCAACAAGTGAATTCATCAGCAACACCAGATCATCAGCCCTCGGATAGATTGGGATGTTGACGGTATCATTCCATTTCATGCTATTTGATATCATCCTATAACCTCATAACCTTTTTGACCTGTTCGGCAACATGTTGCAGTTCGATCGTCGCCAGCCCAACGTTGGCACCAAGATCAAGCATCGCCAGCAACGAAGCGTCATTCAGATTGAACACGACAATAATGCCATCACCGGTATGAATGGTGGCGTGATCAAACAGAGGCAAGCCAAGGTTATGGACCGATCTGTTTGCCAGCCCCACAAGTGATGCGTTGATCGCATGTGCGACCTGTGTATCATACGAGTGATCGCGAAACATGTCCGCGATCTTAAGACCGTCGGTGGATGATATGACAATTCCTCGTATGCATTCGACGCGGGAACTGACATCAGTAAGAATTGCGTTCAATTGATCAATCGTCGTTAGGGACATGGTAACACCGTTATTATATTTTAGGGAACAGGGAATCCCCTGCAAAGCGGTTGACATGTATAGAAGGAATCTTATGCATATAAACCTGTCGGATTGCTGCCAGATACTGGTGTATTATAACAGAATAACAATATAGCATCGAGACAGTACGAGAGCGTACGCCGGCAAGACACGTGATGCGTGAAACAGGGGATTGTGCAACCACTTAGTAAAACAAACAAAGCCATTAAACGCGTGAAATGATGATTTGCACCTCGGTTTGATCGCTGTGCATTAGGGATATTATTATGAGATTATGTAATAATGTTAATGACCAAATGTTATGTCCAGCAGACATCAAACATCAAACATCAGACCGGGCACAACGGTCAATGCGTATCGCGAGATGACAAATTAAGATTCTTCGCGGTCTTGCATAAATATCACAATCACCCATTCTGCTAAATTGGGCACCGGTGCAGAAGAGCCATCCAGGATAAAACATGGATTCACAAGAAAATAAGGAGAAACAAGATATGAAATGTAAGTATATTAACATTTTGGTGTTCTCGGTCTTCTGATCAACCTCATACAGACTTATGTTCACACCCTCAATACTATTTCAACTTTCCAATAGCGCCAGCGATCTCAATGATCGTGGGATTATGGAGTTTCAGCGCATCCAGAACCGGTCTTTTTATTCCAACCACAACATTACACATACAGATATACTATTATACACCTCATATCCGGAGGTTCAACACTTATAAGTTTCGCACCCCATATACCTATGATGATCGATCTGCATACACATTCCCTACTGAGTGACGGCTCACTAATACCGGCTGAACTCGTCCGTCGCGCCGTTATGCACAACTATTCAGCTATTGCAATCACAGATCATGTTGATTTTACGAATATCGAATTTGTGCTGGATTCAATTAGAAAAACATCATTTTTAGAGGATGAATGGGAAATCCAGGTTCTTACCGGTGTGGAAATAACCCATGTCCCGCCCGGAAAGATCGCGGTGCTCGCAGATAAGGCAAGATCACTCGGTGCAGATATCATCGTGGTGCACGGCGAGACCGTGGTAGAGCCAGTAGCACCAGGCACGAATGATGCCGCGCTCCGGGCGGATATCGATATCCTGGCACACCCGGGCATCATCACACCTGACGAGGCAGAACTCGCACGCAAAAACAGCATAGCACTTGAGATCACAGCAAGAGCAGGGCACAACCGGACAAACGGACATGTTGCACGGATTGCAAGTGAAATCGGATGTGCGCTGGTCGTGGACACAGATACACACGCACCAGAAGACCTGATCACTGATGAAATGGCGTTTAAGATAGCAGTGGGTGCAGGACTGGACGACCGTAGCGCGCTGGCTGCGACCAGAACGAACCCCATGCGCCTGGTCGAGAGCAGGTCACGCGAATGATAAATGATCCACACAGGGGTTTTTAAATAGATCTCACGTGATGACAACTCTTAACCGGTGCAATCAGTACAAATGAGTGTCTAAAAACTCTGTTCCAAAAGCGCCAACCATGCAACAATTAAGGGTCTTTGGTATCTCGCGTTGCAGTGACCGACACTTATAAAGAGGCGGATCATTCACCCTGCCCCATCTCGCGCAGCGTCGCGCCAAACTCAGATTCCACAATGTGATTAACACCGAGCGTCTTTGGGTGCAGATCAATCTCGACCATAACCGCATCATGACCCATCTCTTTTAAGGGGAGCACCTGCCGCGGTCCGTTTGTGACTGATATGACTTCCATGCCAGACAGTGCGTCCATCGGAACGGCGTGCGGAACTCCGGATATAATCACAAAATCAAATCCAGGGTATTTCTCAGTGATAATCTTACCTGCACGTTCTCCGGCAATCGGATACTCATCCAGTCCGCCAATGACCTCATGAATCTCCACGCCCGCGCTCGATAGATCACGCAGGATATCTTCTGCATACCCCCTCACTCGCGGAAGACCAATGTCCGTGCTTAGATTTGCGATATTAATAATCCTGGAATCAGAACCGATCTGCTCTGCAACCTCACAGACCGCAAGCGGAATGTCAGCAAACATGTACGCAGTCTCTTTCTTTGCATTCAGTATGTTTATGCAGTTTTTCCCGGATTTCAACAATTCAATGACATGTTCTGCGACCCGGTATTTGGTGTCGCCGCGGGATGGTTCAAGATACTCTTTGCTTGCTGCCCCATGCCTCTGTTCAAGAGCGGTCGCCTCTTTAAGCAAAATCTCCTGTCGCTGTAGCTCGGCATCATCAATAATACCAACATCCCGTGCTGCTTCGAGCGTCAGGATCACCCCATGGGTGTTCTCATGATACCCGGCATGTACCTCGACCACGATAACCGGAATATCGGTGCTGACATCCTCAATCGCCTGATGAAGGTCTTCCCCAATGATCATGCTGGTGCAGGTCCCAACGATTCCGACGCGTTTTGGGTGCCATAGGTCAATCACCTTCTCAAGCATCGACGCGAGCAGTTCGCGCCCGCCAAACACAAAATCGGTGTCATCCATTGCTGTTGTGACCACCCGCAGATCATCTTCCTCAAGGAGGCGGGCGTGCTTGAACGAGCATCCGGGTGGACCGTGCAGGATTGCCACATCAGTGTCCAGATCGCGCAACGTGTACAGCGCAGCAACGATCGCGCTCGGACGCGGGTGCATTATCTTTATATCATCCATTATGCCTGATCTTGACACATATCGTATTAATATTTGTTATTCCAGGCAACTATTCTGACCCGGCAGACTGTAGATCACATACCACATACCACACAGCACATACCACACAGCACATATCGCAGATCACCTACCCGGATGCACCAGGTGCACATCCCCAGCACACCGCACAAGCGGCTTTGCGATATGCCGTCTCGCACATGGCGGCACCTCATACCACCCCACATCAAGATCCCGCTCAATCAACACCCGGTCAGGCGCACTCGCTGTACTCCCACAATGCCTGCACCGATAACCCTGCCCAACACCAGCCGACTTCATGCGCCTGCCACACGCACACACAGGATTTGTAACATCATAGTCGGTAGCCAGATGCTCAACCTTTATCTTTTCGAGGTGAACTGTTGCGTTGCTGACACTTCCACACACAACAACAATGTCTCCAGCTATCAGTTTCCTGACAGTCCCCCGAAAGTTTTTTGTTGGCTCAAATGCTGCGCAATCAATCGTTGTTCCGGACTTGTCCACTATTCTGAAAATCACGTGCCCACCATGAATTGTGTGTGGCTGATCACACACCGTTCCATCCAGAATGTATGAACACCCATCCTTCACCGGATCTATCAGCGGTCCCACCCGCATAAGATGCATATCAGTCCCCTGATTTGTCCGAAATATAACAGCGCGTTCAGCAGGTTCTGACATGATGCAGTTAAACACATCAAGAACTCCGTCCACCTCACCGCGAATTCCGAATAACACAGGATCATTTCCATGGGGTACGCAAACCACAGTATCATTTGCGATATCAACGGTGTCCCAGGTTCGCGGGTATGTTTGCAGGTCTGCTTCCCTGATACTCTCTGCATCAACATCCCGTGGCACCCCCGCGCTTGCACGACCAGATTCCCGATATGCAATCAGCTCGAATGTATGATCAGGAATGCCGTTTAGCGCGATACCTGCTGCTGCGAGTGCACCGATCAGACCCCGCCCATTCTTAAACTCGTGAAAATCGATCTTGTGCGTGTTGATCAGACGCTTCGCATCCTCAATCCGGAGAATATCCTGTATCGCACGTCTTGAAAACAATCTCAGATCGTCCCTCATACCCTCAGATGCACCACTTAAAAACACCACGCCAGGATTCGTGTTTTCATCGGATAACTTCGATTGATCTCCTACTTCATCCAGAACCATTTTTTTTGCTGCATCCATCCGACTATCCTCAATCTCGATGCTGAGCGCAATCGCACCATTTCCCCGGGTTTTATACTTGACGTTTGGATTCAGCCGAACTAAAAGCGGATAATCAGCAAAAGTTCCGTGTTCTTGCAGTTTTTCCATCAGCACTGCTGCAAGATACGTTGTGCAGCCACCTTCAGTTCGTGAGTCAGTGTCATCAATCCCAATAATCATCATGCCTGATCACTCTCTGGCTATGCGAACATGTTAATATAGCTGTTGCCATGTTATGCGCATGGCTGATGACATCATTCAACCAAAATACACAGACGGCTTGGTGCATGTAGTCGTTCAGGACATGCAGACAAACGAGGTCTTAATGTGTGCATACATGAACGAAGAAGCATTCAAACTGACACAAGAGACAAACATAGCGCATTACTGGAGCAGAAGCAGGCAGAAGCTCTGGAAGAAGGGAGAAAGTTCAGGACACCTCCAAAAGGTGCAGGAAATCCTGATCGACTGCGATTGTGACGACATACTACTCAGAGTTGAACAAATCGGCGGAGCATGTCACATGGGGTACAGATCATGCTTTTATCGGAGCATTAACGGCAAGATCATCGGCGAGAAAGTGTTTGATCCGGATGAGGTATACTAAAGTTTATTCACAGCATTTTACCCCCACATTCATTTCCAACTCCGGAATGCTTACAAGCATTCCGGCAATTGTGAACAATGTAGCGGAGTTTAATACCTTCTCGTGTTAACAGAGCTACCTCTCCGCGAGTTTTTGCAATATCTGCCCCATGCGCTTGTTGTGAGTTTTTTGTTCACCTATAAACACATCGAACTTCAAGTTCATCGCGTCGATACCAGTCTTAATATCAGGCAGTATACTCACACTTTCCTTAATATTTCATCGGTTCCAAGCTTTAAAAATTCTGGTGGCAGATTTAGGTCGATGTCAGTAATGATCTCATTGCGTATGAACTGTTCGATGCTAACACCAGATGGTGTTCGCGTCTGTACCGCATGGAAAAACTTATCCAGTGATTCAACCGAACCGCCACAAAGCATCTTCACACTGCCATTTGGATCATTGAACACGTAACCCCGCACATGGTGGGAATTTGCAGTGCTCTCGATGAACCTGCGAAACCCGATGTCCTGCACCTTACCAGTCACAGTGACATTGCAGTACCTGCCATTCACCATACCGTGCATGTATTGTACTTATTGCCAGGGGATATAAACATACGCGTCAGAAGAATGTAAAACGATTTTTTCACAAAAAATCGAGTAAAAACTGCCCTTCGGGTGGGACTAATGATATGCTTCTTCGCAATCGGGTGAGAAATGCCCTTCAGGGTGGAAGCCAGTTTTTGATCAAACTTCTGTGAAAAGTTTGGTGAAGAGTTGAGGCTGTCACATTACGTGGTGCTTGGGTCATATCCTTGCAGGTGGTGCGGTCGGATGAGCTCAAATACAGCATAAAATCTCTTGAATGAATCGAGTTCTTTGGTAAATAACCTGTAATCTGTGTCCATCTGTGAAATCTGTGGCTGACAAAAG
>RXIK01000022.1 GCA_004211975.1 Methanosarcinales archaeon | reverse complement strand
AGTGATAATTTGTTGGAGTGGCATTTCTGTTTTGCATGGGCAACCTGTTATCACTACGCTCTGACTATGCGGGGTGGCTTACTCCGCATTGAAAATGCGAAGATTGCGCTGCCCCCTGCGCCCCGTTCATTTCAGGGTGAAATCAAGAGGTGGTTTACAAATGATGCACCGCACCGATGTTTTAACATATTTGACCTCACAGGATTCATCATGAAATACGTCATTGTCACTGGCGGGGTCATGAGCGGTCTTGGGAAGGGTATCACTGCCTCTTCCATCGGAAGAATCCTGAAATGTAATGGATATGCGGTAACCGCGATCAAGATTGATCCTTATATTAATATTGATGCAGGGACTATGAGCCCGTTTCAGCATGGTGAGGTTTTTGTGCTGAAGGATGGGGGTGAGGTTGATCTTGACCTTGGTAACTATGAGCGGTTTCTTGACACTGAGCTTACTGGTGATCATAACATAACCACTGGGAAGGTGTACAGGGCGGTAATTGAGAAGGAGCGGAGGGGTGATTATCTTGGGAGCACGGTGCAGATCATTCCGCATGTGATTAATGAGATCAAGGAGCGGGTTCGGAGCGTGGCGGAGGCAAGCGGAGCGGATGTATGCA
The DNA here is from genome assembly GCA_004211975.1 of Methanosarcinales archaeon. Classification (GTDB taxonomy): domain Archaea; phylum Halobacteriota; class Methanosarcinia; order Methanosarcinales; family Methanogasteraceae; genus Methanogaster_D. Next base: position 26,526 of record RXIK01000022.1, on the reverse strand, counting down.
TGGTTGAGATCGGCGGCACGGTTGGTGATATTGAGTCGATGCCGTTTTTGGAGGCGGCAAGGCAGATGCAGCGGGAGGAGGCGGCGCATGATCTTGCGCTTGTCCATGTGACGCTTGTCCCGATCGATGCCCAGGGCGAGCAGAAGACCAAGCCGACCCAGCACTCGGTAAAGGAACTCAGGGAACTTGGTCTTTATCCGAATCTCATTGTTGCGCGGTGTGTGTATAGGCTGCCAGCCGTGGTAAAGGAAAAAATCGCGCTCTTCTGTGATGTTCCGGTTAACGCAGTCATCAGCGCCCCTGATGCTAAGGATATCTACCGTGTTCCGCTGATCTTTGAGGAAGAAGGACTGTCCACATATCTTATGGATAAACTTGAACTGGACGCAAGTGTTAGCCAGTTCGGCTGGAAAGAACTGGTTGAACGGATGGAAATGACCAATGAGAGCGGGAATCACATATCCATCGCTGTTGTCGGGAAATATATTGATCTCAGGGATGCCTACACAAGCATCAGGGAATCGCTTAAACACGCGGGGATCGCGTGTGGTTGCAGTGTTGATATCAGATGGATCGATGCGGATAATCTGGAAGGCACCCCGGGGCAGGTTCAAGAGTCTCTTCAGGAGTTTGATGGGATACTGGTCCCGGGGGGCTTTGGCGAACGCGGAGTTGAAGGGAAGATTTGTGCGATTGAATACGCCAGAACAAATGATGTGCCGTTTCTCGGGCTATGTCTTGGCATGCAGCTTGCGGTGATCGAGTTTGCAAGGAATGTGGTTGGATGGCAGGACGCAAACAGCTCTGAATTCGGGGTTACCGCACATCCAGTGATTGATCTGCTTCCGGAGCAGCATGACGTCCTTGATATGGGTGGCAGCATGCGTCTTGGGAACTATGAGGCAGTGCTTGTCCAAGGGTCGCTTGCACACCTGCTGTACGGCAACCTGAAGATCGTGGAACGACACAGACACCGGTACGAGGTGAATCCAGAGTATATTGGTGAGATTGAGTCTGAAGGCATGGTCTTCTCCGGGAAAAACATGAACCGGATGGAGATCGCCGAGATTCCTTCGCACAAGTTTTTCATTGGATGCCAGTTCCACCCGGAGTTTAAATCAAGACCTGAAAAACCTGCGCCGCTCTTCAAAGGGTTTGTTGAGGCTGCAATCGGGAAGTGAACCGCGGAATTAAGTGGAGTTGGGGGGGGTGGAGAAGAAGACCAAGACCATATATCAGAGCATATCGCCGCCTCTGCGTCCACCCACCATAACCTCAACACCCCAACACACACACACACACCCCATTTTACCAGGATCAACCATACCTGTGCCCGGAGTCACGATACCACGTCACCACTCACAACCCGGCTCTCTCCATCGATCTTTTCCACCTTGATCACATTCTCATACTTCTCGTTGAATGTGTCGTCATGTGATATGACAAAAATCTGTTGGAACCCGGATATGTTAAGTATCTGCTCTGAAAGCTTCTCCCTGCGCATCTCATCCATGTTCTGGGTAGGTTCATCGAGAAACACGACATCGCATCCTGAGAGTATCTTCAGGAGAGCGAAGCGAACCGCAAGCGAGGCTGCCATCTGTTCACCTCCGCTTAGCTGGTTGAACTCCTTCTCTTCACCATGCTCTGTTATCAGAACGGCATAATCATGTGTCCACCGAAGTTCCTGCGTGTAATCATCAATGATCTCGCAGTATATCCGGTTAGCCTCTTCACCTATGTTTTTGATGAGTCTACCTGCGATTAACTGGGCAGAATCCTTAAGTGTGGTCCTTATGAACTCAATGTAGCTGAGAAAATCATTTTCCGATTCGCATTTCCGCCTGATCTCTTCCTTTTTTAGGATCAGCGACTTCATATCAGCAACGTCCTTCTTAAGCCCCTGGAAATTCCTTGATACCACGTCATACTCGGTCTTCTTGCTGCCAAGTTCCAGGCTCCTCGTTTCGTGCTCTTTTTTAACTTGTTCAAACTCGCTCTCATCGAACGTGGACATCTGTTCAGCCAGAGTCTGTGTGAGGTGGTCGTTCTCCCGCGCTTTCGCTGATAGTTCACGGTTCACATCGTCGCGTGTGCTGCGGCACGATCCCACCTTGCCAGCATTCTTCTCATTCTGCAAATATTTCCGGTAATGCGGCTCGCAATCACGCATTATCTGCCTGATCCCGTTCTCCCTTGAGTCAAGGTCTGAAAATTCGGATAATCCCAGTTTTATATCGAACAACCCTGATTTTGCCTCGTTCAGGTCGCCCTCACCGATTTTTATCCGGCTCAGCTCCTCTGTTCTGGAATCCCGTAGTGTTTCCATCTTTGACGCCTGCTTCTCAGGGTTGTTTAATTCCTTAAGCTGCTCTGCAATCAGTTCTATTGTCTTCTTAGTTTTTGCAGGAAGTTTTGCGGCGGCAGGAAGATCTGTCAGGTAAACTGCGTATTCTTGAGAGAATATTGAATTATGTTCACTTATTTTTGTGTTACGCTCTTGTAACTGGTCTTTCACGTCTGATAGTGATGTTAGATGCCCGGTTATCCGGGATATCTCGGAACTGTTGGTATTCATCTGTTTTTCAGGATCGTTCAGTTCTTCAATCCTTTTTTCCATCATTTCTATTGTCTTCTTAGTCTTTGAAGGAAGTTTTGCGGCGGCAGGAAGATCTGTCAGGTAAGCTGCGTATTCTTGAGAGAAGATTAAGTCATGATCATGTAATTTCGCGTTACATGATTCCAACTGGTCTTTCACGTCGGATAGTGATGTTAGCTGCCCGATTATCCTGGATATCTTCGAACTATTCTCATTCACCTGCTTTTCAGGATTGTTTAGCTCTTTTAATTCTTTTTCGATTCTCGCAAGTTCGACATTCAGCGCCTTCAGTTCTTCCTCATTTTTACTTAGTTTTTCCTCAAAATAATCTGAAAAACTTGTGACTGCCGTGCAATTAACTCCCTCGAGGATTGGGCACCGGTTCGTCTCACCTGTTTCTCGCTTATTCTTTCGGATACTCTTTATCCTGTCCTGCACACCAGATTTTTTAACAGTTGTCTCCTGTTTCTGATGTTTAAGCTCCTCTGCCTCCTTTACCAGTGGCTCAATCTCGTTTTGCTCTGTTTCGAGCTTACGGCGGTCTTTTGATAAGTTTATGAGCAGTTCATTCTTTTTCTCAAGATCGCTGATATCAGACCGGAGCCGATCGATCTCTCTTGCCTGATCTTCAACTGCCTTTGCCGCTACCTCAAGTTCTTTCTGTTCCTGCAACATTGGCTCAAGCTCTGTCCGCTTAGTTTCAAGCTTGCGAAGACTTTTTGACAGGTCTTCGGCGACATCCTTCTTTTTCTCAAGATCACTGATATCCGACTGGAGAGAGTCAATCTCTCGTATCAGGTCTTCAACTGCCTTTATCTTATTTTCAAGTTCTTTCTGTTCATTTACCCGTGGCTCAAGCTCTTTTAATATCTTTCTATGGTTTTCCAGTTCTTCTGTGAGTTTCTTCTTTTTTTCCAGTTCCTGCTCCATCTGCTTTATCTTATTCTCCTTGTTCAGCATCTGCTTCTCAAGACGGTTTCTTTTTGTTTTCTCCCCGTCCAGTTCTCCCGATTTTTTCTGGGACTTGAGATACTCGTCTTTTAAGTCACGCGTATCGTCAAGTATCTTTTTTGCGTCCAATGCCTCTTCAAACTGTTTTTTTGCGGCGGCAAGATCTTTTTTTAGGTCTGCAACACCCCTCTCCAGTTTCTCCATCTCTTTTTTTGTGGAATCGATCAATTCCTTCTTCCTGCCAAGATCCTCCTTTGACAGATGCAGTTCTCCCAATCGTTTCTCCAGTCCGGTGATATTTTCCGTTATCGCCAACGCCATTGTTTTTTCACGTTCGAATCGCTCTTTTAACCCCGTATAGTTCGCTGTGCTACCTTTAAGTTCGTGATGTTTCTTCTCCAGATCATCAATCTTGGTTTTAACGATCTTCACGACATCACCTAAGTTCTCGAATGCTTTTCTATACTCATCCACCCGGAGGATGCTGTCAAAAACCTTTTTTCTCACAGTCGGGGTTGAAAGGAACGACGTAGTGAATGTTCCCTGTGGAACTCCAACTGCATTTTCGAATATTGATGAGAGATCGCCCGAATTTATGGCGCCATCAAAGAGATTCTCTACAACCCAGTCTTGCACATCAGTCTTTCCGGACACGATCTTTCCACGCGGGGACTCAACTCGGTAATCCCCCTTAACCGATCTTACGATCGTATATTCCACGTCATCAGATGCGATGACATATACCATAACCTCTCCGGACTTTGTTCCTTTCCGCAGAAAGTGCTTCTTGCTGTAGGGAAGGTGATCAAAGAGCGCAAACCCGATGCTCTCAAGAATCGTGGTCTTGCCGGCGCCGTTCTCCCCGCTGATGCCGTTGACCCCGTGCCTGAACGAGATCTCTTCATCGCTGTACGACTTGATATTCTTAAGCCTGACTGCGTTAATCCACATCAGCGTCACCCGTCCTGTCTGCCCCACCCCTGCCAAATGGCAGATCGGTCTGACCAGCCTGTTCCCGGTTTCCGCCACTAACCACATCAAACGAGCCCTGCAACCGTTCAAGAATTATCTGCGGGTCGGTCCCGGTAACCGCAAGCTGTTTTGCCTCAATCACCGTGTCCACAACGTCGTTTAAGTGTGTGCGGTGCTGCGTGCCCCGGACCATCTCCTCTATCACGGATCGCTCGATCTCTGGTCTGGAGACGTCGGAGCGGTCATCAACACTGGCAGGCTCCATTGTGTTAAGGATCTTCACGTTGACCCATAGCGGGTTGAGGTGCTCGGAGACAATTCCCCGTATCTTCTCTACCGACACGTCCGTTCTCGGGAACAGGAGATCGCCGTGCAGCGAAATATCAACAAGCGGCTCCGCGCCACTATCCACACCACTATCCACACCATCCTCTGCCCTGCCCCCGCGGGATGCTGGCACCCCTTCAACAACCGACCTGATGCTGCTGTACAGATCCTGAAGCGAGAGTATGCCGCTCACATCGATCCCGAAACGCTCCACCGGGCGGGATTTCACGCTCCGAAACGTTGCCTTGCCGTCCACCACATGGTAGAATCCTTTTGGCTTGTTGTGTTCGGAGATCGAGATCATTTCACAGCTTCCACCATTGAATATCCATCCATCACGCTCATATTGTATGTGATAATGACCAAGCGCAAGATAATCAACCACATCACGCAAGGGGAGCAGGGAATTATAGGATAACTCGCCAATATCGGATGTGCTGATCACCCCCTCCATTCCAAAGTGCATCATCAGGATCGTGTAGTCAGGCGTGCCGCACCGATCATTGATTGCCGCAATCTCTTCTGCAATCTCCGGTATCGTGCTTCTGGTCTGTGACCCAAGATATCTGACGCCAAAGATGCGTGTGGTGTGCGTGCTTTGCGTGCTATGCGTGCTGCGTGTTTCACAGTGATCAACAAAATCCCCCATCAGTTTAACGCCACAATCCTCCCTCCCTTTGATCCGGATCAACCGCAACAAGCCCTGCGCACCAAGGATTTGCAGCCAACTGTTCACATCCCGATGATATGCGAGATCATGGTTTCCCTCGATCACATACACCGGAATCCCCTGGTCCTTCAGCTTACTTAGAATATTGAATGCCTGCATGTATGTTGGAGCGTTAATATTCCTCTTATGAAACAGATCTCCTGCAATCAGCAGAAATTCAGCATCCGAATGGATCGTATAATCGGCAACCTGATCAAAAGCATACGCAAAATCCTTAAACCGCTCCTTAAGATTATATTGCACATACCCAAGATGAAAATCGCTCGCATGTACAAAGTTCATGCCCACATCTTTGCGCACGTGGCACATTAATATGTCGGAATGCCACAATATACTCATGGAAGTTCCTGCGCCGCTGCTGGTTCTTACGATTGCAATCATAATTGACCTTGCCTTCGGCGAGATGCCAAACACGCTTCACCCCGTGGTCTGGATCGGTTCGCTGATACGGAAAACCACGAGGATCTGCGAGCAGAAATCGCAGAAATCGCAGAAATCGCAGAAATCGCAGAAATCGCAGGAGCTGCGGAAGTATCTGTGCGGACTTGTACTGGCACTGATCTGCATATCATGTGCTGCCGCCTTTGGGGCGCTGCTAAACATTCTTGCTTCACACCACCGGATCACAGGAATTGTTGTGACCGCATACTTCCTGAAATCAACATTCTCAATACGGTCGCTTACCAGTTCCTCAAATTTAATCTACCGAGAACTCTCAGCAAACAATTCAGTCGGCGCAAGGCGCGACCTAATCGCTCTCGTGAGCCGGGATGCAAGCAGGCTTAACAAGCCAAAAATCGCATCAGCTGCAATCGAATCAACCGCCGAAAACTTTGTGGACAGCATCCTCTCACCAATACTGTACTTTGCAATATTCGGGATTCCCGGTGCTCTTACATATAAGGCGATCAACACACTTGACTCAATGGTCGGATACCGAAACAAACAGTTCAGAGAGATCGGTTTTGTCTCCGCGAAACTGGATGACATTGTGAACTGGGTTCCCGCGAGGCTATCTGTGATATTCATCTTCTTTGCATCAGTTCCATACAATCCAGCCGCAGCCCTGCGAACATGTCTGCGCGACCACGCACTTCCAGCATCGCCAAACTCCGGCTACCCGATGGCAATGGTCGCAGGCGCACTTTCGCGCAGGCTTGAGAAACCAGGGAGCTACGTTCTTGGAGAGGAGCATCCTGATCCTGCACCGCGAGATATTGTTAGAGGAAACCGGATCGTGCTGATGGCAACAGCTCTCCTGATTGTGGTGGTCGCAGCCGGGTTAACGATTGTCTGACATCCATAGGATCATTGCACAATCCAGAACATCACAAACTCTTAAAATGAAAGATTCCAGGTTTCCGGTCAAGGTTGCATGGGCAACAGAAGAAGACCTACCGCCACTACCCCGGGAAAACCGATGTTTCTGGTGGGATTTATGAACCCGTCACGTCCGATCAGCGCAAGGAGATTATGATACTCGAATTTGGAGACTTTTTAATTTGTTCTGTCGGTTGAACAACATGATGCCAATCCTGCAAACAGTGGCATGATATGACTTCCGAAATCAGTGAAATCAGTGTTCATCTGTGGCTAAAAGTTTTATTTGCCACAGATTAACACTGATTTCACAGATTAACGATATAAATGACTTTTCAGATCGATAGCACTCAATTTTATCAGTTGTGCTTACACAAGACAACCCCCAGGTAACCAGAAAATAATAAAAAGTCTCCGAATTTGACGGGTTCCGGGTGGCTGCTGATTCAGATATAATTACCAGACCATAACCGTATATAACATTAATTACTATTGCGTAATGCAAGTATGGAACTTACATAAGCCAAATAAGGCAATGAACATGGCAACAAGAATTGCAACCGTGTCATTTGGCGAGAATGCACAATACTATTGGAGCACATTAAGAACGCGGTTGGGATGCCCGTGACAAGCTCAAATATCCAGAACTTGTTGTACGAATGGATGAACACGAAAGTCGGATCCGGGAGAGATGGTTTAAATGAGTGATAATAACAAAGGCGGTATTGGGTTTGTTGGTCTTTTGACAATATTGTTCATCGGACTAAAATTAACTGGCTATATAACATGGTCGTGGATATGGGTATTGGCTCCAATATGGATTTCAATCATTGTAATGGTGATAATTCTTATTATCATTGCAATTATAGCAATGCTATCGAGTTAAGAACCATTAGACTCAGGAAGGAACTGTCACGCCATATAGGGCTACATGAGATTTTACGAATCTGCTTAAGTGCGTTGTATGTGAAATTAGGGTTCATCTGTGGCTAAAATCTTTTATCAGCTACGGATTTCACAGATAAACACGGATTAAATGTTATTTGCCCAAGAGCGGGATTTATTCAAGATATTTCATGCTGTATTTGGACTTACCCCCACCACCGACGAGGCTGTGACCCAAACACCACATAATATGACAGCCCCTTGAATCAGGAATGTTTATGTACTATGACAAATTATTCCTGTACATGAACAGAATTATTTTGTTCAGTGACAACAGGAGAAATCGAAAATGAATATGAAAAAACTTGTCGCGATATGCGTCGTGTTCCTCTGCATTGCGGTTATTCCTGCGATTGCGCAGGAGAACAACACAACCGCGAATGGGAACGAGACGAACGTCACGGCAACACCAACAGCAACAGCAACAGCAACAGCAACCACTGAACCCACAGTGGTGCCAACCGCTGAACCAACCGCGGAGCCAACCACCACATCGACTGCGGAGCCTGCACCAACCGAAGCAAAGTTCCGGACAGGTCCCACTGTAACACTGCGCCCTGTAAACGACATAATCGATAAGTCACAGGACGGGCTTGTCGAACTGTATATGTACAACCCAACCTTAAACGACGTGACACTGACTGCTGATGTGCAGGTCAGCGTGCCATCCGGAATTCATGTCTATGGAGCGGGTTTCGGATCAGGCAGTGCGGCAGGAACCGTTGCCGGGACGTTCACGGTGCCACCGGGAGCCACCAGGACGATTAACATCAATATCAAGGCGGAGAAGGCTGGTTCACACACCGTCCACTTCACAGGGCTGTACTGGCCTGATGACAACAAGGACGCGTTCCAGCAAGTGTCGCTGACACACCCGCTAACGGTGAATGAACCCTCGTCCAATCCAACAGACTCAAAGCCAACAGGCGGAGCTGCCGAAACTGGCGCAGACGAGTCAAGCGAACTTCCGATACCGTCAGGCATCCTGTCGGTAATTGCAATAGTGGTCGCGTTCAGTACGCTGATGATCCGAAAGGATTGAGGCAGCCCTGGACAATCGAAGAGAATACGAGGAATCAAATATGAATACGAGGAAGCTTGCTATCGCATGCATTCTGTGTTTGTGCCTGTGCATGGTCGTCATGCCAGCAATAGCGCAGGAGAATGATACCGCTGCGAATGTTACGGTAACGGCAACACCCGTAATCGAACAAATCACTGCAGAGACTGCGACGCCCGCGCCAACCGAAGCAAAGTTCCGGACAGGTCCCACTGTAACGCTGCGTCCTGTAAACGATGTGATCAATAAGTCGCAGGACGGGCTTGTTGAACTGTATATGTACAACCCAACCGTAAACGACGTGACACTAACCACTGATATGCAGATCAGCGTGCCATCAGGGATTCACGTCTATGGAACGGGTTTTGGATCAGGTAGCGCGGCAGGAACAGTCGCCGGGACGTTTACGGTGCCACCGGGAGCCACCAGAACAATTAACATCAATATCAAGAGCGAGAAGACTGGTACCTTTACTGTGCACTTCACAGGGCTGTACTGGCCCGGTGACGATAAGGACGCATTCCAGCAGATCTCACTGACACACCCGTTAACAGTGAAAGAACCATCACCCAATCCAACAGACCCAAAACCAACCGCCAAAGGTGGGATGAAGGAACTCCCGTACACATACATCATCGTTGGATGTCTGGCAGTGATTACGATCGTATTCATTGCGATGATGCTCAGGAAGCCTCCGAAGACCGAGGTAGTAATTGAAGAGGAGTAGATGGGCGGATGAAACGAATCAGGGTGGGCATCGGAGGAAACGGAACCGTCCAGATCAAACTGAAGACGAAGCGGAAGGCTCCGCAAGCAGACACGGCAGGGACGCGAGACACTCTGGCTATACACCCCGCACCACCAGCACCTGCCACGGCTACTGGAAACAGAGGGCTTGCACTCACCCACCCAATCATCAGCCAGATGGAGATCCGGGTGGAATCCGTCTTCCGACCAAAAGAGCCTGATGTAGAGGTGGTCTACGCACTCACCGGGTATGGGGCGAGCGTTGACCATCTCCACAAGTTCTCATCAAACGAAGTGGTGGCTCATGCCACACCAGATATGATTTCTTATGTTGCTGAAAAGATGGTCGAGCACATCCGGGCTGAACGAGCCGAGATGCCAAACCTGATCGTGCACGTCCATAGTCACCCACTGGGTGCGCCAGCTCTGTCTGATGTGGATAAGGGGACGATGCCCCGGGTTGCTGCACGGATCCGGGCAGTTGTTCCTGATGCAACCGTGCTCTTTGGCATACACGCAGTGGGAAGCGAGGAACGCAGACCACGTGAACCCCCAGAACGAGTATCAGAGAACAAGGTGCGGTGGAGCAGCATCACCCGGACGCACGAGGTCGCGTTCTTTGATGAGCATGCAGAGCCGGTAGAGGTGAGGATTGATTGGTGAGCGAGATGAACCGAGGGGGAGCATCGGGAAACTTGACGGGGCGCCGGTCATGATCGCGGATGAGATCGGGGGTTGTTGGGGGGAGGTTAAGTATGTGGAATATTGATTAGATGGATGGTTAAAATGTTTAAACTTAAAGATATCTCGGATATAGTAAATGTGCCTATAGGTATATTGTTGGTGTATGCTACTTTTGAAAAAGAATACTCTGAAATAGTGATCGCATTAGCTCTTATTGCATTTATCTTATATATCGTGTTTCTTGTACATCGTTTTGATCCGTGGAGTAAGATTACGAGTATGTTTTACGTTTTTAAGTTGAATAGAAAAGTTCCAGAACTTGCAGATAAGTTTGCAGATATCGGAATGCGGTTCGATGAATATACTATACAAGCGAACTATGGAAATATATTCAGTGTATCGTCGAATAAATCAATAAGAGATGGGAAATTTGACGATTGTTTTGCGATTTTTGAGAAACTGCGAAATGCTTTTCTTTATGACATCTACAAACATTTTACTGATGAATCCACTTCTTTTTCAAATAGAAGAATAAAGAAAAAAGAAGATTTCGTAGGACTTCTTATACTTTTTGGTAGAGTATTATATTACCATGAATGCATCATAAATAATTTTCTTGGATTAGTAGAGAAGAAAAGATACAATAAAGAGATATATGATGATGTTGCTAAAGAATTTACTGAATTTAAGGAGAACTACAACAGATATTTGGACGATTGTAAAAAATTTATGGAAAGGGTAAATAGAAAACTTGGAGCAGATGTAAAATGGAACATCGATAAGATAAGTGATGAAACATCCGTACTCTTTGAAAAACCGAAGGTGGCAACCATTGTATCATAAAAATTCTATTATTCGATGCTGTGAAATTAATTGCGTGTTACTATTCACAGTTCTTGCGCTACTGCCATGTAGCACATCTGCCGCAGACTGGCCCATGTTCGGACACGACCCATATCATTATGGTGTGACTGGTGAAAGCATGGAGCCACCACTCAAAGTACAGTGGGAATCTAAAACAGTTAGTTCAGCCCCCTCCTTTCTTTCGATGTCTGGTGATACGGTCTACATGGGCGCCAATTATATAGCGCTGAATGCAGGAATGTGATGGCAGGAGGTTTATGTGCTGAAAACATCTTATATGCGATATAAAATCTTAAGAGGGAGATTATGAAACGAGTTATCGAAATCAGATTAGTTGCCATTCTGCTTTTGATCGGTCTGGCTTCTGTTGTACCAACTATCCCAACTCCAGTGGCAATAGCAACCGCGCAGACTGTTACTATGTCGGGAGAGTCAAGTGATGTGTTTAGCATTGGAAAAGCCTATGCCGGTAGTGGCTCCGACAAAATTACAGAAACGGGAGAAAATTCTTTTGAGATAGTTGGAAAAACAGAAACTGGTGAAACCATCCCTTCCATCACAATTCCAATTGAATTTTATAATTCTACGGAAGATGTAACTTATAATTTTTATTGTAGCGGAACTGAAGGATACCAATTTTTTGCTGAATCACAGTTGGATGAATACGATCCTGAAGACTGGATTAATTTGGAAAATGGAGCTGTCAGTTTTGGTTCTTACTTTGGTTATTGGACTGCTGAACCATTCATTTTAAGCAACAAAGGTGATTTTGGGACGCATATAGATTATGTTGGTAAAGGTAAAGTTAGAATTCTTTTATTTTTATGGGGGTTTCCAGATGACGATTTAAAGCTTGATTGTAAATTCAATGTTGTGTCAAATGACCCGCCATTCAGAAAAACCACGACATTATCCTTAAATCATGTTATGCACAAATCAACACCGGCACCGATTGGATATATCCGTGTATGGTCCAAATCAGGGGTAGATATTTATCTTGATAATGTTTATCAGGGGGTAATAGGTTCTGATTGGTTCTGGATATACAATGTTTCAACGGGATATCATACAATCAGATTGGAAAAATCAGGATATGAAGATTACACAGAAACCGTCTACGTTTCAGCAGGAGATACGGCAGCGGTTTCTACAGACCTAACTGCAACCCCCACACCAACCACAGTAGCAACATCGATACCAACGCCGACCGGCTGTATTCGTGTATGGTCCAGCCCATCTGGGGCAGATATCTATCTTGATGGTGTTTATCAGGGCATAACATGTTTGAATTGGTTCTGGATATATGAGGTCTCAGCGGAATACCATACAATCCGATTGGAAAAATCCGGGTATGATGATTATACGGAAACCGTCTACGTTTCAGCAGGTACGACATCGGTATCTTATGCGGGATCAGTATATGCAGTTCATGCGGCATCGATAGATGCAACATTAACCCAAGAGACTGGCTCCATCTCAGTCTCTTCCGCCCCCTCTGGCGCAGACATCTACCTCGACGGCGCATACAAAGGCGCAACCCCAACAACGATTCCAGATGTCATCCCCGGCTCACACGCACTCAAATTAGAAAAATATGGCTACGCTGAGTGGCTAACCTCCGTACACGTTACATCTGGAGCCACAGAATCGATAATCGTACACCTGACCGCTGCGGACATCGCCCCGCCTGCGATACGCATCGATAAGCCAGCCACCATTGACCAGAACAACAACGGGCTCCTCGAGGAAGGCGAGAAGGTAACAATAACGTATGGTGCAAGCGATCCCGGCGGAGTTGCTTCAATCAAAATACTGCTCGATGGAACCACACTTGAATCCCAGAACCGAGCCGGAACGTACACCGTGACAACAAGCCCTCTCTCGGTTGGAACACATACAATCAGGGTTGTTGCAACCGATTCAAAATTAAACTCGGGCTTCGAGGAACTTCCGATAACAGTCGAGCGAGCCGGACCAAGCGTTTATTTCGGAACCGCGAGAACCGCAATCAATAAAGGCGAGGATGCGATCTTCACGCTATCAGCAGTAAACTCGATCGGAAACCCGCCCATGACCGTCCAGTTGATCTTAAAGCCACCCTCCGGTGTCTCGGTTACCAGCAGTTCATTCGCGAAAGCCGGGGCGGGGATCTACACATGCACCCAAACCATCAAGCCCGGCGACAATGTGCGGTCGATTGAGGTGCGCCTCACGGGCAACCAGATCGGAACGCACAAGATCGCAAGCGAGGTGTACTACCAGTTTGAGGGTAGCCCGAAGTCCCCGACACGGTACGAGACGCTCACGCTGATCGTGGAGCCGGGTTATGCGCCCGCGCCCACAGACACTCCCACAAAAGTCGAAATGAGAATTCCTGGTTTTGGTTCTATTTACGCTCTCTGCATGTTATTATTTGTCTGGCGTTATAGAAGGGGTGACGCCGATGGATAGGGACGAGAGCATCGAGAAACTTGCCGGGCTTCTCTCAGCCGATGAGTATGGGGATGCGGTTGCAGAGACGCTTGTGGAGATTCTTGCTGATGAGCGGAAGCGGAATATCTTTGTCGCCGAGCTTCAGGAGCTGAAGAACGTGGTGAAAGCAATCGATCAGGATATCGCACTCACTCCGATGGAGCGGGGTGTGCTTGATTTTGTGCTTGCAAGGAAGCAGCCGCTTACGGCAGGCGAGATGTCTGATGGGATTGGGCTTACATATTCGAGTTTACGGCACAGAACGCACGCATCGAGCGTGCTTAATTCGCTTGTATCGAAAGGATCGCTTGGAAAGCTTAAAATAGGTCCCAGTTATTATTTTACAACGCCGGAAGAGGCTGTGATCGAATGCCTCAAGAGGCGAAGTGAAGAACCGGATAGATGCTCGCCGGTCAGGATCGCGGCAGAGACCGGGATGCCGCTTGCGGTGGTGCTTGAGGTGATTGGTGGACTGCTTGGATCGGAATGAATATGAGATATAGAGGTGATTAGAAATGGATCGGATGGAGGTAATTGTAGGAATATTGCTTGTGATAGTACTTGCGTGGCTGCCCGCGGGCGTGGAGGCAGAGGGGGCTGATGATTGGCTGGTTGCCCCAGATTTATGGGGGAAACGATCATGAAAAGAATCGCATTTCACAATAGGGAAAAGGAGACGAAAGAGATCATGGATATTCTGGATGCAGAGCCATCCCTGATCACGTTTGTCTACGGACCGATCAACAGCGGGAAAACCACGATGATCAGCCATCTGATCGAAGAACTGTCAGATGAGTATGCTCCGTTCTACGTCAATCTGCGTGGAAGGTTCATTACAGATTATGAAGATTTCTTAAACGTCCTGTTCGAGATTGATGAAGAGGGCGAGGGTAGCAATGTCACTGAGTATGTGAAATCGGCATTAAAGGATCTGGGTGCAGTCAGTGGAATTCCGATACCGATAAACTTGTTTGAGCGGATATTTGAAAAGAAAGATAAAAGCAAGGATATGTTTAAGTACATCGAGCAATTCTTTGTCGAGATATCAAAGACACGTACGCCAGTCTTGATCATCGATGAGTTGCAAGTGATAGGGGATTTGAAGATCGATGGATTACTGATTTACAAATTGTTTAACTTTTTTATCCGATTGACAAAAGAGATGCACTTAGCGCAGGTCTTTGCAATCACATCAGACTCGCTCTTTATTGGGGATGTCCACAGTGAAGCGATGCTCTCTGGCAGGTGCAGATATCTCCTGGTGGACGACTTTGATAAAGATACGACAATGGGCTTTTTGGAGAACTATGGATTTGGCGAGGAGGAGAAGGAATATGCATGGCATTACTGTGGCGGAAAGCCGGTATGCCTGGTTGAGCTTGTGAATGCGAAAGTCAATGGGAAAGATATAGGGAACGAGGCTAAAAAGTTATTAAAAATTAGAACAAGTCAAATACTGTCAATATTCGATGAAATAGCACTTGGAAAGATAGAATATTCAGAAAAGGCTTTGATAGATGAGTTTAAGAATTTTGAAAATGACGAGCTGGTACAATACGATAAGGTAAATAAAGAGAAAATATTTCTTGTTGAAAGAAATGTATTGTTCATTGACCCGACACAGAGAACAATAAAGTCGCAGTCGAGGCTGGATCTGCTTGCGATTCGAGAGGTGATGCGTGATGCGTAGAATTGGGATCGCTGTCCGGGTGCTGCTTGTGATCGTACTTGCGGGGCTGCCCGCGGGTGTACAGGCACAAGGAGGGGGTGATGGGCTGGTTGCGGAATGGCACTTCGATGAAGGGTCCGGGAGCGTTCTTGCGGATAGTTCCGGGAATGGGAATGATGGGGTGATTTATGGGGCGAGCACGCTCGGATTCGCTGCAGTAGTTGCGATCATCGGGTTGCTGGTGGCATACATAAGGAGGGAATGAATATGAGACGAATTGAATTTCACAATAGGGAAAAGGAGACGAAAGAGATTGTAAAGATACTGGACACGGAGCCGTCCTTAATCACCTTCGTCTACGGTCCAATCAATAGCGGAAAGACCACGATGATCAGTCACCTGATCAAAGAACTGCCAGAGGATTATACCCCTTTCTACGTCAATCTGCGTGGAAGGTTCATCACGGACTACGAAGATTTCTTAAACGTCCTGTTCGAGATCGACGAAGGGGGCGGAGTTGATAACGTTACTGAGTATGTGAAATCGGCATTAAAGGATCTGGGCGCAGTCAGTGGAATTCCGATACCGATAAATCTGTTCAATCAGATATTCGAAAAGAAAGATAAAAGCAAAGATATGTTCAAATACATAGAGCAGTTCTTTGTCGAGATATCAAAGACGCGTACCCCCATCCTGATCATCGATGAATTGCAGGTGATCGGTGACCTGAAAGTGGATGGTTTGCTGATTTACAAACTCTTTAACTTCTTTGTGCGGTTGACAAAAGAGAAACATATAGCGCATGTCTTCGTGGCGACGTCAGATTCGCTTTTCCTCGAGCAAGTTTACACAGAGGCGATGCTCTCCGGGCGGTGCAGGTATCTGCTGGTGGATGATTTTGATCGTGAGACGACAACCGCGTTTCTGGAGGGTCATGGTTTCACTGATAGCGAGATAGCGATGGCGTGGGAATACTGTGGCGGCAAGCCGGTCTTCCTGCTGGAGTTGATCCATGCCGATGAAAAGGAGCGACTTGCAAGGAAGATGCTTACTACGAGGGTGAACCAGTTGAAGGACCTGCTCGACTATCTGGAGTATACCAAGCCAAGAATAACGATAGGAGAGGATGAATACATGGTCGAAAAAGAAGACATTGTTGCCATCCTCAGCAGGTTCGCAGATGTGGAACGTATCGACGATTCCGGATTGAACAGACCTGCAAAGCAGTTCCTGATCAAGGGTAACAGGTAATTGCTGATGCGTAAAATTGGGATGGCTGTCGTGTTGCTTGTGATCGCACTTGCGGAGCTGCCCGCGGGCGTGCAGGCGCAGGATGATGATGGGTTGGTTGCAGAGTGGCGTTTCGATGAGGGGTCTGGGAGTGTTTTGGTGGATAGTTCCGGGAATGGGAATGATGGGGTGATTTATGGTGCGACGTGGGTGGAGGGGAAATGTGAGGGAGCTTTACGGTTCGATGGTGTGGATGATTATGTTGATTGTGGGAGTGATGCGAGTTTGGAGTTTGGAACTAGTACTTTTACCATCGAGACTTGGGTTAAGACAACAGATACAACAACTGATGGTTGGAAAGGAATTGTTGGGAGATGGGATGATTCGAATGGTTATTGGTTGCAATACGCTCCTTCTACAGGTGCATGGGCATTTGGTTGGCATGGTAGCACATTTCTTAACCCCACTAAACGCATTGGTGACGGGAATTGGCACCATGTTGTTAGCAAGAGGGTAGGTTTAACTTCTGCTGAACTTTACATCGATGGTGCATTCATCGGAAGCCGTACTGATTTACCCCGCACAAGTTCTGATACAATCGACCCTTTAAGTATGGGTCGTTTATCTTCGGGGTATGGAAGATATTTCAAGGGCATCATCGACGAAGTCCTCATCTACAACCGCGCCTTAACAGCAGAAGAAATCAAACAGCATTACGAAGGGAGACAAACAGCCTTATCTCTAACAAAATCAGCCGCCCCGCACTCCATAAAACAAGGTCAGACCACAACGGTAACCCTAACCGTAAAGAACACCGGCACAACCGAGATAACAGACATCGAAGTATCAGACACAATCCCCTCAGACCTGACCTTCGTTAGCGGCGAGACTTCGAAGACATACGCCTCGTTAAAATCAAAGGACTCGCGGGAGTTCCAGTACGTCCTGCAACCGAGCGATGCCGGGACCACACGACCGAATCAGAGGCTGTCGCTATCATGGTGATCCCGTCCGCGGATAAGCCGACACCGCAGACTGCACCAAAGTCATCCGCAGATGTCTCGACCGCAAGCGTGCATCTCCACGGCGAGAAGACAGACGTAGTATTAGGGGAGGCGGTGCTCCTGAAACTCTCCGCAGTAAACATCATCGGAAATCCCCTGATGCATGTGCAGGTTATCATCATCCCGCCGTCCGGCTGGAGCGTGACCTCTTCCGAATTCGCAAAGTCCGGAGCCGGGCAGTACACGACCACGTACGATATTGAATCAGGTGTGGGCAGGGACATCGAGGTAAGGATCATGCCCAACCAGATCGGGGAGAGGATCACACGCTCACCCTGCCGATCACGGTGCGGGCGGAGGCGGAGAACATGCCGGTGGCAGAGCAGGCAGCAGGCACATCCGAATCGAAAGAATCGAGTGCGTCCGGATTCGCGGCGGTGGTTATGATTGTTGGGTTGTTGGTGGCATATTTACGGAGGAAAAGAGCATGAGAAATGTGGAATTTCACAATCGTGAAAAGGAGACAAAAGATATCCGGGCGATACTGGACCGCCGACCAACATTGATCACTTTCATCTACGGACCGATAAACAGCGGAAAGACTGAATTGATCAACCATGTGACATCTGAACTGTCGGACGAATACGTTGTATTCTACATAAACTTAAGGACTAAATTTCTGGCGAGTTATGATGATTTCATCGAGTCGTTGTTCGAGATGGAGATGGAGTCCAATGGGGTGATTAAGAAGGGGAAAGAAACGCTTGCGGAGCTAGTTTCATCTATCACAAAGGTTGCCGGGATACCGATCAACAAGGAGTTTCTGGATTATGTTTTCAAGGACAATAAACCAAAGAATGCTTTTTCGTACATACTGAAGCTTTTTGAAGAGGTGAGAGCAACAGGGAAGCAACCAGTTCTAATCATAGATGAGTTACAGAAGATCGGGGATGTGAATGTGAATGGTTCGCTTATATATGAACTGTTCAACTTTTTCATAGACTTGACAAAGGAAGCGCATCTGGCACACGTCTTTGTGGCAACATCTGACTCGCTTTTTATGGAGCGTGTTTATAGTGAGGCGATGCTTGAGGGGCGTTGCAGGTATCTGCGGGTGGACGATTTCGATGAGGCGACGACCACCGCGTTTCTGGAGGTGCATGGTTTTACTGATGATGAGAAGAGTGTGGCATGGGAATACTGTGGCGGTAAGCCGATATGTCTGGTTGAGCTTGTGAATACGGAGGAAGACCGAAGAGGGAAGGCTGAAGAGATGCTCAAGATAAGAAAGGGACAGATAGAAGAGATTGTGTATTCGCTGGAAGCGAGAGATACAGAGATGTTTGATGTGGTAATGGGGCTGCTTTCAGAATTTATCGGGAAGGAGAAGGTTGGATACAAATATATAAGCGATGGAATCAAGTTTCTGGTCGGGAAAAACATTATTTTTGCAGATTCTATGAATAAAGAGCTGAGAGCACAATCGAAACTAAATCTACTTGCAGTGCGTGAGGTGATTGCGAATGCGTAAAACGGGATTGGCTGTTCTGGCATCGGTTCTTGTCGGTCTGCTGCTGCTTGCGGCACTGCCGGCATCGGCATCTGCCATGGAGGGCTGGCAGTATCAGTGGGAGATTGCGATTCAGGAGAACTCTGGCGAGACACTACGCGATTATCAGGTGCTGGTTGCGCTTTCCGGCAGCGATTTTCCAGAAGAAGCGCAAGCGGATGGTGATGATGCCAGATTCACGGATGCGGACGGGCGCGAATTGGGCTACTGGATCGAGGAATTCGATGCGGATTCTGAGCATGCGATGATCTGGGTGAAGATGCCTCTGATTCCTGCAAATGACGAGGTGAAGGTTACGATGTGGTACGGGAATCCGGGTGCGGAGGGTGAGAGTGATGGCGAGGCGGTGTTTGAGTTTTTTGATGATTTTGATACGAACACTTTGAGCAACTATGATGTAAACTTGGACACGATACTATATCCGGACTGGAAAACCCCTGCCAATCCTACGTACGATCCGATTAATAAACGTGTTAACATAAATAGCGGAGATAATATCGAAACAACGATTTCGCCCAAGGATACTGTTTTTCTGAATGTATATGCAGAGGCGATTTTTCATCTGGATGGTACTTATCCAGAAGGAGGAAACGGAAAAATTTCTGTAAGGTGGCAGGATGATAATAATTGGTATCAAGGCGGTAAGAGTGGGGCCAGATACTCTAAAACCGGAGGTGGAGGGAGCGCTTGCAGTTATATTTCACCAACAATATATAAAATATTCGCCGGTAACGATGCCTGTTTAGCAGCACCTACGGGCAATTCTTATATAAATTTGGGAACAGAACAGAAGATCGGTTTTGGTGTTGCAGGCAACACATTAAAGTTATTCCTAAACGACGATTTGGTATTACAAACGACAGATGGCAGCATAACTTCTTCTGGAAGAATTGTATTTTCCGGAATACAGTATCGTGGTTGGATCGACAATATCCGCGTCCGCAAATACGCCTCCTCCGAACCCACCGTCACCCGCGCCCCACCCGCCCCCGCAACCCACACCGCACTCACCATCACCAAATCCCCATCCCCTCACTCTATCCGCCAGTTTCAGGAAACCACCATCACCATATCCGTAGAAAACACCGGCACCACTGACGCGACCGACATCGAGATCGCTGACGCGATCCACACCAGCTTCGATCTCACCTCCGGCGATTTCCCGAACCCGAAGCGCTACGATCTGATCCGCTCCGGTGAGACAAGAGATCTCCAGTACACAATCAGAGCAAAGGAGAGCGGCACCTTCACGCTTGACCCTGCCACCGTAACGTATGCAGACGAGGACGGTAACATCCAGGAGGCGAAATCAGAACCACATATTATCAAAGTCATCCCCTCAACAGAGGGTGGCACTTCCGGCGGCACATCCCGCAGCAACCCGTCAATCTCAACCGCAAGCGTTCAGCTTCACGGCGAGAAGACCGATGTCGTGCTCGGTGAGGATATCCTGCTGAAACTCTCTGCTGTGAACTTGATTACTAAGCCCGCGATGCATGTGCAGGTCATAATCATCCCGCCGTCCGGGATGAGCGTCACCTCGTCTGCTTTCGCCAAGTCAGGAGCCGGTCAGTACACGACAACGTATGAACTTGAGCCGGGAACTGGTAAGGATATTGAGGTTGCGATACGGTCGAATCAGGTGGGGGATTTTGATGTGAATGGCAGGATCATCTATTACTTTGGCGATGATTGTGAGGGTGCTGAGGATCACACGCTCGTTCTGCCGATCACGGTGCGGGCAGAGCTGGAGCCGGGCGCGGAGCGAACAGAAAGCTCGTCAGGATCGAAAGGAGCGAGTGTGCCCGGATTTGGTGTGGTGGTTACGGGCATGATATTATTTGCGATATATCTACGGAGGAAAAGAGCATGAAGAGAATTGCATTTCACAACCGCGAAAGGGAAACGGGCGAGATCATGAAGATACTGGATGCTGAGCCGTCTTTGATCACCTTCATCTACGGACCGATCAACAGCGGGAAGACCACGATGATCAGCCATCTGATCAAGGAACTGCCGGAGGATTATGCCCCTTTCTACGTTAACTTACGTGGGAGGTTCATTACGGATTACGAAGACTTCTTAAATGTCTTATTCGAGATCGACGAGGTGGGTGGTGTTGATAACGTTACCGAGTATGCGAAATCGATATTGAAGGATCTGGGTGCAGTTAGTGGAATTCCGATACCGATAAACTTGTTTAAGCAGATATTTGAAAAAAAAGATAAAAGCAAAGATATGTTTAAATATATGGAACAGTTCTTTATGGAAATCTCAAAGAAGCGTACGCCCGTCTTGATCATCGATGAATTGCAGGTGGTCGGGGATATAAAAATCGATGGGTTTTTGATGTACAAATTATTCAACTTTTTTATCCGGCTGACCAAGGAACTGCATTTGTGCCACGTTTTTGCGGCAACGTCGGATTCACTCTTCATCGAGCAGGTTTATAGTGAGGCGATGCTTGAGGGGCGGTGCAGGTATCTGCTGGTAGACGACTTTGATT
This sequence comes from Methanosarcinales archaeon, assembly GCA_004211975.1. Taxonomy (GTDB): domain Archaea; phylum Halobacteriota; class Methanosarcinia; order Methanosarcinales; family Methanogasteraceae; genus Methanogaster_D. The sequence goes on along the minus strand of RXIK01000022.1, from coordinate 4,876 downwards.
ATAAAACAACAGCCGCATTTCTGGAAGATTATGGTTTCACTGATGAGGAGAAGGCGGTTGCATGGAACTGCTGTGGCGGCAAGCCGATATGTCTGGTTGAGCTTGTGCATGCAAAAGACGATCGAAGAGGAAAGGCAGAGGAGATGCTCAAGATAAGAAAAGGGCAGATCGAAGAGATCGTGTATTCGCTGGAAGCGAGGGATAAGGAGATGTTTGACGCGGTTATAGGAGTGCTTTCAGAATTTATCGTGATGGAGAAAGTTAGATATAAGTATATAAGCGATGAAATCCAATTTTTGGTCGGGAAAAACATTATTTTTGCAGATTCTGCGAATAAGGAGCTGAGACCGCAGTCGAAATTGAATCTGCTTGCAATAAGAGAGGTTATGGAAAGTGTATAGAAGATATCGAATACCGGGAGTAGCTCTTAGCATCATCACAATGCTACTGATCGTGTTAACAATAGCATCCACATCTGCATCCACTGATCCCTCGCTCGACACGGTCCAGGTCTACGCGCTCGGACCAAAGGACACGGGTTCATCGGTCGAATCATCGATAATACTTGAGAAAGATCGTGAATACAGAATCGTGGTCTCTGGTGTCTTCCAGTTCAGGAGAGATGTGGATTGGGGATGGGCAGATGCCCAGTTTCAGATGGGGCAGGGAAACGCATACACTTATGCATTTAACTCCATCGAGTTCAATGGTAAGCGGGCAAGTGCCGCAGTAAGCGATGTTGAGAATCACACATACACGTTCTATCGCACTGGTGATGGGGGGAAGATTCGGTTCAGCATCTTTGACTGCCCCACAACAGGCGAGCGTGGTGGGTATGACGACAACGCAGGATCGCTTCAGGTTGAGATATACCCTGCAACCGCGCTCTCTGTGACTAAAGTGCCCTCGCCGCACACGATTGAGGAAGGGGATACGACGACGGTGACTGTGACTGTGCGAAACGCGGGGGCGGCAGGAGCAACCGAAACTGGTGAGATCAGGGATATTGTTATGACTGATTTTGTTCCTCCAGGTTTCAAGCTTGTGAGCGGTTCTGTGCGTGCCGAATATCCGCTGCTCAAGTTAGACGAGTCACGGACGCTTCAGTATGTCATGAAGCCGTCCGCGAGCGGCACGTTTAACCTGGATCCTGTGGAGGTTTCGTATTCTGACGAGCGCGGGGAGCATCACGCCGCGAGATCGGCTGGTGCAGCGCTCACAGTCGTCGCGTCGGTGGGGCTGCTGCCCACAGCGCCACAGAACGCAAGTGTGAAATTGCATGGTGAGCGGACCGATGTTGTGATCGGAGACAACATTCTGCTCAAGCTCTCTGCTGTGAACCTGATAACAAAGCCGGTGATGCATGTTCAGGTGATCATAATTCCGCCGTCGGGGATGAGCGTTGCCTCTTCGGGGTTTGCCATGTCGGGAGCCGGGCAGTTCACATCAGATTACGAGATCAAGCCGGGTGTGGGCAGGGATATTGAGGTTGCGATCGTTGCAAACCAGGTTGGCAACTTCACGGTGGAAGGGCGGGTGATATACTACTTTGGAGGCGATATGGAGAATGCTGAGGATTACACGCTCGAGCTGCCGATCGGAGTGCGGTCTGTCGGTGCGCATCCGCCGCCCACCACACCGATAACAACATTCACCCCTGCCAACAATGGTGGGATACTCGGGGTACCCGGATTCAAATCGGTGCATGTGGTGATTGGGTTATTGATTTTGTTGGTTCTTAGAAAGATTAGTGTACGAACATAAATGAGACTGAACACAACTCTAATGAGGTGGTATAAATGAAATATGGAATTCAGATGAAAACAGCGACGTCAAAAGCGTTTGGGGACATCAGATGGACACACGTCTGCCTGATCGCACTTGTGATACTTGCGGTGTGCGCCCGGATACCGGGTGCAGCTGCTGCATCGCCACCAGTGGTGGTGGAACTGGTGGAGGGCGAATCGTATGACCTGGGATATGATGGTTATGTGCTTACTGCGATGAAGATAGATCCGGACGGGGAAAAGGTCTGGCTGAGTCTGTTAAGATATGGTGAAGAAGTTGATTCGGAGGTACTGGGTGAGACCGACCTCGTCTACACGTATCACGATACCAGCGATAACCCGGTTATCAAAACAGATGTTGAGATAATCAAAAGAGGTGATATTGGCATGGTTCGACTCGACCCGATCTGGCTCCGCGAACCCTTGAGCACCGAACCAACCATATCTCACGGCACATCACCCACCACAATCGACTACCTGCACATCACCGCAAGTGTGAACAACGGCTACGCTATAACAAGCATTGAAGAGAAGCTCACAAACCCGCATGATACTGCAACAGATGACGAGTTCAGGTTCCTGATCCCGGAGGGTGCATTTATCTCGGGCTTCAGCATATTTATTGACGGTGTTGAGTATGAAGCGGATGTGCTCCCAAAAGACGAGGCTGATGAGCGGTTTGAGGCGGCGGTCTCGGAAGGAAGAACGGCGGGGGTCTTGAAGACAAAGAAGGAGAACGTATTCTCGTATTCCCTGAGTTTTGAGCCCCATCAGAGCATTGTTGTTCGTTTGACTTATGAGCAGCCTGTTACAAAGACGCTTGGCGAGTATGAGTATGTGTTGTCGCTGCGAGAGACTGATGTGGCGCACAGCGTGCCGGATTTGTCTGTGAACATCACGGTCGCATCAGTGAACCGGATAGTCTCGCTGGAAACCCCTGGGTTTGAGGGGGCGAGCACAAAATACATCTCTACTACTGATGCACGGGTCACATACAGTGCGAAGACGCTTCCTGACTGTGACTTACGGATCGTTTTCACAACCGACAGCACGTCTTTGAATGGGGAGATGCTCTTCTACGAAACCGGTGGGCAGGGCTACCTGATGCACGTCTTCTCGCCGTCAGAGGAAGACCTTGGGACCACTGCTCTTGATAAGGAGATCATCTTTGTTGTTGACAAGTCCGGCTCGATGAGTGGTGACAAGATCGTGCAGGTGAAGAGGGTCTTCACAGGCATAATCGCTGATCTTCCGCCTGATGACTACTTCAACATAATCTTCTTTGACAGTGGTGTTAGGGTGTTTCGGGATACGCTTATGGAAGCAAACACCGTGACAAAGGCAGAGGCAGCAAATTTTGTTGCCGCGCTCTATGCAAGAGGTGGCACAAACATCAACGAGGCGCTGCTGATGGCACTTGGCATGTTTGAGCAGGATTCGGAGCGGGTCCCGATCATCGTGTTTCTCACTGATGGAGAGCCCACAAATGGCGTGACATCGCCTTACGTGATCAGGGATAATGTAAAAGCTGCAAATGGGGTGGACGTGTCCATATTCACAATTGCGTTTGGAATTGATGATGAGGAGAACTATGACTTCTTAAGAGCGCTCTCTCTTGAAAACTGCGGGGTGGCAGAACAGTTCTATCCTGGAACGAACGCTGAAGCCGGGATGAACACGTTCTACGAGATGATATCAACACCGATGATAACCGGCATGGACTTTAGCTACTCTGATTCATCCGATGTCGTGAACACCGGCTATGGCACGCTCTTTGCAGGCTCAGATGCCATTATGCTCGCTAGATATCCTGCTGGCACCGGGAACATTGACTCAAGCATCGACGCGATCACACGCACGGGCAGCTGCAGCTTCAATAATACGTTTTCTGTTGTTTCACGACCTGAAAACCGCTTTGTTCCGAAACTCTGGGCGTACACGAAGATACGTGAACTGATGGACCGGATGGTTGTTGAAGATGAGACCAACGCGCTTGTGTCAGAGATTACTAATCTTTCACTGGAGTTTGGGTTCGTAACTCCGTACACCTCGTTATTTGTGGAGGTGCCTGTGTTTGATAGGATCAGCGAAGCGACTACCGAAGCGACTACCGAAACATACGAAGAAGGAGATGCGGCGGATGCAGAAGAGCGCGCGTCAGAGGCAGCGACAGCTAAAGCAACCGCAACACGCGCGCCCATATGGCAGGGGGCAACAGACTCTGCAAGCGAAGCGGCTACCGAAGAAGCCCCCGCAGAAGTAGAGCCAACTGAAATGGCGGAGAATGCTCCTGGCTTTGGCGCACTCTTCATGATCTCATGCCTCGTCGTCATTGCACGTCGGGTGCGGCGGCGGTGACTTTGCAGTATCTGGCTGGTGAGACTCAAGTTCACGTGACCGAAACTGTGTGATTGTTCACTTCGATGCCGCGGGCAATGTTCCGCGGAGTCCTTTCACGCCATCTTTTCCACATGTGTCCTTGACCTGCCTCTTACAGCACGCCGGACATGGTTCGAACGCCTGATAGCTCCCGCCACCCCTGCAAGTGGTGATACGCTCGGTTCGGGAAAAAACAATAAAAACAACTAATTAAGCAGAAAAGAACGGGTATTTATAAGTTAACCGGGGGATTGGGCGGTGGTTCGCCTGGCACGCATCTGTCAGTCAAATCCTGCCGCAATCCCGGTCCAGCACACAGTTTCGCCGCATCCTCGTGTTTGCTCCTGTCCAAGTAGTCCGAGCAGTCGCTCACGGAACACGTTTGCCTCGACACTTGTTCGGACTCGGGGTCTCTCAAGGTCGATGCTGAGGATTTCCCTGATCTTCCCGGGTCTTGCAGAGAGCACCACCACCCGGTCAGCAAGGTATACTGCCTCATCGATGCTGTGTGTGATGAACAGAATTGTTTTTCGGGTTTCGCCCCATATTCTGAGTAGTTCGCCTTGCAGGAGGTTCCTGGTTTGTGCATCGACCGAGCCAAACGGTTCATCCATTAGCAGCACCTCCGGATCGTTTGCAAGCGCCCTTGCAATCGCAACCCGCTGACGCATCCCTCCTGAAAGCTCGTAGGGGTAGCTTTGCTCAAATTC
>RXIK01000171.1 GCA_004211975.1 Methanosarcinales archaeon | reverse complement strand
ACCGAAAAATAAAGTAGCAAAGTTGGCTGATGTCACGCTACATCCCCGACATTCGTGCGATTCGTTCATTCGTGCCATTCGTGATCCTTTATGCTGATTTTATCACGAATTTCACGAATATGCCGAATGCCACGAATTTTAACAGATTGTTTTCTGGCAAGCCCTATGCAAAAAGGCTGCGACAAAAGTTAGGTGGGCGGGATTTAATTTTAAACGACCATGCACACGTTGACACACATATAGAGTCTTTGCAAATATTTTTGTGGTTCACCCCCTGATGCTTTTGCCGGCAAATCCCGGAATCATGAACAACCTCGAAAAACATCTCCCTGACAGAAAACATTTTTTACACCTGCCCCTAATGTCATGGCAAGTGAAACCATGCCAAAAAGAGAAGACCTACACAAGATTCTGATCATCGGATCGGGACCTATCGTAATCGGACAGGCGTGCGAGTTTGATTATTCCGGCACACAGGCGTGCAAAGCCCTGCATGAAGAGGGCTACGAGATCGTTCTCGTGAACTCAAACCCTGCAACCATCATGACAGACCCGGAGATGGCGGACATCACATACATCGAGCCCCTGACGTTTGCAAATCTTGAGAGAATCATAGAAAAAGAGAAGCCGGATGGGCTTTTACCAAACCTCGGCGGTCAGACCGGGCTGAACCTCTCAGCCGCCCTCTACAAAGCAGGCGTTCTTGAAAAACACGGCGTTACGGTGATCGGGGTTCAGCCGGACGCAATCGAGCGGGGCGAAGACCGCATCGCGTTTAAGGCGACGATGGATAAGCTGGGAATTGAGATGCCGGAGAGTGAGCCTGCTTACACAGTCCAAGAATCCGAGAAGATCGCAGAAAAGCTTGGGTACCCGGTGGTCGTGAGACCGGCGTACACGATGGGCGGCACCGGCGGCGGGCTTGTGTACAACCTGGAGGAACTAAGAACGATTGCGGCAAGGGGTATCGCCGCCTCTCTCGTAGGACAGGTCTTAATTGAGGAGTCTGTTCTCGGATGGGAGGAACTCGAACTCGAGGTTGTGCGGGACGCAAAGAACCAGCTGATAACAATCTGCTTCATAGAGAACTGTGACCCAATGGGCGTTCACACCGGCGACAGCTTCTGCGTTGCGCCAATGTTAACAGTTCCCCCCGAACTCCAGAAGCGAATGCAAGATTACTCGTACCGAATCGTTGAAGGTATCGGCGTGATCGGCGGAACAAACGTCCAGTTTGCCCACGATCTTGAGACCGACCGGCTCGTCGTAATCGAGATCAACCCGCGAACATCCAGGTCATCCGCGCTTGCATCAAAAGCCACAGGATTTCCGATTGCGCTTATATCAACAAAGCTTGCGTCAGGGATCACCCTGGACGAGATTTCATACTGGAGAGACGGCACACTTGAGAAATACACGCCAGGTGGGGATTACGTCGTTGCAAAGTTCCCGCGATGGGCGTTTGAGAAGTTTAAGGGCGTGGATGACGTTCTCGGGACGCAGATGCGGGCTGTTGGTGAGGTAATGTCAATCGGGAAGAACTTCAAGGAATCATTCCAGAAGGCAATCCGATCTCTTGAGGTGAAGCGGTATGGACCTGGTAGGGTCAAAGAGTTTGAAAGCATGTCTCTTGAAGAGCTAAAGGGCGCCATCGGAACGCCAAGCAGCGAACGCATATTCCAGCTCTATGAGGCGCTTAAAAAAGGACTACCGGTTAATGAGGGCTATGAACGAACAAAAATCGGTAAATGGTTTATTCAGCAAATGAAAGAACTTACCGACTTTGAAAGAGAGATAGAAGGATCCGGAGAATTATCTGATGAACTGCTTATTTCAGCAAAGAAAAACGGCTTCTCTGACCGCTACATAAGCGAGATATTCGAAGTGTCCGAGACTGCTGTACGGGAGAAGCGGCTCTCACTCGGCATGGTGCAGAGCCACCAGCCAGTTCCGGTGAGCGGCGCAGACGGCGCATACTACTACTCCACATACAACGGAGACAACCAGAACAAACCCGTAGAAGGCAAAAAAATACTGATCCTTGGCGGCGGACCCAACAGGATCGGTCAAGGGATCGAGTTTGATTACACGTGCGTTCACACAACCTTCGCACTCCGCGACGCAGGAATAAAGACCGTGATGATTAACTGCAACCCGGAAACCGTGTCAACCGACTATGACACATCTGACAAGCTCTACTTTGAGCCGCTCACAGTCGAAGATGTGCTAAGCATCTACGAAAAAGAACAGCCAGACGGTGCGATCGTTCAGTTCGGCGGACAAACCCCGCTAAACATCGCAAAAGAACTACAGGACGCTGGAGTTACAATCCTTGGCACATCCCCCGAGAGTATCGATGTTGCAGAAGACCGGGAGCGGTTCAAAAACCTGATGATCGAACTCAACATACCACAGCCAGAGAACGATATCGCACGGTCATTTGAGGAAGCAATCAAGAAAGGCGAGAAAATCGGCTACCCACTAATGGTACGACCCTCATACGTTCTTGGCGGACGAGGCATGGAAGTCGTCTACGACAAAGAAATGCTCATTAACTATGCGAGAATGGCTGTCGAGGTCACACCTGAACACCCAATCTTAATCGACAAGTTCCTGGAAGATGCAACCGAGGTCGAGGTCGACGCAATCTCAGACGGCAAAGACACATTCACCGCAGCAATAATGGAACACATCGAACTCGCCGGAGTCCACTCAGGAGACAGCGCATGCGTAATACCCTCACGAACAATAACAGACACAAACACCAGAACAATCAAGGAATACACCGCAAAAATGGGGCGAGCACTCGGCGTCATCGGTCTCATGAACATCCAATACGCAATAGCCAATGACGTGGTCTACATCCTTGAAGCAAACCCACGCGCATCACGCACCGTCCCGCTCGTAAGCAAAGTCACCGGAATCCCACTCGCAAACATCGCAACACAAATCATAGCACTCGGAAAAAAGACATCTGACTTCCCAGAACTCAAAGAATACGACCTCCCCCACGTAGCAGTAAAAGAAGCCGTATTCCCATTCAACATGTTCCCAGAAGTCGATCCCGTGCTCGGACCAGAAATGCGAGCAACCGGCGAAGTAATGGGAATCGCGGACAACTTCGGAATGGCATTCTTCAAAGCACAAGACGCAACAGGAACCCCACTCCCAACAAAACCCGACGAAAGAGGCGTTCTCGTAACCGTTCCTGAATGGGCAAGAGACAAAGTGGCGGATGCGGTGCGGAAACTCATCGATCTTGGATTTACGATACACGCCACCCGCGGGACAAAAGAGTTTCTTGAAAGGCAAGGCATCCCGTCCGAACTCGTGCTAAAACTCCAGGAAGGACGACCAAACATCTTGGACGCAATCGAAAACAAAAAAATCCAGCTCGTGTTCAACGTGCCAGTCGGACGAAAAGGAAAAGCCGACGACAGCTACATACGAAAAGCTGCGATAAAACACAGAATACCATACATCACATCAGCAGAAGCAATCGTAGCATCAGTCGAAGGAATCGAAGCAGCCATGAAACACCGGATAACAGTGAAATCACTGCAAGCATACCGCCAAGATCTAAAGTGAACGAGAGTGGGAAGTGAGGCGTTGGCTGGCGCCAGAACACACATCAAGGAGTCCAATGGTAGGGAAATTTGAGGGTGAACGGCTGGAACAATACCGAATAGCGAAGGCAATCGAACTCTATGTAAATGAAAAGGGGAGTTTAAAGGAGATATCAGAGATAACCGGTGTAACGGTACGCAGAATAATGGGAACACTCAGAAAAAAGAATATACCGCTCAGGATGGACGAAGAGGTGTTTGATAAAGGGATGGAACACGCGAGGAGGGTGTTTGAGTTTTAGATCGATGTGGTGGGGTGGTATGGTCGATTGTGCCAGCACTCACTTTCACCGAGCTCTTGGAAAAGATATAAAAGGAAAGTGCACGGAGGTATGGTAAAAGATGCACGATGTGCATATATACAGAGGGAGTTGTCATATTTGCAAACCGAAGTAAAACAACCTACCACCCACGAATGGAATTGGAAAAAGGTTCCAGTAAGGATTGAAAACCGTTATTACCCATCTAATCCGGTCACACTGTTTAATGGGGACTGTATGGATTTATTAGGTGAAATCCCAGACGAAGAAGCGATGCTAGTTGTGACGTCCCCACCATACAATCTCGGTAAGGAATATGAAAAGGTATTAAAAATAGACCGATACCTTGCCCAACAGAAGAAAGTAATAGAGGAATGCGTTCGTATTCTTAATCCACGTGGCAGTATCTGTTGGGAAGTTGGCAATTATGTAAATAAGGGGGAGATCATTCCTTTAGATATCCTGTTATACAGCATATTCCAGGATCTGAATTTGCATTTGAGAAATAGGATTGTCTGGCACTTTGAACATGGTTTGCACTGTTCAAAACGACTTTCAGGGAGGTATGAAGTGATATTATGGTTCACAAAATCAGATGATTACAAATTCAATCTCGATCCAATACGAATACCGCAGAAATACCCTGGGAAGAAGTATTTCAAAGGTCCCAAAGCGGGGCAATATTCATGCAACCCCAACGGCAAAAACCCAGGCGATTTGTGGATCATTCCAAATGTTAAACATAATCACATCGAAAAAACGATTCACCCCTGTCAGTATCCAGCAGGGTTGATCGAAAGACTGATACTGTCTATGACCGACGAGGACGATCTGGTTTTTGATCCGTTTATGGGCGCGGGCACAACTGCGGTCGCTGCTATTCTGAACAACCGGAGATCTGTCGGTGCTGAAATCATGAGGGACTATTATGATACCGCGGTTGACCGCATACTAAAAGCATCTACAGGTGAATTAAAGACAAGACCAATGGACAAAGAGGTGTATTGCCCTCCGAAAAAGTCAAAACTTGCAACTAATCCGTTTATGGAGTGTTAGAATGGAAACCGTGTATACCTATTCACATTTGGGTGGAGAAGAGATTCTTATGGTTCGATATCCAGATTTAAACGGTGAAATAAATGATATAATCACTTCTATCAGAAATCCCGGAAGGAATAAAGTAAGTAAAGAGAAAACGATGGTCGGGAAGAGATTATACTCCCCGGGAGAGATGAATCGGCTGTTCAAAGAAGCTTTTGGTGAAAAGGATTGGTATGAATTAAAGGACTACTTTGACATAGAACTTCCAAACTACCCCCATGTAATCAAGAATGCGTACAAGCAATGTGATTTTTTCAAGGGTGATGTGCTAATCGAAGTTCAGTTTGGTAAGTATGCGTTCATGTTCTATGATCTGGTAAAATTTCAATATTTCTTTAATATGGGAAAAATAAAACTTGGTGTTGAGATCGTTCCATGTCATTTGCTCCATAAACAGATGTCAACAGGCGTATCTTATGGCGAACAACTGGTTTATGACCTAGAACGCTTAAGCAAAAACTTCCCGTCGGTTCCGGTGAAAATAATCTTGATAGATATGCCGATTAAGTCCGATAATTACAATGCGGAAGAACGGATAGAAATATTAAATGACAGAAAAGAGCGTGAAAAAATGTTAGTTTCTTGGAAAAGGTGATGATGAAAGACTTTTTAATTTGTTCTGGTCGGTTGAAAAACATGATGCCAATCCTGCAAGCAGTGGCATGATATAACTTCCGAAATCAGTGTAATCAATGTTAATCTGTGGCAAATAAAACTTTTAGCCACAGATGAACACTGATTTCACAGATTAACGATATAAATGACTTTTCAGATCGATAGCGCTCAATTTTATCAGTTGTGCTTACACAAGA
>RXIK01000228.1 GCA_004211975.1 Methanosarcinales archaeon | reverse complement strand
AAAACCGCTGATGTGCTTGAGGCGAGACATGCCATGACAATCGCAGCACTGGGCTGGCTCATCGCACCGCTCTTGTGTGCAATTCCTTTCGTGCTCGACGCTAACATGCCATTTCTCGATGCGTACTTTGAGAGCATGTCTGGCTGGACCGGAACCGGTCTCACCATGGTTGCGCACCCCTCGGAACTTTCGCACACCCTGCAGTTTTTAAGGAGTTTTATGCAGTGGCTTGGCGGTGTTGGCGTGATCGTGCTCGTGATATCGATCATTGCAAGACCGGGGACGTGCATGTATGCGCTCTATCATGCTGAAGGCAGGGACGAGAAAGTCACCCCCCGTATCAGGGACACCGTCCGCACGATCTGGCAGGTTTATCTTGCGCTGACCCTATCTGGTGTTGGGCTTCTGTGGCTGGCAGGGATGCCGCTCTGGGACGCTGTGAACTGTGCGATGACCGGGATTGGCACAGGTGGCTTCACAGTCACAGACGGGAGCATCGCAGATTATCACAGCACAACAATTAAGATCGTGCTCATCCCGATCATGATTGCCGGCGCCATACCGTTTTGGGTGCACCATCAGGTGATCATGCGGAAGATGTCCTCATACTTCAAGGACATGCAGTGCAGGACGATCTTTGCGATGGTTCTGATCGGCGCAACTCTGCTTGTTCTTGAGAACATCTTTTCGCAGGGGAACTGCGACCTTGTGACCACTTCTATCGACTCGGTCTTCCAGTTTGTCTCGGCGATCACCTGCACAGGATTTCAGACCGCGGATATACATCGGTGGACGCCGATCGCCCATATCATCCTGATCATTGCGATGATTATTGGGGGCACTGCCGGCTCGACCTCAGGCGGCATAAAGACAATTAGAGCGATCATGCTGATTAAAGGGGTTGGATGGTGGCTTAAGAAGATTGCACTTCCAAAAGAGGCAGTTATTGCGTACCACATCGGAGACAGAACGCTCTCAGAAGATAACAAGAACGCAGAACTCGAAGAGGTTTCGCTGCTCCTGAACCTATGGATCATCTTTCTCCTGGCAGGTGTTGTGGTGCTCCTTTATGTGGTGCCGGCAGGTTTCAGTCTTGATTGTGTGATTCTTGAGGTGGCATCCGCACAGAGCAATGTCGGGCTCTCAACCGGCATCACCACAGCAAGCCTCCCTGCCACAGGTAAGATCATGCTGATATGTAACATGTGGATCGGGCGACTGGAGATCATCCCCGCAATCTTCTTGCTGCGAACGCTTCTCGTGCGGGAGATTACGTGATGGCGTTTGTTTTGATTTCATCAACCTCTGTGACCATAGTAGCACGATTCACGAGAGAATGCGTGTCAGCCAAGGTTTCCAAAGTCGTGATCGGCGATGTAAAAGGAATCAGAGACAGCGGCAGCAAAGGACGCACCACCAATTCGCTGGTAAACAACTTCTGGAGCTTTGAGTACATCTATAATCGCCTACAAACAACACTCGAAAACAATGGAATTGAACTGTTGAGAGTGGACGAAGCATACACCTCAAAAACATGTTGTTTATGCGGAGTAATCCACAAAAACGGTAGAAAACACCG
>RXIK01000170.1 GCA_004211975.1 Methanosarcinales archaeon | reverse complement strand
CACATAGATCCTGCTGCGGTAACAGGTAATTATGAGATCGAACTCGGGACAACGTGGACCACTGACGGAGCGCACCGCGAGCAAAACCTGACAGTTCCGGTTGTGGTGCGTGGCACGCCGAAACTCGTGATCTCAGAGATTACGATCGATCCGGAGATAATAAAGCCAGAAGACACATTTGATCTTAGTTTCCTTGTCTCAAACAAAGGAACCGGGACTGCAAGCACGGCGCAGGTGACTGCATTGCTCGATGACCTCCCGTTTGTGCCGGCATGCGCTGACACGTTTATCATCAGGAAACTTGAGGCAGGCACGTCCGAAAGACTGAGCTACCGGATCATGGCAAGCGACGGAGCAGAGATCTCGTCGTACGCGATACCGGTAACGATGCGCTACAACGATGAACTCGGCGGAAACACAACCTCGCAGAGTTCTGTTGGGATCAACGTGGTTGGTGATGCCAACCTCTGCATCGCAAGCGTGAAAACAAACCCAGAAATCCCCTCCGGACACGGAGATGCCGAATCTGTGAAAGTCACCATTGACATCCCATTTAAGGGCACCCGGACCGCGTTTCTCGGGAAGATTGAGGCGGACGACGATGCACCATGCATCTTCAACTTTCGCGCAACAGAGAGTGGAGATATCCCGTATCACGCCGTGATCTCGTACGAAGACGACCTCGGAGATCACACGAAAACCGTTGATCTGGTGCTGTATGTTGACAACGGCGGAAACAGTGATATGCTGATCCCGGCTCTTGCTGTGGCTGCCTTAATTGTTGTTGGTCTGCTTTACATTCGCAGGAAGAAGTGAATTAATCTGATTCGTGTCGTTCGCCCATTCACAAATGCCACAAACAACACAGACACCAAATAATTGATTAAAATGACCCCCATAACAACAGAACTCAAGGTTTCAGCATTTCTCGCCTACAAATTCATCGTGAAGGGCAACAGGGGAACATCAGCGCTCACAATTCTCATAATGGCGCTCGCCTTCGTGAACCTCATGTTCACGACATCGGTCTTTGATGGGATGGGCGACGCCACCGAGAAACAGGTGATCGACACCCTTTACAGCAACATCGTGATTGAGCCGAAAGACGATGAGGTATACATCAAGAACCCTGACGCGGTTGTGAAGAAGATAATCAATGTACCGGGGGTTATAGGCACCTCTGCACAGTATGTCACAGGTGCAACCATCGCCTATGAAGAGAAAAGCGGCGCATGGAGTATCCGCGCAGTCGATCCTGACGATGAGCAAACGGTCTCTCTTGTTCCTGATATGATGATCACGGGTGAATACCTGAGCAAGTACGACAGAGGAGAGATCATCATCGGAAAAGAGATCGCAGGTGGGCAGGGAGGGAGCCTCGAACACATATCGCTCGGCGGCGTTGTGGTCGGTGACACCGTTGAGGTAACATTCACAAACGGGGTTAAACGTGAGTACCGGGTGAAAGGGATCTTTGATACGAACTTCATCCAGTCAAATCAAATGGCATACATAACCAAGAAAGAGATTGAGTCAGTGCTTGGAATCCACGATATGGCATCCCAGATTCTTGTAAAGACCGATACGAAGGGTGAAGAAGACAGATTTCTGAACCAGTTCGTTGAACTGGGCGTGCATGAAGATATCAAGCCGTGGACAGTGTACGCAGGGATAGTCGCCACCCTCACACAGAGTTTTAATGTGCTGAATACACTCACCGGAGCTATTGGGTTCTTTGTTGCAGGCGTCACCATCTTCATCGTGATCTACGTCAGTACTGTGAGTAAACGAAGGCAAATGGGAATCCTGCGAGCGATCGGTATCAAAGAATCAATAATCATCAGGTCATACGTATTTCAGGCAGTATTTTTTGCGGTGTGCGGTTGCATTGCCGGACTGGCGATCATGTTTGTCATACTGGTGCCCTATTTCACCAAGCACCCAATGGTGTTTCCAATGGGGGATGTGACACTTTTAATCGAGCAAAAAGCTGCCATCATGAGAAGTGCAGGGTTAATTATATCTGCTGCAATCGCAGGTCTCCTACCATCATGGCGGGCAGCGCGTGAAACAATCCTTGATGCGATCTGGGGTGACTGAATAATGAAACAAAACAAGCAGGACACAATAATTGCAACACGAAACATATCACGAGCATACACCATGGGAAATATGCAGGTGACCGCGCTGAACCACGTAACGATCAACATCAGGAGAGGTGAATTCGCAGCGATCATGGGCAAAAGCGGGAGCGGAAAATCAACGCTCCTACACCAGCTAGGACTTCTTGACACGCCAACAGAAGGCGAGATCATAATCGACGGAGCAGAGATCTCAGGACTATCCGAGTCCGAACAAACAATATTCAGGCTCAAAAAGTTTGGTTACGTCTTTCAGGAATACGCAATCCTGCCAGAACTAACCGCACTTGAAAACGTGTACCTACCAGCAATGGCACTAGGACTATCACAGGATGAATGCGTCACAAAAGGAATGGACGCACTCGAAAAGGTCGGGCTTGCCGAGCGATCAGACCACCGCCCACGAGAAATGTCAGGCGGCGAACAACAACGAGTAGCAATTGCACGAGCACTCATCAACAAGCCAAAAATCCTATTTGCCGACGAGCCAACCGCAAACCTGGATAGTATCTCATCAAAACAGATACTTGAGCTGTTCCGAGCGCTGAACCAAGATACGGGGCAAACAATACTAATGGTCACACACGAGCTAGAGGACGCGGACCTCGTGGACAGAGTGATCTGGCTCGCTGATGGGAAAGTTATGGAGCGGGAAGAGTGAGGAATGTGCACAATAGCTTCCGGAAAAGCTCGAGTTCACCCACCCATCACACCAAAAACAATCTTCGCATACTCTTTTTTGCTAAGCCTGAAGCCGGCAGGCATGAGATCCTCGATCGACCGCTTTAAATCGAGTGTTCCATCCTCTGCCGCCAGTAACAGGAGACCGATCGTTCCGGCGATCTTTAGTCCGAGCGATCTTGCAATCCGCCGCCCATCTCCATCATCAAGGATCAACAACGCATTCTTTTCCCTCGCAAGTACTATAACCTCTGATTCGCCCCGATCCAGTGTCGTGCAGAGCGAATCAACTGCAATTTCGTTCGTGACCATCTCTACTTTTATCCAATCCACAGATTTTACCTCTTTTTCACCAGATAACCCTTCGCCACGCGTCACCACTTCATCGTAAACCTCACCGGGGACATAAACTTCTGAAAAGTATTCTCTCAACAGTTCCAGCTTTCCGATGCGTGAAAGCGCAATGAGCGGTGTTGAATTGCAAACAACAACCATCATCTACCCAACGCTTCTTTTAACGTCTCAAGATCAATTCTCGCATCTTTTGCGGTATAATCTATTGGAATTCCCTTTTCATTCAGCAACAGCAGCATCTCCCACTTATTCCGCACACCGGCAACTTCTGCTGCGTTCCCAAGGGACAATTTACCCTCCCTGTACAACTCCACAGCCAGTGACCGTCTGATGAATGTATCAAGCTCGTCTTCTTTGACTTTTGTTGCCGTCAAGAAAGAAGACGGCAGATCGATTGTTGCTACCGTTGTTTCCATGAATCCCACCATCCCGTCCGGTTCATGAGGTATATGCTCCTCCGTAAGTTTAAATCTTCTGGATGTGTGGAATCTAGTACCTACCAGCAATGGCTCTCGCACAATCACAGGATGAGTGCGTCACAACAGGAATGGACGCGCTCAAGATGGTCGGGCTTGCCGAGCGGACAGACCACCGCCCCAAAGAGATGTCAGGCGGCGAACAACAACGGGCAGCAATTACGCAGGCGCTCATCAATAAGCCTGCGATCCTGTTCGCTGACGAGCCAACCGCAAATCCGGATAGTGTCTCGTCAAAGCAGATTCTTGAGTGTTCCGGGCGCTGAACCAGGATATCGGGCAGACAATAATAATGGTTACACACGAGCTTGAGGACGCGGACCTCGTGGACAGGGTGATCTGGCTTGCTGATGGGGGGGTTGTGGAGCGGGAGGGTATATATGCGCGATGTCAATGATTTGTGTCAGGTCTATGTTTCCAGCCACCACTTGTATGGTATTTACTCTATTTATTTTTACCGCATCATTAGTCAGACGTTCAGAAGGCATTGAATACTTGCCATTAACATTATTGATCGATCTTTGTTGCAACTATCAATAAACAAATACCTATAATTGGATAAACAAATATAAACATAGTTGTATTATGTAGAGTCATCCCAAAACAATAGCCGACAAGTGCGCAGGCACTCATGATCACCACAACAAGCGTTGGTAATTTTACGAGTTCTCTCTGGTTTGCTGGCACTGATTGGAGGAACAGCACAGCGCAAGGTGCCATCAGCACCGATAAAATCTCTAAAATCGGATCTGTGTCTGGAAATAAACTGGATACTGATGTCAAAAAAATTGTGTTGATTAAGAGTGGCAGCGAGACAATCGAGATTAACAGGAATACAATACAAAGTGGAATTCCTAATAACCAGCGTTTTGACTGCTTCTTCATTTCTGATACAAAGAGAAGAGATCCAACGAGTGAGACTATCGGGGTGAGCAAGTTGGCAGTCAAACCCCCCCGGATACCCGGTTCATATCCATCCCCCATAGATGCGAATATTAGGGCAAACAGTATACCAACTGGCAAGCAGACATAGGGGGATAAGAATCCTATTGATGTATATACCAGCGACATCCTTTTATGTTTTTTAATAAATAAAAACCCAAGTAATATCACTATCACAACTATTATACAAACAGCCATATCTGATACTTCATAGCTATTCTCTGCACATAAAGCTATCTCACAGGACACCGCATTTCAGGACTATCGCCTGTTTGCTTACTGTTGTGAGTCAAATTATATTAAACCTGTGCTAGCCGAAGATTCTCTTTGCCGACGAGCCAACCGCAAATCCGGACAGTGTCCGTCAAAACAGATTCTTGATCTGTTCCTGGCGCTGAACCGGGATATGGGACAGACGATACTAACGGTTACGCACGAGCTGGAGAAGTCCGACCGCGCCCGCATACGCTGTAACCTCTCTCTCAGGAACATGCCGCAAGGGCTTGATGCACGGCACCAGTCCAGGCTGCAATCTTGAGTGTGAGAGTCTGACGAGCCGCCCGATATCACCACGCAGGTGATTGATGAGAATCCTGCACCCCATCATCAAGATTGTGCCAAATCACAAGATAACTGGCACCCAGTTTCTTCGCAGTTCTATTGAGCAGGTTCTTCCAGAGCGCACCGCAGACAGAGCAGGGCGGGCGAGGGGTTGTTTCTAAAATGTCATCAAGCCTTCTTCCAAACTACGCCTCAAACAAGACAATAGTATGCTCAACTCCAAGGTTATCCGTGAGACTGCTTGCGTTTTTGATCGTTTTCTTGCGGTAGCCGCCAATGCCTTCATCAACAGTGATCGCAACAATCTTGATCTTTCGATTCGGCGCAAAGATGTTGTGCATGAGCTAAAGGAGCACAGAACCATCATTTCCGCCGCTTAACGCAACAACAACCGTGCCCGGCGAGATGTTGTACTTGCGGAGGTCACGCCTGGCTTTTCGCGTGACATCATCAATCAGATACTTGTTGCAGAGATACATCCCCGAGTACGGCTGGAATATGGCTGCGGGATGCTCTCACCTGGTGCAGGGGTGTCTGGTGGCGATTTTCATCGCACCACTATTCATTAATGAGCTGCTGTACGAAGCTCAGAAACTCTCTGATCGCCTCGACAGGCTCATCGCTGATTGAACTATCACAAACATCGTGCTCAAAACCGTTATGGAAATGCTTTGGAAAAGTTTCAGTGTACTTCCATTTTTCGTAGGGATGTTGTCATGCCTGCAAACAGTCCCATCAAGATGCCTGCGTTCCCAGTGATATGCATACCTTCCTTCGATCTTGCACGAAAACCATACATCAATATAACTTCCGTCCCGGATATATAGCCTCAGTTTCTCTTAAAGATCCTCTGCAAACTCAACAACGTCAGAAAATTCAACTTCAACGATCTCGGATAATTTCCGGTTCAAATTCACCGGATCGCCCCTAATGCCTCTCTTATAGATCCCCTTTCCGCTTCAAGGTGGTCCAGCCTGAAGAAATCCTCCCAGGTTCCTTCTTCCTCTATATTTCCTCTTTTGTACCCCTCTTCAAAGTCTTCGATTGATGAAACCCCGTATTTCCTTGCGAGATTAAACAGTTCA
Organism: Methanosarcinales archaeon; assembly: GCA_004211975.1. Taxonomy (GTDB): domain Archaea; phylum Halobacteriota; class Methanosarcinia; order Methanosarcinales; family Methanogasteraceae; genus Methanogaster_D. Next base: position 120 of record RXIK01000170.1, on the reverse strand, counting down.
GACTCGCAGCGTTTCAATCTGATGTGCAGATATGTTTCGATGCTTTCTCTCTCCAGTTCTTCCGGTGTTATCTTCAGGATTGGAGCGATCTTTGGTATTGCGTTCATGTGTATCGCCTTT
>RXIK01000169.1 GCA_004211975.1 Methanosarcinales archaeon | reverse complement strand
ATTCACCACATCCCGGATAGTTCCTGCATAGCGAAGTCCCCTGATAGTGGTTTTAGGTACCTGAGTAGTTACGTTCTACCACTGAAAAAAAGCGCAGTTTATGCCGGTGCCGAGTATAGTTTGCGAGTAAGAAATGCCCTTCGGGTGGGGCTGGTGGTATGCTTTTTCCTGATTCTGATGGATTCTGTGGTTTCCAATCTTTGCGCCCTTGTGCCCTCGCGTCTTTGCGTTTCTCTGATTTAACGCAGAGACGAGAAAGACGAAGGAGTGGCGCCCGCGATTGCTGCAACACGAGGGTGGGCTACTGCTATCGACCACAGAAAACGGCAGAACCAGACTTTTTCGGGCGCAATCGAAAATCCCCTTGAAATATCTATTTCTATATCATCAATGTTCTATTTCTGACATGATTGACTATCCTACACCTTAAGTCGCCGTGCTACTTCATCTAAGAACTCTTCTGTGTTCACAGTCTTCTGTGCCGGTGGTTCTGCCAGTTTCGCCAGGTCGCCAGTCATTATTCCGTCTTCTATTGTCCCTATAGCCGCAGCATCTAATTTGTCTGCGAATGTGCATAGTTCAGGTGTGCCGTCAAGTTCGCCGCGCTTTCGGAGTGCACCACTCCATGCGAATATTAGTGCGACTGAGTTGGTGGAGGTTTTTTCACCCTCAAGATGCTTGTAGTAGTGCTTTTGCACCGTGCCATGTGCTGCTTCATACTCGAAGTAGCCATGGGGGGATACTAAGACTGAGGTCATCATAGCTAAGCTCCCGAATGCTGCCGCAAGCATATCTGACATCACGTCGCCGTCATAGTTTTTCAGCGCCCATAGCATGCCGCCATCCACCCTCATTATCCGTGCTACCGCATCATCTATCAGCGTATAAAAATATGTTATTCCTGCCGCTTCAAACTTAGCCTTGTACTTCTCTTCATATAGCTTCTCAAATATTTCCATGAAATTATTGTCGTAAGTCTTGGATATGGTGTCTTTCGTAGCGAACCAGACGTCTACTTTCCGGTCAAGCGCGTAAGAGAAACAAGCTTCGGCAAAGCTATTTATTGATGCGTCAAGGTTATGTACGCCCTGTATGATGCCTGGCTCATTGAACTCGTGTATTGTGCGTCTAACGGCATTTCCATCTGCATTTGTGACCACAAGCTCCGCCTTGCAGGGACCCTCTATCTTGTGCTCAACGTTTTTGTATACATCGCCGTATGCGTGCCTCCCCAGGATAATGGGTTTTGTCCAGTTTCTTACTGCGGGTTGTATGTTCTTCACCATTATTGGCGTTCTGAAGATAGTTCCATCCAGCATGGCTCTGATTGTGCCATTTGGGCTTTTCCATTGCTCTTTTAAGTTGTATTCCGTGACTCGTGCCGCGTTTGGCGTTATTGTAGCGCACTTAACACCCACTTTATACTTCTTTATCGCTTCTGTCGCATCTATGGTTATCTGGTCATCGGTCTCGTCCCGCTTTTCTATTGATAGGTCGTAGTACTCGGTTTTGAGGTCTATGTAAGGAAGCAGGAGTTTATCCTTTACCATAGCCCACATTACCCGGGTCATCTCGTCTCCGTCCATCTCCACTAACGAAGTCTTCATCTGTATTTTAGCTGTCATCGTTCTTTTCACCTCTTCTGTCTGTCTTCTGAATATTCCAAAACTTCGGTCTCGCTTGGTAACATATAGAGGACCTCGTCCCAGGGATGCCGGTATAATCCGGAATGCAGCCGTTTCTGGTCCAGGAAGTGCCCGATCATACCGATTGTCCGCCCTAATACGAACAGACCATTGAGTGTGCCGCTGTCTATTATCTCGTCTATTTCAGCCTCCGTATAGATCCCGGTGGAGTGCATGATGTCAACAAACACTATGCCTATGCACCCATCCACATTCAAGATGAGATTGTTTTTCTTGGCTGTTGTTATCTTCTCCACCTCAAGAGCAAAGTCCAGCAGCTTATGCTTCGGTAGATTGGCGAAAGCCCATTCTTCAAGTAGGTTCACGCGCATGTCCGGGTTGTGCACGCTTTTCACTCTGTGCCCGATCCCCGGTATATTCATGTTCTTGGCTTTCATTTCGTCCACAAACTGCCTTGGCGTGAGACCTCTCTTCAGGGCATCTTTAAAGTGCGTAGCAGCACCATCTATCGCACCTCCAAATCTTGGCCCTATTGTCAGTACACCTGCTGCCACTGATGCCGTTATGTCCTTGCCTGCCATGGCGGTTACAATGGAATTGTGCGCTCCACTTACGCAGGGACCGTGGTCTGCTGTTATCATGAGTGTGATTTCCAGGAACTCGGTCACATACTTTGGCAATCGCTTCTTAAACCACAATAAGGATATGACGTCTCCTACGCTGTACCCGTCTCTGATAACCTCACTTATTGGTATGCCCGCATAGAGAAGTTCATCACCCCGGTCGTCTGAGATTGTGCTAATAATATTGGTGGTCCTTCTCATGGTCCCGGGGTCATAGTCAACGGGTATTTCTCGTGGTGTCACCTCTTCCTTCTCTTCTATGATTCCTTTTGCCTTTAGATCCGCATATACTGTGCGTATGAGTTTATCGAAGTCATTGTATGAGTTCGGGACGTGTGCACCAGCTTCTTTGAGTGCTGCGTTCTTTGAGTCCGCGGTCTCAGCTTCGCCTCGTGCCATTGCTCCGGCATGTCCGAACTGAACCTCGCTTGGGAACACTTTTGCGCACGTGCCGGTAACCCATGCTACTATGGGCTTCTTGAGTCTGCCGTCCTTTATTGCATCCACGATCTCATACTCATCGTCACCGCCAACCTCTCCGAGAACTACCATCATCTGTATCTCGGGGTTAGCTTCGTATCGCTGCAAGTGCTCAACAAGAGTAGAACCCGGATATTTATCGCCGCCTATGGCTATGCCCTCATAGACACCGTCCGAATTCAGGGCGATCATGTTTGCCATCTCGTTTAGCATGCCGCCTGACTTTGACACGAACCCTACGCTTCCGGGTCGGTAAAGTTTTGACATTAAAAGGTTGGACAAAGCACCGCCGGCATTGCCTATTTTGAAGCCGCCCGCCACAAAACCGCCCACCGTTGCAGGACCGATGATCCACTTACCCAGTTTCTTCCTTAAAGCAATGAGTTGCCTTGTCTGCCGTTCAGGTATGCCCTCAGCAATGATTGCAACGGTCTTAATAGAAGGGTAGTTTAACGCCTCAACAGAAACGTCATACGCCGAACGAAAGGACGCAAAATTTATGACTACGTCAGCATCAGGATGATTCTTAACTGCTGCCCTGAGCTTGTTGTACGTGGGCAGCAATATCTCGTCCTTTCCATAGAACACTTTCATAAGCCCTTTGCGCCCACCACTGGGATTGACAATAGCAGCCACCGATGGCTTATCTCTGCCGGCTAAATAGTCAAAATGAAGCATCCGCTGAACCGCTGCTTGCTGATTACCAAATATAATTGCTGTCGTATCCTTATCAAACAATACATAATCCGGTTTTGCCATTTTTCTTACCTCCCGCCCTCAAGATTCTTCAGTGCAATACTAACCACCTTTGTCATGTGCATGTCAGGTCCGTGAACCTCCATATCCAGATCTAACCGTTTCCCAGCCTCACGAATCTTCGCCAGACCCGCCTTGTAGTTTGGACCGCCACGACGTATGAAAATCTTTATGTCATGTTCTTTTATCCGCTCTGCATAGTCATCAAGCGCCTGTATTATGCCATCAAAAGTCATTGCCACATCAGTGAAATTCGCTATTCCACCACCAATAATAAAGACCTTGCAGCCCTCCACATTCTCCCGAATCATCAAATCAAACAGTGTCTTTGCATAGCCATAGGTCTCCTCCGTAGTAGGATTACCACTATATTCCCCATAAGTTGCTAACTCATCTCCAAACCCAAGGTCCACTACGGTGTCCGCATATATCACGCTTGCCCCACCTCCCGCCACCATCGTCCACACCCTACCCCGGGGATTCAGTACGGTGAGTTTCAGTGATGACCCGCTCTTCTCATCCAGATCCTCTATGTACTGTTCCTCAGCTCGTAATTCACGACCAAACGGTGCAGGGAACTCCACGTCTTTCCAGTCCTCCTGACAGAGGAAATGAGCCGTATCATCCAGTCGAGCCACCGTATCCACCGGAAAGAACTCACCGTCCTTATGCGTGAATGGATTAAACTCCAAAAAACCGAACTGCAACCTGCGATAAAACCGGAATAACGCAATTATAAGATCTCTGAACGCTGCCCTATCATCACTACTAACACCATCCAGAATAGGTGTAAGATCAACATCTTCAATCTCTGCATCTATGGGCACATCAACATTTGTGACCAGGTCCCAATTTGCCTCTATGTCTACGCCGCCCTCCGCAGAAAAATGGATATAGTCACCCTCAGGATGTCCGGCGAAAGCCAGATAATACTCTTTATCAAGCTCTACATAGGGCTGAACAAGAAAGTGCGTTAGTTCACCCCGGACGTTACCCACATCAACAGTGCTATGCATCTTCTCATCCAACCAGCTCTTTGCCTCGTCATAAGTGGCATTCACCAGTAATAGCCCGTGCTTACCCCTCTTTCCAAATAGTTGATCGGGCTTCACCGTCAGTTTTTCGGTCTTCACCCAATGATTCTTCGCGGCCGCCGCATCTATGCTCATATCCGGCGTGACCAGAACAACTCGACCACGATATTTAAACGTGCCCCCGGACAACCTTTTCATGTGTTTAGCCAGAATCCTCTTGGCATCATATTCTCGTATACCTCGTTGCGCCATAATTATATCACCTATCCATCATTTACCGTTAATTTCCAACCCTCGCCTTTACCCAGGGCAATTTACCCCCGGTCATCAGTATCTCAGCATCTAAGTGTGAAAATGAATGTGTAAGTTCTATCACAGTATCCTTGGTCTGATTTCTGAGTTTAACACCGCCACGCAAATCACCTATAACCACCTCCAACACATCACCCATATCTATCGAATCATAATCTGCGGGATCCTTAAATGTCAGAGGCACTATCCCGAAGTTTATCAGGTTTGCTAAATGAATACGTGCAAAAGACTTGACAATAACTGCCTTAACACCCAGATACTTGGGCGCAAGTGCCGCATGCTCCCTACTAGACCCCTGACCATAGTTCTCACCACCTATAATGAACCCGCCACCACGCTCCAAAGCCCGCGAGGGAAACTCAGGGTCAACCGCCTCAAAAACATACTTCGAGATCTCAGGTATATTGCTCCTTAACGGCAGGACTCTCGCTCCCGCAGGCATTATATGGTCCGTAGTGATGTTATCTTCAACTTTGAGGAGCACTTCACCCCCAAGAGTCCCGGGTAGTTGCGTGAAATCAGGCAACGGCTTGATGTTTGGACCCCGTATAATCGTAACTCCAGCAGACTCATCCGGAGAAAGCGGACGTACGAACATGTTGTCATTAATAATAAAATGCAGAGGCATCTCTATCGTTGGATGATCACCCAAATCTCTCGGATCTGTGAGAACACCCTTAATTGCCGTTGCTGCCGCCACTTCCGGGCTCACAAGGAACACCTGCGCATCCTTAGTCCCACTCCTGCCCTCAAAATTCCTGTTAAACGTTCGTACGGATACAGCCTGAGACGACGGTGCAGCGCCCATGCCAATGCACGGACCACAAGCATTCTCAAGAATTCTTGCACCCGCCGCTATAAGATAACGCATCTCGCCACTCTCAATAAGGTGCTCCACCACCTGCCGAGAACCCGCATTTATAGTGAGATGCAAGTTATCTGCGGCGGTATGCCCACAAAGAATATTTGCTGCGATCTTAAGGTCACGAAGAGAAGAGTTAGTACATGAACCAATCGCCACCTG
>RXIK01000021.1 GCA_004211975.1 Methanosarcinales archaeon | reverse complement strand
TGTGGTAAAAATCTGGTATAAAATCCATCATGAAATGGTTTTACCACCTCCGATATGGTGGAAGTGATGAGAAACTGGGGTAAAATGTTTGGCTATCACTGGATTTTTGAACAGTGCCAGATATACTGCCAGCAACAGTGATTTCAACGATGATGTTGCTCGCTTTGCTTGCAGTATTCACGGCATCTGCATCAGCCTATTGCAATAACGGGAGTGCTGATGTTTTGGTAACAAATCCCGGCGGCACCGGCGGAGGAGCCTATCCAGAAACTGTCACACCGCAATCTGAAGTCTGGCTCACTCCATATACCGGTTTAAATAGAGCAACACTCGATAATTACGACACATTTGTAATGTGGAGAGTTTGCGAAACGCACCTGAATACATGGACTGATCAGCAAAAACAGGATATTGTCGATTGGGTCTATGCTGGTGGTAAGCTGATAATATGGGATACAGAATGTACTGATAATCCAGATTACACTTGGCTGCCATACAGTTTCGTGACAAGTAATCCTGGAGCAATGGGATCTCACAAGTGCCCTTTAACTGTGGTTGAAGAGAATAACCTATCAAGTTCAGATTCAACTTCACCATATTACATCGACACCACTACCATCTGTACCCATACAGACGCAGTCGGGGATGCCAATATACTAACAACCTATAGTTCCTCGTGGTGCCAGGATATGGAAGCGATAAACTACTACGATGTCACTGGACCTGTGCATGTATATGCCCACTATGGATCGGGGCTGATGATCTACTGTGGACTGGATGCCGACTATATGGGTCTGGGGTATACCGGCTCAGCGGAACTTGAACAAGTACTGCTGAACGAGCTTGCGCAGCCATGGGGAGATGAAGCCTGTGGACTACCATGTGGTGCCCCAATTCCACCGGGTGTACTCAAGGTGGATAAGATAGGGGACAAAACCACGATGAACGTTGGCGAAACTGTAACCTTCACAATTACGGTGAAGAACAATGGCACATCTCCAATTACAGGCATAACGCTTCAAGACATACTACCGCCGGAACTGTCAACCACTGATCCGACTACATGGCCCATAGGGACACTAAATCCGGGTGCTGCTGCAACAAGGACTTTGACTGCAACAGCCGTAGCGTCGGGTTCAGCGCAGAATGTAGCTAAAGCTATGGGTACTGATGCATCAGGCAATTCGGTAGGTAGCGATGATACATTTACAGTGACTATTGCAGCCAATCAACCGCCAGTAGCAGACGCAGGTCCTGATCAAACCATTGAGCAATCTTACTATCAGGGTGCAGATGTACCACTCGATGGTTCTGGCTCGTATGATCTCGATGGCGACCCGATAACATATTCGTGGACATGGGTAGGTGGATCAGCTATAGGGGTGGGTCCCACAGTGTCACTTCCATTAGGAACGACAACGGTGACATTGGTGGTTAATGACGGAACGGTAGACTCATCTCCTGATACTGTGGTAATCACCGTTCAAGACACCACACCACCAGTGATAACCTGCCCGGCGGATGTGATGGTAGAGCAAGAAACAGCAGATGGCACCGTGGTTCAGCTGACAGCAACAGCAACCGACATCTGTGATGCTAATCCAACGATCACAAGTGATGAGCTGGCAATCTATCCACTTGGCACGACAGTAATCACATTCACGGCAACAGATGACTCTGGAAACAGCGCAACCTGCACGACAACGGTTACAGTCATAGACACCACACCACCGGAGATGACACTGTCGGGTGAACAAATGGTTCTTTGGCCACCGAATCATAAATATCGCACGATTGAAATAGCTGAGTGCTGCGTTATTTCAGTGACTGATATTTGTGATGCTGGTGTGGATATCGATGATGTAGTAATCACGTCAGTGAGCAGTGATGAGCCTGAGAATGTCCAAGGCGAAGGAGACGGGAATACGGTGGATGATATCGTCATCGTGGATTCACAGACAGTGGAACTCAGAGCAGAAAGACAGGGTGATGGAAACGGCAGAGTGTACACAGTTAATTTCGAAGTAACAGATGACTCTGGTAACACAGAAACCGGGTTATGTACGGTTTGGGTTCCCCATGATCAAGACTCTGGAGCTACAGCCATTGACGACGGTGCATCTGCAGGATATACGGTGTACTCCTGAGTGATACATGGAAATCTACCGACACAAAAGACAATGAGAGGTATATCCTCTCTTTTTTTATCTTTTTTAATAGCAATTCAATGTTTAAATGAGGGTTTATAAAATAATGAATACCGAGATTGTGAAAAAAGCATTATATCTTTTCTGTCTCATCCTTATTGTTTTCTTGGCGATATTAGCTGTCAACACTGTCAAAATAGAGGAAAAAGCAGCAAGTATAATTTCCATTACAAATAATTCTATATCTAATGTAAAATTTAATGAAAACTTCAGTGAAGGGGTTTTAAATACACAAACGTGGCAGATCACCCGTGAAGGAGATTTTGAGGAGAGCACAATAGACGTATATGATGTTGACCTCACGGAAGACGTCGATTATCGATTGAGGCTGCGAGCAAACACAATCGGTACCTCAGACGATACCGTAAAGTTCCATGGGGTGAGGAGCGTACAGAAGGTTGATTTTAGTGAAGGGGTAACTATCTCATTTGATCTTGACTGGAACAATCAGAGCAATGGATGCTATCTTACTGCATCGGTCTATCTCTGCCCTAATGTAACCAACGGGAATCCGAGAGATGAGAATGATTGGTTGAAATTTGAATATGTTGGCGTCCCACCAGGAAAAACTGCTCGTAGCGTCATCGCCGCCAAGATCGATGGGCGAACAAGATGGTTGTATACCGAAGGTTGGCCTGAAGATCGGAGCGGCAGGAAGATCACTGATCAGCATATTCAGATCACCTTGGATGGCAAAAGTTTCAAAATTATGGAGGAAGGTGAGGAAATATATGCTTTGCCATCACATAATTTGACCCCCACATCTGCTTACCTTTATCTACAGATGAGCAGTCATAGCAATTACCCAGCGCGAGAGATTTATTTTAACAATGTTGTAGTCGCCGAAGATGTTTGAGAGTATCTAACCCGCCGTCGACCATGCACCAGATGCAAGCGGAGTTGGAACTGACACTGCCAGCGTCAGAGCCGAGCGGTCCGGGGACGAGGATGGCAGGGTGTACGAGATCACGTTCCTTGCCAGCGATGGAATAGCTGAAACCGAAGGAAGTGTGTTTGTCAAGGTACCTCACGATCAAAGCGACGATTGTGTGAGCATCGACAGCGGTCAGGACTACGATGCCACCGAAGTGAACTGATCTTTCAGTCGGTGTAGATATGAAAGGAGGATTTTCTTCCTTTCCTTTCTTTTTTGAGGTTTTTGACGGGTTTGTTGCAGGCGTGTTTGCGGCGAGGATTGCGAACCTTGCTGCGGCGGCGCGAACGTCTACGTAGACGCGGGTGGCTGGATCATATCTACGCAATATTTATGGAGACTTAGCATGTATGTGAATTACTATGTACTTTCATCTGGTCGGCTACTTCAACACCAGCGCGCCCGCGAATCAGGCAGACGCGGACATTGCAGCCTTGATAGGCGAGGCAAACGAAACATTCCTGGCAAAAGGCGCGCCAGCCGGGAAAGGCGCAAAAATACTGAACTTCCGGACCGAAGATCAGAAGATACACATCGAGATCGAATCGGATCGATATGTGCGGGCGCATGATGCGGTTCTCAGGTTTAAAAAGCCTCTTGCGGCTCTTCTTGGAAAGAAATATCGTGTGGGTATTCGGGGTGTTGAGATCGAGTCTTTTGTCGTGAAGTTCCCGTCAAACGACCCTGTTAAATCAACGAAGATCCCTTATGTCTCAAACATTGAGTTTGATGGTCAGGATATCACTGTGGAGATGGAGATCAATGAGTCGCAGATTCAGAATCGGATACCTGACAGGATTATTACACTTATTGAGGATAAGATCGCGATGCAGGGGTATGGCGGCAAAGAGGAGCACTGGAACCTGCTCTGGGAGAGTGAACAAAAGCAGATCTTCTGCACTGAAGACCCGACGGTAGAACTGGTCAGAGAAAGCTGGATTAAGCATGGAGCAGCTCGTGGACAGTGGATTTACGGTCCTGAGATCACCAGGTTGTTCAGGGCTTTTGAAAGCATTGTGGCAAAGGAGGTTCTTGAGTTTCTTGGGTATCGGGAGATGATTTTTCCGAAGCTTGTTCCGTGGAGCGTTTGGGAGCGGTCAGGACATGCGAAAGGTGTTTATCCTGAGATTTATTATGTTTGCCCGCCAAAAACGAGGGATCCTGACTTTTGGGAGGAAGTCTCTGACTATTATAAGGTCACTCATGAGGTCCCGCTTGACATGATCGAACAAAAGATTGATAAGCCGATTGGGGGGTTGTGCTATGCCCAGTGCCCGCCGTTCTGGCATTTTTTGCAGGGAACTACTCTCGCTGATGACGCGTTTCCTGCCCGTGTATTTGACCGTTCAGGGACGTCGCACCGGTATGAGAGCGGAGGTATTCATGGCATCGAGCGAGTGGATGAGTTTCATCGTATCGAGATTGTCTGGATGGGGACTCCGGAGCAGGTTGTTGAGGAGTCTGAGCGCATCCAGGAGCGGTACAAATATATATTTGAGGAGATACTTGAACTGACCTGGCGAAAGGCGTGGGTCACACCATGGTTCATGGCACAGGAGGGATTAACCGGGACTACGGGGAGCAAGAACGTGGGCACAATCGACTACGAATCATTCATGCCATACCGAGAGGGATGGCTCGAATTCCAGAACGTAAGCGTGAACGGAGATAAATACCCAACCGGATTCGGCGTAAAATCACAGAGCGGGTCTGAACTATGGAGCGGATGCTCCGGAGTTGGGCTTGAACGCTGGGCAAGCACACTTCTTGCGCAGAAAGGACTGAATCCTGAAAACTGGTCACCAGCACTTCAGGAAATCGTTGGCAAGCTTCCAAAAGGGTTTACGTTCCTGTGAAAAGCCATGTTTAGCCATACTTCACACCGCCACAAACTAAGCTTTTTACAGGAGTGTCAGGATATTGGCACACAAAAAAACGTGATGATAGCGACACACTTTTTTGAGACTTTTACGTGCCAAGCCCCCACTTTCATTAACCATTCTCGGATCCCGGAATGACAAACTACTGAGTTCCACATCAACAGGATTGCAGATACGCTCGCGAAGAAGTTGGCTTCTGCCAGGTTTGGGTTTACGTAAACTCCCGGATTATGCGGTAGGTATAAGTCCGCGATCGGACATTAGATGATCGGTGAACCATCATGAGAAGACCCGTATTCGCAGGAAAGTTCTATCCGTCAAACTCAAGGGCTCTGAAAAAAGACGTCAAATCGTATTTCTCGGGGATCAAAATCTCCCCGGATCCGGCGATCACTGGAGCTGTCGTGCCGCACGCCGGATATATGTATTCGGGCAGGACCGCGGCGCAGGTGTATGCAGCACTCCCCAAAGCTGATACGTTCGTGATCATCGGACCAAATCACACAGGATATGGTTCAGCAGTCTCGGTATCGTCTGATTCATGGAACACGCCGCTTGGCGATGTAGAGGTTGACACCGACATCGTTGAGTCGCTCCCGCGCCGCATCATCGATGTTGATGAAAGCGCCCACGAACAAGAGCATTCTATCGAGGTTCAGATCCCGTTTTTGCAGACGATGTTCAGCGACTTCAAGATCGTTCCGATATGCATGGGCTTGCAGGATGAGGAGATGACACGTGAGGTGAGCCTTGAACTGATGGATGCACTTCAGGAAACTAGCAAGAAGGTTGTTGTGATCGCATCTTCTGATTTCACGCATTATGAGCCTGCTGCGGTCGCACACGACATTGATCAGTACGTGATCGAGCCGTTACTTGAACTAAACGTCAGCGAGTTTTATTCGCGCATCAGGCAGCAAAACGCATCCGTATGTGGGTATGGTCCGATCGCGGTTATGATGCGCCTTTGCAGGGGACTTGGCGCGAATTCAGGTAGACTGCTTGCATATTCAAACAGCGGCGATGTCCAGCCGATGTCAGAGGTGGTAGGATATGCTGGAATCGTGGTTGGTGACTGGTAAATTAAGGACGCTGACAATAATCCCTGCTAATACCCGAGAATAAACGCGGTCACGCCATAAAAGATCAGATCCCCGAAAACAATAGCTACAACGAACCCTGCTGTGATCGGGATCATGAACGGTAGTCCTGGGGTCACCCAGACCCTGGGTTCAATTAGCCCTCTTGATTCTAAGCGTTCCAGTCGTTTAAGAACATAATCATCGATAATAACCCCGTTTCTCCTGAATTTCGCTGTTGCCCCGCCGTTTTCACATACATAATCCTCAATTAGTTTAACATGCTTATTCTTAAGATTGGGTACCTTGCATTTATATCCAACGATCAGATACCATGGTTTTTCTAAAATCTCGCGCGCAGAAAGTGTGCACAGATTATACAGGAGGATTCCGAGCGGCACAACAACCGCGAGTATAACTGCGTTCATAAGTGTGTTGAATGCAAATATGTTGAGTGGTGGCACTCCAATGATTGGAAACACGTATCCAAGCACCTCTATATCTGGAAAGACCGGGAATATGAATGCGAGGGCGATTAGTGCTTTTGCATCAGCACCTCCGAATGCACCGAGCCGGAATAATACGTACACAAATAAATAAATGCATGTTACCAGGATAATCGTATTATAAACATATTCTGTGCCTTTTATGAGCGAGTCAGCAATCACAAGCGGCAGCGCTGCAACAAAGACCACGCCCCAAAGCTCGTTTGGCACGGTTCTGGTCTGTAAGTCCGTGCGACATGAATATAATAAGAACGACATGCAAACAAGCAACTTCAACAAATCAATCATACTCATGCTCCGGTGATATACTCAAGTTTCTGCGGTGCTTCCACGATCGGGACACTCCCATATATCCCGATCTGTCCGCCCGCCATAATTAAACCTCCGGTGATCGATTCCACCCCGCCAACAATTGAGAATGCATCCTTGATCGATGCCGCGCCGTCCACCACATTCCCGATCGCAGTAGCCGCCGCATCCGCAAGAGAAACATCATCTGAAAGTATGGTTACAGCATCAGCGCTTCCAAAACTGATCGAGTGCCCGATCCTGCCTGATGATGTGCATATTCCAAGAACAGAGTCGCGCGGCTCAATTTCAAGCCCGATACTAACATTAGCCTCTGATTCACCCGCATAAATCCCAACAATGACGGTTTCATCATTGATAAGAGCAATATCACCGCCGTTGTCAACGATCGCGTATGTTGCGCCAGCCTTGATCATTGCTTCCACCGCCATTGACGCGATCGTGCCTGCAACCGCGCTCATCGGTCCAATGCCAAGTATGTTTGCTGCAGCGGTCATCCGACACACAATCTCAGGAATATCATAAGCATCCGGGCGCGCAGGTTGGTGTGGTTGGTATGTGTCAAGGGTGACCGCGAAGAACGGGTCTTTCCGGATAAATTCTTCCAGATCAGATCTACACGACCTGATCGCAGCTTTTGCAACTGGCAGGTATTCTTTGTCAGAACTGATCGTGACAATCGTCTCTTTGAGTCGAAAGCGCTCCCTTGCATGCTTGTTTGGTTGGCTGCGGTCGGTTTTGTGCATGGTGATCGTCAATAGTTATTTGCGGGAATGTATCAACCACTGCCCCTGCCGTATGTGTTTAGATAAACACGAGATCACACGGATTTCCATAAGATTTCCGTGTTAATCTCGTGTAATCGTGTGCACTCTCGTGGTTTTTTTTGTATCAGCTAAACACGTACGCGACCACAACATGGAGCCCCTTACGTCTTGCCTTGCACCATGATCAGCCGGTTAATTGCATTTACAAGCGCCTCGACAGATGCCATCACAATATCCTCTCGTGCAGCGCGTGCATTCACGATCCTGCCACTGGCATCCTCTACAGCGATGGTTACCTCTGCAAGAGCATCGGAGCCTCCTGAGATCGCTTCGAGCTTGAAATCCTGCAGGTGAACCTTGGTTCCTTCGCCGAGTAAATTCTGCACCGCACCAAGTGCTGCATCCACAGGACCGACGCCGGTGTTTGCAACGACCTTTATCTCTCCGCCAACGCACGCTTTCACAGCCGCAGTTGGCGTGATGATGTTTCCAGTCATCACCGAGACCTCTTTTAGATCGATGAATTGCTCTTTTTTAGAGACCTCTCCAAGAACGGTTTCGGTTATGACGTAGAGATCGGAATCAGTGACCGGTTTTCCTTTATCTCCAAGTTCTTTGATCCGGTTTAATATCTCCACAAGCTGTTCATTGGTTGTCTGGAATCCTGCCGACTCAATCGCCAGTTTTACGGCATGTTTGCCCGCGTGTTTTCCAAGAACGATCCTGCGCTTGTGCCCAACCATCTCCGGCGTCATTACTCCTGGCTCAAACGTGTCGGTGCGCACGAGCACGCCGTGAGTGTGGATGCCTGATTCATGGGCAAACGCGTTCTCCCCGACAATCGGCATCAACCGGGGGATTCGGACGCCGGTGTGCTGTTCGACTATGCGTGCCGTTTCATAGAGGTGCTCGGTCTTGATGTTTGTTTTTGCGCCATAGATCGTGTTCAGGATCATCACGGTCTCTGCAAGATCCGCGTTTCCTGCGCGTTCCCCGAGTCCGTTGATTGTCACCTGAACCTGTCTTGCGCCTGCTTCTATGGCAGCGGTGCTGTTTGCGACCGCGAGCCCGTAGTCGTTGTGGCAATGCGTATCAAGTGGCACCGAGACCGTTTCCGCAATATCCCTGATCAGGCGGTACATCATGGATGGCACCATTACGCCCACGGTGTCAGGAACATTGATGACGTCGCAGCCCGCCTGCTCGACAGCCCTGTGTATCTGGGTCAGATAATCAATATCGGTCCGGGTTGCGTCCATTGCTGAGAACATGCAGGCTACGCCGTGATCCTTGATGTGCTGCACCGCATTAACAGCAAGCTCCACGACCTCTTCCCGGGACTTCTCAATGGTGTGTATCCGCTGGACATCGGATGTGGATACGAATGTGTGCACCATTCCAACGTCGCAATCGAGACACGCGTCAATATCCTTTATTATTACCCGTGATAACCCGCACACCTGTGAATTAAGACCTAATTTCGCAATCCGGGAGACCGCATCTTTTTCACCTGGAGATGCGATCGGAAAACCCGCTTCGATGATGTCAACACCGAGTTTATCCAGTTGCTCTGCGATGATAAGTTTCTGCTGGGTACCAAGCGATACGCCAGGCGTCTGCTCGCCATCCCGTAGCGTGGTGTCAAATATACGTACAAACTTGTCCCGGAGTTCTTCGTTGCGATAATTCATGGACATCACTACTCAATTTAGTTGTGTGGCGATATCAGAGTGTTGTATGATGCCGATCTATGGTGTTTATGATATCGGCGGATCTCTGACACGTCGTAATGTCCAGATGATGTGGTTATTGTGCATAAATCTTTTCCGGGTTTGTGGTTTGCAAGTGGCTTGTTGGTTTGGGTCGTGCCGCCGGAAAAATAATAAAAATCACTTTATTGATGTAACCGAAAGTTTAATAACCACCAGAACCAAAATATATGAACTGGCATATCGCCAAGGGGTTGCACATCACATGGCTATGATAACTACACTTAACAAAACCCTATCCAATTTACATACGGATTCTTCGATCGAGGCGAGTGCAATCGTGAGTCGAAACGGGATACTGGTCACATCAAATGCGCCGGGTGATGCGCGAGCATTTGCTGCGATGGCTGCAACCGTGCTTGGTGCCGCTGAAATCACAGCAGAAGGTCTGGATCGAGAAGTGCCAAAGCGAATGATTGTGGAATCCCGGCACGGGCGTTTAATCATCATGGGCGCCGGCAGAAAGATGCTGCTGGTGACACTGATCAAACCAAACGCCAATCTGGGCATGTTGCTGATGCAACTCGATGCAACGGTCGGAGAGATCGCAGAGACCGTGGAGCAGGTTCCAATTACTCACAGGTCAGCGCCAGTTACACCAGTGGAAGTCTGCTCTTAGGGCGTGCCAGAAAATAACCGGTTAAAATTCGTGGCATCCGCGATAAAATCGGCATAAGAGATCACAAATAGCACGAATTAATGAATCGCACGAATGTTAAGGATGTGGCATGCCATCAGCTAACTCTGCTGCTTTATTTCTCGTTAATCACTTAGCAACCACCATCTTGCAGATGTGATGGGTGGTTTTTGGCAACATTTATATCTGACAGATGGCTTGATAATCAACAGCCACCCATAAGGAGGGTTTTAACATGGATTATGCGGAAATGTCAGATAAACTTGTAAACCTACTGGAACTGAACGGAAAACCGATAGCAGTCTCACTCATAAAGCGAGAAGAAGACATCCCAGGAGATCTGTCAAAGATCGAGTCGCCACGGCGGTACTGTCAGATGCTCCAGGATGCCAGATTCAAAGACACCGTGAGCCTTGCCACAGTGGACATGCATGCCTGCGATGGCGGCGCGGCAGCCATCGGGTTCAAGGATTACGGACAGATAATTAAAACGGGCGCGCTATACCGTTACAAGCTGAATAAAGAAGTCTCACTCGGTGTTGCCAAGCGCGTGGTTGACCACATGCCACGATCTGCACCCGGATCAACGGTTGCAACCATCATTGCGCCGCTGGACAAGGCACCAACAGATCCTGACGGCGCAAAACCTGATGTGATCGTGGTAATGGCTGGCGTGCTTGCGGCAAGGCGGATCGTTCAGGCGGTAATCTACAGGCACGGCGGACGGTTCAATGCGAACTTCGCAGGCATACAATCAACATGTGCGGATGCCACCGCCTACCCCTACATTTCAGGTAATGTCAACGTCTCGATCGGATGCGATGGTGCAGCCAAGAACGCAGGACTCTCAGATGACGAACTCGTGGTCGGCATACCGGCAGAACTGCTTGAGGAGATTACGGAGACCCTGAGTGAATGTGCGCCAGGCTGGGATAAATGGCAGAAAGGGGCGTAACACATAACGCCCGGAAAAGATATCCCAAGCCAAATAGCGAAGTAACGAAGGGATTAGCTCCCTTCATTTGTTTTTTCATAATACACCCACTATAGCGTCCAGCCACCCCCCGCACCATTTTCATTCACAAAAAAGTATATCGCCAACCCCCCCTAAGAGCATTTCTCACGCGCAAACTCTTCACCAAACTCTTCACCAAACTCTTCACCAAACTTTTCACAAAAGTTTGATCAAAAACTGGCTTCCACCCCGGAAAGGCGTTTCTCACCAGATTACGAAGACGTATATCACAAGACCCCACCCGGAGGGCAGTTTTTACTCGATTTTTTGTGAAAAAATCGTTTGTGAGAAAATCGTTTGTGAGAAAATCGTTTGTGAGAAAATCGTTTGTGAGAAAATCGTAGTGCAAAACATTAATGTATGGCGAGGACTCTATAATATAAATGCACCTGTGCAATAATTCTGGTGCACCAAACTTTTTTTATTGGCGAGAAAAAAATTTCAGCTCTGGAAAAATGTTCTCTTGGTTAAGAATAAATAGGTTGCATGTGATTTGAGTCACGTAACCGTGCGTTACGACAGGTGCATAAGCGCACTGGCGGCGAGGCTCATGAAACAAGTTCCAACAGGCGTACCGGGACTGGATCAAATACTGGATCGGGGATTTACACGTCCATCAACCGTGCTGATAGCGGGCACGGCTGGCACTGGTAAGACCACGTTCACGGTGCAGTCCATGTTTGCAGCGGCTAAGGCAGGCGAAAAATGTCTCTATTTTTCGGCGATATCCGAACCGATAGCGATGTTAAGTGGATACATGTCCAAATTCAGCTTCTACGACCCATCGATGTATGAGCGCGAGAATCTCATTTACTTTGACCTGAGTCGTGAGATCATGAAGAACAAGGCTTATGATCTGGTGGATATTATCACTGAGAATGTCGAGGCGATCCAACCGGACCGAATCGTAATTGATCCGATCACGACGATGGACCTACCACTGACTGATAACGAGCGTAGACGGTTCTACTTCGACCTTTTCGTCGGGATGAAGGGTTGGAATTCTCTTGTGATGGTCACTGGTGAGTTTACAGAGCAAAGTCTGCAAACAAGCCCGATCAGTTATGTTGCGGATTCAATCATACATCTGTCAAATGAATTGAAGAAGGGATGCCGCGTGCGGTATCTTGATGTGCTGAAGATGCGCGGGCAGTCTTATGCAAGTGGCAAGCACGTGTACCGGATCACTGATGACGGCATCATCACATATCCTGCCCCTTCATTTAACGGGGGCACGGTCACTTCACCGCGCAAGCGCGTGAGCACAGGCATCGCAGGACTTGACACGATGTTAAGCGGCGGGCTTATCAGCGGGACGACCTCAATGCTGACCGGTCCAACCGGCACAGGCAAGACCACGTCATGCATGCATTTCATCCTTGATGGTGCGCGTCAGGAGGAGCCGGGACTGATTGTCTCGTTTGAGGAGAGCGCGGAACAATTGCGGAGGAACGCGTTGTCCTTTGGATGGGATCTTGGTGCACTTGAGGAGAATGGTCTGCTGCACATCCTGTATCCACCCACCGGAGAGGTGTATTCCGGCGAGAGCCTGCTTTCGATACGGGACTGTGTTGAAGACATCGGGGTAAAGCGAGTCATTGTAGATTCGATCAATGGATTTGCCGGCATGTCGCCTGATGACGATAGCGATGAATATGTTCGCAAGACCTCCGGGTACTTGAAATCAAACAACATCACCACAATATTTGTAAGTGAGACCGCGGATCTTCTTGGCTCAAAACAGATCGCCGAGAACGGCACTTCGTACATCATGGATTCCGTGATCATGCTCAGGTATGTGGAGATCGAGTCGGAACTGCGAAGGGCGATGTCGGTGCTCAAGATACGCGGGAGCGCGCATGACGCAGGCATTCATGAAGTCAAGATCACTGATAAGGGATTGACCATTGTAACAGATGGGACGTCATTTGAGCAATACGAAGATATATTCAGCGGGGCACCGCGATTAGCCAGAAAGAAGGCATTTGTCAAGGCATTTGGAGAGCGGTGACCATTATTATGGCGGATATCGGAAACATTCTTGGTGCATACTCCTTAATTCTCGCGTCGGTCATAATTCTGTTCATATTTGCGATCGGCAGGTTGTACCAATTGAATTTCGGTAAGAAAACATATTACAAATTGTTTCTGATGCCGGCAGCGCTCTTTGTGTTGTATGGGGTGATGTGCGCACTTGGTCGTGACTGGCATGTAGTTGGTTTTGTCGGAGCTGTGTTGTCGCTGGTGCTTACCGTTATATTATACAAGATTATGATGAGGGTTGAAAAATGATTACTAGTATTTTAGGGGTGGCAATGCCCGTATCAATTATGTTTGTGTTCTACACACTTGCGCAGTTCAGTGGGAAACTTGGTGATGCGTTGCAGCTGAGACCATATTATATGCTGTATTATTTTGCCATCGTGTTGCTCTTCACAGGCATTCAACTGGACTTACTTCGCATGTCACCAGGCACTTTTACGTATATGCCTGTGTGTAATTCTGAGTTGCCCGGAGCGATAACCGCAATCGGGATGACAATCGGCGCGGCAACCACGATTAAGTACTGGGGCTGGCTCATTAGATCGTGAAAGGTTTGGGAAGGCATCTGCCATGCGACTCCAGCCCAAGTTAATCATCCTATTTTTCTGTGTCTCGATCGTGCCGTTTGGCATCATTGGGTATCACACGTACACACTCTCCGCCGAATCGATGGAGGATCATGCTTTCGTACACCTGAACTCAGTTGCGCACACAAGGGCGGGTCACCTTGGTTCATGGATTGTATATATGCAGGATAATGCAAAGGTCGTTGCCAGCGCACCATCCGTGGTCAGAAACATCGAGGTGATGGTAACGGCTGACCCTGTGAGTATCGAATATCGGCAGGCAAAGGATGCTGTTGAGGCGTTTGGAGATATTGCGATGGAAGGCTATGCCACGTTTGACGAGATATTTATTCTTGACCGCGGTGGCACCGTCATCGCGTCCACCAACAAAAACATCATTGGGGATAATCGGTCGTCACGTGAATACTACCGTGAGGGGCTGCATGCCGCACATCTGACCAGTGCATACATTTCTAAGACACTTAATGTACCAACGATACTGGTGTCTGCTCCGGTGCTGCTTGATGATAATAGAACCATCGGCGTGGTGGTCTGCAGGACCAACTTCAACATGCTCCATGAAACCATACACGATCGCACCGGACTTGGAACGACCGGCAGAGCTTTTCTGATCGATAGTAATGGTTTTCTTGTCAGTGGTTTGGCAGATGGCGCGAAGACGATACCGGCTGTTAAAAATACCAGTGAGGATTACTGTGGCATCTACACCACCAGCAACGGAAAAAAGGTGATCATCTCCCGCATCTGGATGCCTGATCAGAAATGGTACCTGATCGCCGAACAGGATCATGATGAGGTGTTAGATCCCCTTAACGTACTGATCGAACGGGCGATCGTAGTCACAATCTGTGTTATTGTGTTAATCGGGATATTCTCCGTATTAACCACGTGGCAGATTACAAAACCAATCGAACGGCTGCATGACGGGGCAGAGGCGGTGGCAGCCGGCGACTATTCAATACAGGTTCCTGTAGTGTCAAACGATGAAATTGGAGTGCTGACCCAACGGTTCAATGAAATGACATCCGAGCTTTATGAAACACATAGGGAACTGCAGAACACGATAACTCTTGTTAATCACACTCTTGAAAACCAGAAAAGTACGCTTGAGAGCGTACTCCGGAGCATACCTGACTGTGTGTTCGTGATCGATACTGAATTCAAGATAGTCATGGCAAATCAGGCTTGCAAGACGCTTACTGGCATATCGGAAGAAGCTATTATCGGAATGCGCTGTTATGATATATTCTCAAGCGATGCGTGTGAGCCGCAGTGCCGGCTTCAGGAATTAACCGAAGATCACGGCGGCGGCGTGTGCTGGGAGATGGATATTGTTGACGGCGAAGGCAGGAGCGTTCCGATCATGACCTGTGGCGCGCCGCTGCACAGTACTGATGGAGCACTCATCGGGTATGTTGAGGTGCTGCGTAACGTCACCCAGATGAAACGTGTGACTGAAGAACTGCAAAGAACGAATGCAGAACTTGGGCTTGCGAATGCGGAACTTAAAAAACTCGATGAACTCAAGACGAACTTCATAAACATCGCGTCCCACGAGCTGCGAACCCCACTCACATCGATCATGGGCTTTACCGAGTTCGTGGCTGACGAAATGCTCGGAGAACTGAACCCGCGGCAAAAAGATGCGCTCTCAAAGGTCTTATCAAACAGCGATCGACTGGCGCGGCTGATCAACAACATACTGGACATATCTGTGATACAAGCAGGTGGGCTGGAGTTAAAGCTCAACGAACTTGACATATCCGAACTAATAAAGGACATCGTAGCAGATATGGGGGCTCTTGCTAAGAACAAGAATCTCACATGCACAATTGACATTCCGGACCATCTCACCATCGAGGGCGATCGTAACCGTATAGAACAGGTCGTCGCAAACCTGATTGGGAACGCAATTCGATTCACGCAGGAGAGGGGTAGTGTATCAATCACCGGAGTCGATGGCGGCGACTGGATCCAGGTTGCTGTCAGCGACACTGGCATTGGCATTATACCAGAGGACCTGCCGCACGTCTTTGAGGAGTTCTGGCAGGTTGAGAAGAGTAAGGGCATGGGTCTTGGTCTTGCAATTGTTGCAAACATCATCCACCGACACGGCGGCGTCGTCTGGGCTTCGAGTGCGGTGGGGGGTGGCAGCATATTCGCATTCAAGCTGCCGAAGAAGGTTTCATACCGCCTGGATGAGTCGGGTGATCCGGAGGGCGCTGCCTGAAAATCCTGTCCTGGTAGTTACAAAACACCACATCCTTTGGATTGTGCGGCGGTGAAACGTTCTGCCAATTTTGTGACCAGAGATCTATTAAATATATCGAATACAACACATTCTTTTTAGATAACTTTTTGAGATGACCCGCCCAACCGATGCACATCTACCGCACAGGAAGTGAAACCGCATGGCAAAGAAAACCTCCCTCAAACGGAGCACACACGGCATGATCAACATCGACCCGCTCCAGCGCGGCGGAATACTAACACCCAAAGCAAGAGAAGCACTCGCAGAATGGGGCGACGGATACTCAATCTGTGATTTCTGCCCAGGCAAGCTTGAGGAGATCAAAAAACCGCCAATCCACAATTTTGTGTACGATGACCTGCCCACGTTCCTCGGAGTCGACCACGCAAGAGTCACAAACGGGGCGCGAGAGAGTATATTCGCAGTGATGCATGCGCTCAGCAAGAAGGACGGCTGCGTTGTCATGGACGGGAATGCACACTACACCTCCCTCGTTTCGGCAGAACGTGCAGGACTCAGCATATCACAGGTTCCGGTCTCGGACCGCCCGGAATACAAAATAGACCCGGAAGGATACGCAGATATCCTTGAAAAGAAACAAAATTCGGGTGAAAAAGTGGTTCTTGCGGTTCTAACATATCCTGATGGAAATTATGGAAACATTGTGGATGCGAAGAAAGTATCCACCATCTGCCACGAATACGAGGTCCCACTACTTCTGAACTGTGCATACTCAGTCGGACGCATGCCAGTTTCTGCGAAGGATCTCGGCGTGGATTTCATTGCTGGCAGCGGACACAAGTCAATGGCAGCCTGCGGACCGGTCGGCGTCCTCGGGATAAGCGAACAATACCACGACCTCACGCTCAAGAGATCTGCGTATAACAAGAACAAGGAAATCGAACTCCTTGGATGCACAGCCCGCGGCGCAACGATCATGACGCTGATCGCATCCTTCCCGACAGTAGTGGCACGAGTGGCAGAATGGGACCACGAGGTAAAGAAGGCAAGATGGTTCTCAAAAGCAATGGGCGACCTCGGTATGCACCAGATGGGTGATAACCCTCACAACCACGATCTCATGTTCTTTGAAACCCCGGTTCTGTACGAAATATCGAAACACGCCAAGAAAGGCAGGTTTTTCCTGTACAAAGAACTTAAAAAACGGAAGATTCATGGAATCAAGTCCGGACTCACAAAATATTTTAAATTAAGCACGTACGGACTATCTGATGATGATCTGCGCTACGTGATTAATGCTTTCGATGATATTATCGCTACAACGGTCTGACGTGTTTCTATCGTGTCAAATTATATGAGACTTTTTAATTTGTTCTGGTCGGTTGAACAACATGATGCCAATCCTGCAAACAGTGACAGGATATAACTTCCGAAATCAGTGAAATCAGTGTTAATCTGTGGCAAATAAAACTTTTAGCCACAGATGAACACTGATTTCACAGATTAACGATATAAATGACCTTTCAGATCGATAGCGCTCAATTTTATCGGTTGTGCTTACACAAGACAACCCCCGGGTAACCAGAAAATAATAAAAAGTCTCAATTATCATGAGTTTAGCTGAGGCGGGAAAAACCATGAGAGTAACACAAAAATCGTGTGGTTAGCCCGAGTGTTCACCGAAAAAACAAAGCGGTAAAGTTATTTGATGACACCCCACATCGCTGACATTCATTTATTCGTGCCATTCGTGATCCCCCATGCCGATACTACCACGAATTGACAAATGACACGAGTTTCCCGGTTAGTTTCTGGCAAGCCATAGACACATACCAGCCCCCATTCGCCCGCGC
>RXIK01000020.1 GCA_004211975.1 Methanosarcinales archaeon | reverse complement strand
AGGTGTTGCTCCTTTACGGCTCGAGAGCCCGAGGATAATGAACGCTACCAGCAGCGCAAATATGAACGCGTTTCCGATGATCAGGTACTTCCCACCAATGAGTCCTGCGCCCGCGAGAATTGCAAGTGACGCACCAAAACCAGCGCCTGACGAGATTCCGAGCGTGTACGGGCTTGCAAGCGGATTTCTGAGTATCGCCTGCATCACCGCACCTGCAAGTCCAAGACCGATGCCCGCAACGATTCCGAGGAAGATTCTTGGGAGTCTGAGGTTCCAGACGCAGACATCCGCAAGCCATGTCGACTCGTGTATGTGAAGCTCGCCGTTCACCTCTTTAACCTTGAAATCTTTGACTCTGTGAGCCGAATCTATATCGCCGCTGATTTTCACATTCATCTTCTCGGCATCCCGTTCATCACGCGTGATTTCAACTTTATTTTCACCAACACCTGTAATAGTGATCTTGCCGTCCCCTGATTTGCTGATCTCCGCACTTTGCACCCAGACAATGCCGTATTCATCCATGAGGTGTTGTTTGAGTCTCTCGCTATCACTTCCCGGAACATCGTCCAATGTGAAGAGGTGCTCTGACTCGAACGTATTCGGGAACGGTTTCCTGAGTATTGATGAATAAGCGTCCCAGACCGAGAGGTCTGCAGACCCGAGCGATGTGGACACTCCGGTTATTCCAACGATCAGGGCTATGAAGAGGAAGATGAAGAACACCTTCCGTCCAACAAACTTTTTGTACTGCTCTCTGATCTCGTCCGCGGTTACTGTGTGATTTTTTTGTGTTGCCGCAGCCATATTATCCCTTTATTTCTCCTTGGTTGATCTCTATGGTGTCGGATTAGATCTTCATGATCTTCTCGACCTTTTCTTTCCAGCCGGCGACGTCTTCCATCGCCATCACATCGATTGATCCGCCCTGGAAGTCTCCTTTCACGTCGCCCATGCGCTCCTCGATCCAGCCTTCCATCTCGAGGTATGCGTTCTTGAGTCCGTCGATCACATCGGGATCAGCCTCCCAGAGTCCGCGCTCATAAGCCTCGAGAAGTCTTCTTCCGATCTCTTCGAGTGCCCATGGGTTGTTCTCTTCAAAGAACTTCCGCATCTCATCGTCGAGGATGAATGTTTTTGTGATGTCGTCGAAGATCCAGTCATCGACCTCCTGTGTCGTTGCTTCCCAGCCGTAGACCCGTCCAACCCTCTTTGAGATGTCGCCTGCGCCCTTGTATCCGTGCCGCTTCATCCCCTCGATCCATTTTGGGTTGAGGAGTTTTGTTCTGACAACCCGTCTGACCTCGTCGGCAAGTGTTCTCACCTCGATTTGGTCCCTGTCGCGGGTGTCGCCATAGTAGGCAGGGACATCATGTCCTGAGATCTCTCTTGCAGCGGTCGTGAGCCCGCCATGTGTTCCGAAGTAGCAGCAGCATCCGAAGAGATCGTACTCATCGGTAACGGTCTTGTTAAAGGTCAGGTCAACGCTCTTGAGTTGAGATATGAACTTGGCGTGGGATTCATCTCCGAATACGCCTTTTCCATACGAATATCCGTTCCAGTAGACATACACATCGGAGAGGTCCTTATCCTCCTTCCATGCGGATGCGTAGACGGCAAGGTTCACGCCGTTTCCATAGGTCCCTGGCTTGCTCGCAAAGATGCGGGCACAATCCCCGTCTCCGTTGCCGCCATCCGAAATGGCTTCAGAGACGTGTTTCTTGATATAGTTCATCTCAAGGGGCTCATCAAGCTCTGCGACCTCTCGCAGCGCATCATCAACAAGTTCGATGCAGTTGTAGAAGCAGTCCCGCGTGATCCCGCTCACCCGAATCGTCACATCGATTCTCGGGCGACCAAGCTCCTCAAGCGGAGTGATTTTGTATTCTTTCACCTTCCCGCCCTTCCAGATTGGCTTAACTCCGATGAGATGCATGATCTGGGATAGCTGCTCGCCGTCCGCCCACATGATATCGCTTGCCATCCAGTACATGGCGATGTTCTCAGGAAGCTTCCCGTTTTCATCCACGTACTTATCGATTACGTCGTCCGCAAGCCTCTGACCGATCTGCCATGCCGCTTTGGTCGGCACCTTGTAGGGGTCAAGCGAGTAGAAGTTTCTGCCGGTGGGCATCACCTCTGGCTTGCCCCGGGTTATGAGACCGGACGGACCCGGCTCGATGTATCCGGCATCAAAACCATGAAGGAGAGCGCCGATCTCGTCCGATGCATCGATTCGCCACACGATCTCGGCTGCCGCATCCTTTACTGAGATGATCATGGCTTCGTTGAGTCTCTTTAACCGATCCCCGAGAACATCTTTGCAGACGGTTGCGGGGTCTTTGCCATCCAGAAATCCGTTCAGAATCTCTTTTCCAAGTGCGTCGATCTCGGTTAACACCTCGCTCTTCAGATCGGCTGGCTCGATATCCATTCCGAGGAGATCGATGACGAGTTTTCTCATCTCTGAGTCGTACCTCAGTATCGAGTTTATGAACTCGATCTTCTGATCGCCTTCGGGGCTTTCTCCGAATATGTGCATCCCGTCCGGTATCTGGGAGTTGTATAGCTTCGTTATCGCCTCGTGCGCCGCGTCCACGATTCTATCGAATGGAACACCCATCTCCACCAGTTCGTCGAGCTTTATCTCTTCTGTTAGATTCGAATTTGTCAGGAGATCAGTAATGATATGCTCAAGCGCATGTGCTCTCGCCTTATCAGATACCTTTGTCTTGTTGTACTCTGCGATCTGGTCTTCGAGCTCTTTCAGATCGCCATAAAGACCGCTTTCGGTCATAACAGTCTGCAGATGATCGATGAGGGTCGCATAGCTCCGCCTCTTCGCAATTGTCCCCTCCGGGGGATTATCTGAGTTATAAATATAGAGATGCGGCATATCCCCGATTGCAATATCAGGATAGCAGTTCTCAGAGAGTGCAACTGACTTTCCTGGTAGGAACTCAAGGTTTCCGTGTGTCCCGACATGGATGATTATATTGGCGCCGAAGTTGTTCTCGATCCACCGGTAGGTAGCCATGTACTGGTGCGGCGGCGGAATTTCGGGGTCGTGAAGGATCTTGCAGACCTGCCCGTCACACCGTGTCCCGGCACATCCTCGTTTTGGCTGTACGCATACCACGGCGTTTCCGTATTGTACGCCGGTTACAACGATCTTGCCATCATAGATCATTGCGGCTGGAACATCGTCGATCTCCTCGCCCGGCGGATTTCCCCATGCATCGCACATCCTCGTCCGCACAGCCGGCTGGAGCGTATCGAACCATTTCTCGTAGTCCTCTTTTGTAACCATCGCAAGCGCCCCACCTTTATCCACTATCTCATCGATCGTCGTCCACCGAAATTCGGATATCGCCTTGTGGTCCATGATGTTCTCAATGAGTTCTTTTCCGCTCTCAGGCACATCGACCGCGTATCCTGCCTCTTTCATCGCACGGAGGATTCTTGCGACGCTCTCGAGCGTGTCGAGATGCGCTCCCGCGCCCACTGTTGCCTCAACCGATGCGCAGGGGTTGTTATGGAGGATGAATGCGACTTTACGCTTGGATATGGGCGTGTCTTTCAGTTCAATCCATTTCTTAATCCTTCTCACAACTTTCTTCATACGCTCATCGATCGGAGCATGGCATTCGAACTCGGTTCCATGCGCATCCTCGGTTCTTGATGCGCCGACGATCAATGGGTCGATCACGCCCTCGAACTCAGCCAGCGCAACGCTCCACGCAACCTCGCTCGAACTCATCCCCTGAAAGTCCTTCATCCACTCATCTTCGGTCTTGTGATAGACCGTTAACGGATGAAATACCGGGATGTCGAGCTTTTTGAGGGCGCTCACAGATTCTTCACTGTTTCCTGCATGGAATATCGATTGGAGGTTCACGATGGCATCGATCTTCAGAGAATTCATGAAGAAGTCTTCGGTCACCTCTCCGCTCGATTTGGCACCGGTTTCAGAATCACCCATCCCGAAACAGAAAGCCGGGATCACATCAAAACCTGTTTCGAGTTCGCGGATCATCGCATCGACGATCTCAAGATCGCCATTTGTCCAGTATGTCCGGTGGAACAGTATCCCGATCGCATGGCTCTTCTCTGGCTTATACCACTCCAGATAGTCGCTTATATTCTCAAACGGTCTCTCGGCATCCGGATGGTATATTCCCTGCCACATCGTCTCGGCTGGCGGATCAAACTCGTAATCGAGACCCAGAACCTCAAATCCTATGTATCTGAGCATGTTCGTTATGTTCTCCGGTCCACCGTAGATGTGGTAGGCGTTGACCGTTGCAACAACCTTCAGCGGGACGGTTGAAGGCTCCCAGTAGGATGGGTCGTGTCCGAACGAGATGATTGGAACATCCACTTTATTCAGCTCTTCGATTATCTCATCCCAGACCGCATCGCTTGTTGGACGCAGAATAACTACGTCTGCGTCTCCGAACGATTGTGCACAGCGCTCTCGCTTCGAATTGTCCTCAATGTCATGCGTGGACCAAGCGTTTAGTTCCATGCCAAGCTCGTTACAGGCATCTGCGAGGAGCGCGATATCGCTCCCCCATGTCACTGATGTTATCTTCATCGTTTACTCGATGCCTCCTATCAAGTGTATATCTTCGAGAAGCTCGTGTTCATGAGCGACGATATCGTGAACCTCCCCGGATGAGAGGCGGTCAACCGAAAAGTACCGTCCGCCTGCGTGTTCTGCTAACGTCCTGCAGTATCCAAGCTGCATCTTCACAAACGATCCACCGACGGTTTCGGTATCGAGAACGACCACGTGGATGCCTGCGGATCTTGCTTCTTCCGCGATCAAGAGGAGTTCTTCTTTAATTTTGGCGCCATCGCCCACGGAGACGTTTGCCCTGCCATCCGAGATCAGAACCATGATCGGAATCGTCTCATCGTTTCTCATCTTCTCGCCCGCCAAAAGATTAAGCCCGGTGTTGAGACCCGCACCAAGCGGCGTCTTTCCCCCGGTGGGAAGCTCTCTTAATCGTTCGAATGCAAGATCAACGCTCGAGCACAGTGGGAGCAGCACATCCGCAGAATCGCCCTTGAACGCAACCATCCCGATCCGGTCCCGCTGCTGGTAGGAGTCCATGAGAAGCGACATAACCGCTCCTTTGGCGCTCTCCATCCGGTTCGACGCGCCCATCGAGCCGGATGCGTCCACCACAAAAAGTGTCGCTGTCGAGACCTTTCCGACCCTGATCTTCTCTTTCACATCCCCGCTCTCGATCACCACTGAGTTCCTGCCGGCAATGCCCGCACCCCGGTTTCTCTGATGTGGTGCAGCCGCACGGATCGTGGCGTCGAGTGCGATGTCGGTGGGTCTTCCTGGCGGCATGGTGTGGCTCGCATATCTCCCGCGGTTGAAGCGTGCAAGCGTCGATATTCGCCGCCCTGATGTCTTGCTGCGGTGTATTTGGTCACGCCTCTCCTTTGGTCGCACCCGGTTCGCGTCGATGGGCTCCCCGATCGCAAAGACCGACTCGGGCGCTTGTGCCTGCTCACCATCGGAATCGTCCTCGGCATCAGGCGGGTCTTGAGGCTCGGAGCCCTCGGTCTGCTCGTGCTCGTGCTCATGCTTGTGTTCGGGTTGCTCTTTTCCCTCCTGCGGCTCCTCTTCTCTTTCGTCCTCTTTCTGCTGCTGTTCCTGTTCGTCCTTCTCCCGCTCCTTCTCATCCATCATATCGTCAAGCTTCTCGGTATCGAGCTCCGGTGGCTCAAACGGCTTTCTCCGCATTCTGTGCGGTAGTGCAAGCTCCATTGCTTCTTTGATGTCATTAAGCGTGACCTCTGTGCGGTTATCTAACGCCGCAATCGTCTTTGCGGTTCTCGTGATCACAATCTCTGCCCGGTGCGTCCTGACGCCGAGTTCAATGCACATCTCAGCAGTCGTCTTGAGCAGATCATCGCTGATCGTGACATCGGAGAGGAGTGACTTTGCCGCCAGAATATTTGTGGCAAGTTCCGCCTGCATGCCCTCAAACTCCTTTTTGCACCCGGCAGGATCGCTCTCAAAGCTCTCAGCAACCTTCACGATCTTGACGCGTGCGTCTGCATCAGAGAGGCTCTCGACATTCGCCTGCAAGCCAAACCGGTCCAGAAGCTGCGGTCTCAGCTCCCCTTCTTCGGGGTTCATCGTTCCGACGATGATGAATCTCGCGGGGTGTCCCACAGAGACGCCTTCCCGCTCAACCATGTTAACACCCATAGCGGCGGAATCGAGCAGGACATCGGCGACGTGGTCGTCCAGAAGGTTCACCTCGTCGATGTAGAGGATGCCGCGGTTCGCAGCAGCCAGTATCCCTGGTTCAAGCGCACGTATCCCCTCTTTTATCGCTTTCTCGATGTCGAGCGTGCCAACAACCCGATCCTCGGTGCATCCGAGCGGAAGATCAATTACACGGGCTCTTCTCGTCACGCTTTCAAGTTTTTCGCCGTTTTCCGAACGTTCATAGCAGATGTCGCACATCTCAGCGGTATCCGCCGGATTACAGTTGAATGGGCAGCCGTTCACAATCTCAATCTCCGGAAGCAGCTCTGCAAGCGCCCGCACCGCTGTGGACTTCGCTGTTCCTTTCTCTCCCCGTATCAGGACGCCGCCGATCCGCGGGTTTATTGCGTTCAGGATCAGTGCTTTCTTCATCTGTTCCTGCCCGACGATCGCGGTGAAGGGGAGTATCTGTCTGTTCAGGTGATGCATTTTGTTTATCTCCTAATATGTATCATTATATAATTTCATGGTTTCATAACGTTGCTCTTCTAAACACATACGTACATATCGCGAGTACGATTCCTGCACCCACTGCAAGCATCATTAGTCTCGGGAGCGAGAATTGGAGGAAGGCATTTTAACTCCCCTCCAACGGCGGGTGTACGAACACGCCGTGCTCGTTCAGGTCATAGTCCAGTCCCTGAATATCTATGTACTGCTGATGGATCGCTTGCGGATCCAGATCCCCAAAGAGATCCGGATGGGACCACTTTGCCCAATAGGCAATGGCTATGGGATAGTCAGGTCCATAGATCGGATCTTTATCCATCACATAAACAGCGCCGTCCTCCACAGCGTTGACATTAGCCAGTTCGGGACGGCTCATCACACTCTCTCGCAACGCATTCATCTTTGACGGATCATCCACCTCATATCCTGCGTCGGCAGCATCTATATATCTGATGATAATATCAGGGTTCTTCTCAACAACCTTTTCCGGATCTACAATAACACTGCCCGTACCTGGTGTATCAGCAAATATGTTCCTTCCACCAGCTATCTCAATAAAACCATTAGCCGCGGATCCACCAGCCCACGTATTATATTTATCGCCCCAGTCACTCTCTACATAGATATTTTGCCTCTCCGCATCTGAGAGTCCTTCTGTCCGTGCTTTAATGAGGTCAATGTATTCATTGTGGAAATCATCAATGTAACACCTCGCTTCATCTCTTTTTCCAAGAACATAAGCAAGTTTCTCGGTCTCTTCTACCATATCTTCCGGTCTATAGAACATGAGACTGACCACACTACAATCGTTTGGCACCACGTCAACGAGCGCTTCGATCCTTTCGGGTTTAGTTGTCCACGCAAGCACCAGCTCCGGATTAAGGCTGGCTACCAACTCCAGATCCGGCGAATAGCCACTCCCAATCGAGGGCAACTTACTCAGTTCCGGGAAATAAACCTCATTACTCTTAACATACTTGTTAACAGCGACTAACTTGTCCTGTTCCCCCAATACCCGTAATATCTCAGGGGTATAAGTACCAAACGAGATGATACCGCCCTCTATCGGTTTATTCACCGTCACCGCCCTATCAGCAGCATCTATAAGCGTTATCTCCTTCTCCTTCCCGAGAATGACAAGCTCGATCTGCGTCACATCCTGCATGTTGATCTTGTCATCGTGCTTCGCATCCGAAAGCTCTGTCTTGTCCCTGTACTCGAGGATGATCAGTTCTGTGTACGTCACATCCTGCATGTTGATCGTGTCATCCTCGTTCGCGTTCCCGAAGATTCCGAGTGTGTAGTCAGATGCTGCGGCTGGCAGCGCAAGCGCAAGCAGCAGCATGATCGCGGTTATTCCAACCAGTGTGTTTGTTTTAATGTTTACTACCTCCTTATGGTCTATTTTAACTTCGTATGTCCATATATACAATATGTATTACATGAGACGCACACATCACAACTTTTTCACACAGTACTTAAATCTTTCGATCCTTCTTTTTTTATACTACCAGAACACTGCCAACGCAAAGATCACCACAATCAAGACCCCAACCCATATCGCTGTTGCTATCGCGAGTATCACACACCTCGATCCCCGGGACCGAATATCCCGACATAGTACAGCACCACATATCTCATCAGCATCACAACACTCGATAGAACACCGCCAACAATCAGCGTCAGAATAACTTCTTTACTGGTGAGAACTCCGGTTGAGAGAAAACTGCTGGCTGCCGAATTCGCTGCGATGAAGTTTGCAAACTGATCTTAAAAGCTTCTTGTAACGGAGGAAGCTCCTCTGCCTGGCGATCTGCAGGCTCATGATCCCTCTTCTACAGAAAAAACCTACCCGCCAGCAGGATAAGCAGTGTCTTGAGGAACCCAATGCATCAGTACGCCATAGTAAATGAGCCCGGTCATATCAAGCAGCGGTAGTAGCACCGGAAGCAGCGCACGCCAACGCATCGCAATCGCAGGAAATGAGGTCATCATGGACGCTACGAATAATTCCCTCTTCTCGATCAGTTTATCACTGTATAAAGAGGCGAGCAATCGAATTGGCGGATGTCAGGGGACATAAATGCGGTCATGAAACTGGCTCCACACTCATCCATCAGATTGGCGAAGTTTAAGATCGGTCTCGCGATATATGCGACCTTGTCAATGACCCTTGAGCGCGACGATGAACTCGGCGAAGACCACACCGATCACCATTGAACAGCATCGTCCTGTGAAGCACGCTAAACGACAGTTCTGCCGCACTGATGAGTACCTGATATATGGTATCTGTATCATCCCAAAAAAACTCCTTCGTTATATCTCTTCTCGATATCTGTCGGTTTGTTCGATTTCTCCGACAGCACACGAACCCTCCACTCTGAGTTACCATCCCGGAGTCCAATAGAAGTAGCGCCATCACCAAGGTGACCTGTTACCACATAGCTCTTGTTTCCAATATCGTCCTTCCTCCACCACAGTATAGCGCTCTTCATTCCATGTTTCGACCAGAGCACACCATCTTCCTTAACCGATTCTCTCACAGATACAAGCTGATCACTTCATCCACCTCTGGCGCATGATATATCGAGGTTTTCATATCCATTGCTCTCCGGCTTGATCTTTGGAGATGGTGTTTGTAGAGATTCTTACAATCCAATATGCCATTCCTGTAATGTTAGCTGGCTTTTGGTATTTCATACATTTTTAACATGCTTTCTACTTCAGTTCCTTTATCAGTTGAAGACTCTTCAGGAAGACCTTCAAGATCGAATACCACCGGAACATCTTGAATACCCATTTCATTGGCTTGTTTGTCAATTATCCCATATATCTCATCCATTAGAGGTTTTTCAACCACTATGTCTTTTTCAAAGGATATACTCATATATCCATCGTAATGATACCCGCAGCCCACCACTATACCTTCTGGATAAAAGTACGGGCGCATTTCACTTCGCACACCCTTTCTGATCTCATCGAGATTGTTCAGCCAATCTCGTATCTGTTCTTCATTTTCAAATTCAGGAATTTTTCCATAAGTAGTAATAACCGGGGGCCCACTTGCGTTTTCGGTCACTTTCTCATACTCTTCAAGAAGTTTCTTCTCGGGATCCTCCGGTGTCAGGAACATTGTATGAATCCCGTATGCAACACAGCCCGTGATGAGCGAAACCGACACAATAGCTATTATGGAATATTTTGTTATTTTCATGTATCATTCCTCTACTATTTTTAACATATCTTTCCATGATGAAAAAAATGGAGGTTATCAAACAATTGATAACCCTCATCTATTCGGTAAGTGGGACTACACCCAAATCTGTCTCTACTCCGGAGACCGGCGAAAAGTAGGCGTAATCCGAAGTCAAGCCCCAGTGAATTCCTACAATCTCACGTTCCGGATCGTCGGGATAATGGTTGGTGTAGATATATACGGGACTGCCACTATCTCCGCCGGCGCTCGTATAATCCGCGTAATACTGGTCCTCAAGTGTACCATGGGTCTGAGATCCAACATCGGTTTTTCCTTCAACGGTCCCCATCGTGAGACCCGTCGTGATGCCCGTCTTGAAAACGATATCGTCCTTATCTGGATGGTCTCTGTAGTCGGTAACTGGTCTGATTATCTCGTAATCTTCGGTTCCACAGATGTATATCATCGCCTCGACATCGTCATAAGGCACCCATGATGCATCTGCATATGTGCCGCCAGTTTGTTCGACTTCTCCGATATCATACGATCCCTCCGCTATGGGCTGCCATATCCCCAGCCCGATGGAAGTGGCGCCTTCACCAAGGGTGACCTGCTACCACATAGCCCTCATTACCATCATCATCCTCGGCAGCGAAGCCAAGTGTAGTTGACGTGTAAGTTTCGTCTTGTTGTACCTCACCTCCGATGACCGGACGAAACTCGTCATTGCGGGTCCGATGCAACTCAGGAACGCTTTCGAGTTTGAATACTACGGGCACTTCCTGAATACCCATCTCTTCCGCCTCTTTGTTGATCATCCCGTAGATTTTATCCATCAGAGACTCTTCAACAACCAGGTTCTCTTCAAAGGTTACTCTGAAATAGCCCTGGTAGTTATAACCGTAGGCTATCACCGGACCTTCCGGGTAAAGGTATGGGGGCATCTCGCTACGCACACGGTTTTTAACTTCATCGAGCTCATCCAGCCAGTCTCGCCTCTCTCCATCGGTTCCAAATCGGGGGATTGTTCCATAAGTATCGAGGACGCGTGGATCTTTCTCCATCTCCTCAAATACTTTGGGCCCAAAATCCGGAGTTCCTTTCTTGGTGAGATTGGCGATCTCTTCTCTGGTGAGATCAGCGAGCTCCTTTGGATCCTTCACTCCGAGCAAGGCGAGCTCGGGGTCTATCGAATCCTTCTCGTTCACAGAATGGTTCACAGAAGCAGCGACCATGAACACTGCTGCAACCAGCAGTGCCACCGATAGCAGCGCAGCCATTGCGATTGCTTTACTTTGTTTCATATCATACCTCCGTTGTTGTTTGTTCTCCACCACCCGAGCGTTCGGGCGATCTTGCTTCCGGATGTGTGCGTGACGATTGGTTCACGCTTCCGGACAC
This sequence comes from Methanosarcinales archaeon, assembly GCA_004211975.1. GTDB lineage: Archaea > Halobacteriota > Methanosarcinia > Methanosarcinales > Methanogasteraceae > Methanogaster_D. The sequence goes on along the minus strand of RXIK01000020.1, from coordinate 6,458 downwards.
GCAGGTACAGTTCCATGGAGTTGTATCAATGGTTCAACCCCATGGTTTGGAGCGAGACCCTGAATCTCGCGTAACACGTTTGTGCTGTTAGGTATACATAAATATTACCCTACAAATCTTCGGCTTTACATCAGAAACCTAACAAAACACATTCCACACCCACTACTCACACCCCCACATCACACCGACCCTGCCCACCACAGCAATCACGATCGCAACGAGATCAACCAATTCTGATCGACAAAACAGTGCGGTCGCCATCCTCAAACCAAGTATTGAGCCAGAGAATATGGTAGTTCCGCCGTACTGATGCGTGCCCGATATTTCTTGTTATACGGTATCAGCATCACTTGAGGGGGTAATCGTTAGATGATGTAACTCTCAAACCTTGTTATGAGTGGGTAGTCGTCCCGGTCCGGGCAGTCCGGGTCGATGTTGTACGGCATGTCCCCGATTCCATCATAATTGGCATCGTTTCCATCGTAATCGCTCCAGTAGTTGCCGAGATGGTTCGTGAAGGTCTTGCCCCTGTAGGTGTACTCTATCTTTGATGGAGAGCTCCAGATGTTAGGGGTTTTGGAGGATTGGGTGGCAATGTTATCAGAATTATTTATAAAATTATTTAGATATATAACATTGCTGTATGAGTTATTAAAGAAGATCAGGACACCGTCCCGGTTGTTTGAGCAGGTGTTGCTTAATATACTATTGTCGTTTGACCGATAGAGGCGGATGCCAGCCCGGTAGTTCATCGAGCAATTGTTGTTCGATATGCAGGCGGTGTCCGAACCATATAGGAGGATGCCATCATCATGATTCTTCGAGCAACCATTGCTCGATACAGTGTTGCCTGATCCGGATAAAACGATGCCATCACCATGATTATTCGAGCAATTATTGCCTGATATGCTGTTGCTCGATCCATAGAGGTGGATGCCAGTCCACACATTGTTCGTGCAATTATTACCTGCTATATTGTTATTGCTTGAATCATGGAGGTCGATTCCATCTCCGTTATCTGAGCAGTTATTGCCCGATATGGCGTTGTCATCCGAATACAGGAAGTGTATGCCCACATCATGGTTGTTTGAGCAATTATTCCCTCTTATGGTGATATTTGAAGAGAAAGCTACTTCTACGCCGATGCTTGCATGGTTCAATTCCTGATTCTCGACCAGAACACCCTCGCAACTCACAAGTATCACCTGACCTGCCCCATCCGGAATGCTTTTTCCGTTCACATTCTTCCAGTAATAAACGGGTTTTCCATTCACCATGTTTGTTTCGTCGATCTCACACGTGTAACCGCCTGGTGAATCACCACGGATAACTATTCCGTTTTCAAACATGGTGTTGCCTGCTAATCTGCTGTTGTCCGAATCATCGAGGTGGATGCCCTCGTGGTTGTTCGAACAAATATTATGTGATATGTTGTTGTTGTCCGAATCACCGAGGCAGATGCCGCCATGGTTGTTTGAGCAGATGTTGTTTGATATGCTGTTGTTGCTTGAATAAGTGAGGTGAACGCCAGTTCCCTTGTTGTTCGAGCAATTATTGTTCGATATGCTGTTGTTGCTTGAATCAGTGAGATGGATCCCATCCGAGTCGCTGTGCGGGAGCATCCAGCCATATATACCAGAGTGGACACCTGTGGAGTTGCTGTTTGAGCAAGTGTTGTTTGATACGCTGCTCCTGCTCAAACCATGGAGGTAGATTCCATCGTTCCGATTATTCTGGCAATCGTTGCTTGATATGCTGCTGTTGCTTGAATAAAAGAAGTGGATGCCCACATCATGGTTGTTTGAGCAAGTATTGTCTCTTACGGTGATATTTGAAGAGAAAGATACTTCCACACCAACGCTTGCATCATTCAATTCCTGATTCTCGACCAGTATGCCCATGCAATTTGCAAGTATCACCTGTCCCGCCCCCTCAGGAATTCTCCCTGATTCAATATTCTTCCAGTAATAAACCGGTTTTCCATTCACCATGTTTGTTTCGTCAATCTCATGCGTGTAATCATCCGGTGAATCACCACGGATTACTATTCCATTCTCAAACATGGTGTTACCTGTTAATCTGTTGTTGCGTGAATAATAGAGACGGATGCCAGCCGGCTCATTGTTTGAGCAATCATTGTTTGATATGCTATTGTTGCATGATCTATGGAGGTGGATGCCAGCCCACTCGTTGTTCGAGCAATCGTTGCTTGATATCCGGTTGTTGCTCGAACCCTCGAGGCTGATACCGATACTATTGTTTGAGCAAGTGTTGTTGGAAACGTTGCAGTAACTTGCACCGAGGTAGATTCCTGCTCTGTTGAATGCCGTCCCTGCTAATTGTCTCGCCACCGTAAAACCACTGATATTAACATGATCCGCGGTTATCTTAACAACATTGTCACTTCCCGCATCCTGAATAATGCAATCTGCAGACCCATTTAGAGACCGGATCGTCAAAGGTTTGGTGACTCTTACATTCTCACGATAAACACCATCCTCGACCTTGATTATATGCCCGTCCAGTGTATCCGGATCGTCTATCGCAGCCTGGATGAAAGAGAAGTCTTCGCCGGTGTTGATGTTATGAACCCGATTCGTTGGAATATGCTCTCCGATGAACACCTCGTCATCAATCCAGATTGCCGGTATCGTCTCCGCACGGTTATCAACGAGCAGTCCATTGGAGATATCCAGAATGCTATTGTCACCCTCCGATCCTTTTATCTCAAAGTCTATCTTCGCCACATATCCGTTTCCGCTGACCCCGCGGAGACCGGGAAGATGGAAGAGTACCTGAATCACGCCCGCATTCTCGAAACTCCACATAACAGGTATCTCCGTACCGCCTATACTTCCTGCCATCACATCTTCAACAGTCACAACGTCCGGATCAAACGAGAGCTTGAACTGCCCGGAATTAAGATCGGTCACGTTCTCGGTATCGATTGTGACCTCAAATGTACCAGATACAATCGATGGGGCGTTAACGATAATCGGCACTCCAATTGGTGCCTTAACCTCGCAATCAAGCCAGACGGCTGATAGCTCGTCTCCCCCCATATCAACAAGCTTCCCGCTTGACATATCCAGAACGCATGAATAACCCTGCGGTCCCACCGTCGCAAAGCCTATACGTGCCACATATCCTGATCCACGGACCCCGCCGGTGTCAGAGAGTTCGAAGAACACCCGGATTGTGTTCGCATCAATGAAATACCAGTCAATGATCGGTACTGTTGTGCCGTTCATGTTTCCTGCACTGACATCGGTCACGTTCACGATGCTTGAATTAAACGAGAGATCGAACTGTCCTGAATCAAGACTGGTAGCATGGTGGACGTCGATCGTTGCATCGAATGTGCCATATATGGTTTCCGGAGCAGTGACCTCGACTATCATCAGGTTGTCTGTTAATGCAGAGTAATTCTCGAAATGCGCAATCAACGAGCAGTTATCCACTTCATGATCAATTCTGTGTGGGGAATTGCCAATTCCATCCCCGTCCAAATCGCTTCCTTCATAATCATCCCAGTAATTACCCAAATAGTTCGTGAACGTACCGTCTTTGTATGTGTAGTTTATCATTGATGTTGAGTTCCAGATGTTTGTGAAAGAACAGGATTCAACGTTATCGGTGTTGTTCACAAAATTATTCAGGAATATTATATTGTTGCGTGATCTATCGAGATTGATACCGTCTCCCAGGCTGTTCGAGCAATTATTGCCTGATATGGCGTTGTTGCATGATTCATAGAGGCGGATTCCAGCACACATGTTGTTTGAGCAACTATTGTTTCTTATCACAATATATGAAGAGAACACCGCGTCTATACCAACACCTACATTGCTTAATTCCTGATCTTCAACCAGAACATCCCTGCAATTCACAAGTATCACCTGACCTGCCCCATCAGGAACTCTCCCGGATTCGGTATTCTTCCAATAATAAACCGGTTTTCCGTTCACCGTGTTCGTTTCGTCGATCTCATGCGTGTAACCGCTAATTAAATTGTCGTTAATGACTATTCCGGTCCCGAGCATGATATTACCGGTTAATCTGTTGTTGCTTGAACCACGGAGGCAGATGTCACCCCCCTCATTATTTGAGCAAGTATTGTCCGATAGGGGGTTGTTTCTTGAATCGTATAGGCTGATGCCATCAACCATGTTGTTTGAACAATTGTTGTTTGATATCCGGTTGTTGCTTGAACCAACAAGATCGATGCCATCCATGTGGTTGTTTGAGCAATCGTTGCCTGATATGTTGTTGTCACTTGAACAAACGAGATCGATACCTGTAGCCTGGTTGTTTGAGCAGGTATTTCTTGATATGATGCTGTTACCCGATTTATAGAGGTGGATGCCATTCCGGTTATTTGAGCAGTTGTTGTCTTTTAAAGTGAGATAAGACGAGAAAACAACTGTTATACCGGTGTCCAAATCGTTTAAGTTCTGCTCTTCGACCACAACATCACTGCAATTAACAAGGATTACCTGCCCGACACCATCGGGAATGCATCCCCCGTCCACATCCCTCCAGTAATAAACTGGCTTACCATTCACAGTGTTCGTTTCATCTATCTCATGCGTGTAATCGCTCATTGAACCACCCTCAATGACTATTCCACCTTTAAACATGATATTGCCGGTTAATTTGTTGTTGCTTGAACCACGGAGGCTGATGCCAGCCCCGCCATCTGAGCAATTATTGCCTGATATATCGGTGTTACTGGAACCAACGATGTCGATGCCGACCCCATTATCCGAGCAAATGTTGCAGGATATGCTGTTGTTGCTTGAACACGCAAGGTAACATGCGAGGAAGACGCCAGCCCACCTGTTGTTTGAGCAGTTGTTGCCTGATATGTTGTTGTCGCTTGAACCATCGAGGTCGATACCATCATATCGGTTGTTTGAGCAATCGTTGCCCGATATGACGCTGCCAATTAAACCATTAAGGTCAATGCCATCCTCTCGGTTGTTTGAGCAGTTGTTGCCTGATATGTTGTTGTCGCTTGAATGAGAGAAATAGATGCCATCATGTCGGTTGTTTGAGCAATTGTTGTTTCTTATCGTGATATTTGAAGAGAAGACCACTTCTACGCCAACACCCGCATTGTTTAATTCTTGATTTTCAACCAGAACGTCCCTGCAATTCACAAGTATCACCTGACCAGCTCCACGGGGGATTCTCCCGCATTCGATATCTAACCGGTAATAAACCGGTTTTCCGTTCACCGTGTTCATTTCGTCTATTCCCTGTGTGTAATCGCTCAGAGAGTCGCCCCTGATGAATATCCCCCCTTCAGACAGGATATTACCTGTTAATTTGTTGTTGCTTGAACCACTGATGTAGATGCCATCATCCGGGTTGTTCGAGCAATTATTGGCTGCTATGCTGTTGTTGCTTGAATCATCGGTGTGGATGCCACACCGGTTGTTTGAGCAAGTGTTGCTTGATATGCTATTGTTATATGAATTATAGAGACGTATGCCACACCAGTTGTTTGAGCAATCGTTGTCGGATATGCTGTTGCCACATGAATTATCGAGGCAGATGCCATATTCATTGTTTGAGCAGTTGTTACTGGAAACATTGCAGTAACTTGCAGCGAGATATATTCCAGCCCCGCCAAGTGTCGATTCTGGCGATCTCATCACAGTAAAACCGCTTATGCCAACACAGTCCGCGATTATCCTAACAACATGGGAATCCCCCACACCCTGAATAACGCAGTTTGCAGATCCATTTAGAGACCGAACCGCCAGGGATTTGTTGACTTGTACGTTCTCACGAAAAACACCATCCTCAACCTCAAGTATATGCCCATTCAGTGTGTCAGGGTCATCGATTGCGTCCTGGATGAAGCAGAACGTTTCGCCAGTGTTCACGTTGCGAACCTGATCTGCCGGAGGATATCCCCCAATGATCACCTTGTCATCAATCCGGATCGCCGGCATCTCCTCTGCGCCAGTGTCAACAAGCTCCCCGCCCGATATGTCCAGAACGCTTGTGTCACCCTGCGATCCGGTCACCTCGAAGCGGATCGTTGCGATCTGCCCTGAGCCACTCACTCCGACGACTCCCGGGAGGTTGAAGAGCACGCGAATCGTACCGGCATCCACGAAACCCCACGAATCTATCGGCACCTGTCTGCCGTCTATGTTCCCATCATGAACAGCGGTCGCATTCACAACACTCCGGTCAAACGAGAGATCGAACTGCCCGCTATCGAGATTGACGGCGTTACAAATGTCTATCGTCACATCGAATTCACCAGACACAACATCGGGAGCATTGACGCAGACCTGCGTCTTCTGCGCAATCATCCGTATCATGAGTGCATCGAGTGAGTTCACCCTGCCATCAGCGTTCACATCAGCACGCCCCACATCCGGCGCTACGCTACCGGCAGCCATCCGGAGTGCGAGAAGCGAGTCTGCCGTGGTGATCAT
>RXIK01000227.1 GCA_004211975.1 Methanosarcinales archaeon | reverse complement strand
AAAAGTTTTATTTGCCACAGATTAACACCGATTCCACTGATTTCAGAAGTCATATCCTGCCACTGTTTGCAGGATTGGCATCATGTTGTTCAACCGACCAGAACAAATTAAAAAGTCTCCTAAGTCATTACAAAAATAAAGTGTCAGAGTTTGTTAGGTAAACCCTCCCATATTCAAGCATGGATGATCACATAATACGCAATCATGGTTGAAAGCCTTGTCTGGGACGGATGTGCGTTCAAGCACGGCGGTTTGCAGCAGCTAAAGCACTTGAACTTGGGTGGGGTGAATCACGGGGGCTATAAAATTGGGAGTTCGTATATCCTTTCTCTGTCCGGTTTTGCCCTTTACATGGCAAATGTTTCTGCAGCAAGGTGGTTAACTTGTGGAGTCATGGCAAAATTCTGGTCGTTCCGGATTTGCTGACTTTACATCAGTAGAGACAAACTCAGATTAACAACATCGAAACAACGCTATCGCCCAATGATTTTACGGCTCTTTGTATTCATTATGTTTATATACAACCAAAATAAATACCTTTCAGGCGGTGAACAAAAATGGAAAATGTAATAGATAGTGTCGGGGCGCTTATGATTCTTGCATTGGTTGCATACATCGGCACCATGCTTTTAAGCGCCCTGCCATAGCTTAAAATGAATCTAACCACGGAGATGTCAGATAGGGGGTCTGCATGCTCCGCGGTTAAATGAGGTGTTATCACACCTGTTCAAGCACTTCTTTAATGAATTTGCCCTCGCCAACGTTCTTCATCACATTCCCGAGCCGCTCTCTGCCTGGCTTTGTCTTGTACTTGACAAGCGTCTTTGCAACTGCATCGATCAGCTTTGGAATCTCTTCTTTTGTGCAGAACGACTTCAGAAGTATTCCGTCAGCAGGTCTTCGTGCGTCGTTTCCGCCGATCCACATTGCGTATCCGCGCTCTTTCTCGATTGCAGCCTCGCTTGGACAGCCTCTTATGCACCATCCGCAGGTTACGCACTTGTCTTTGTCTATTACTGCCTTTCCGTGAACGATTGAGATAGCATCGACCCTGCAGAGTTCGGCGCATCGTCCGCAGCCGTTACATTTCTCGTCATCGATCTCGGGGCGCACCTGACCCATGAGCCCAACATCGTGTCGTGTTGGTCTGGTGCATGCGTTCGCACAGCCGGAGATGCCAACCTTCATCTTGTGCGGGGTTAGTCGCTGAGCAAACTCCATTGTGAGTTCTCCTGCGAGTTTCTTGGTTTCAACGAGCCCCTCGGTACAGTAATCCATCCCAACACATGCCAGGACGTAGCCCATGCCGATCGTTGCAAGCCCGTTTGCATAGACATCTGCCATCAGTTTATCCACGCTCGCGCCGGGAACGCCTTGTATCTCAACGCTCTGCCGGGTGGTCATTTCAAGTGTTCCATCGCCGTACTTTTTAGCAAGTTCAGCGGCTTTCGCAAGCTGATCTGCACCGATGAGTCCTGCGTTGGTCTTTATCTTCACAAAGAACGTGCCCTTGGTCTCGCCCATAACACCAGGGTAGTCGGATGCCCAGTAGAACTTGACCTTTTTACCCTCGTCGAGCCGTCGCTTTAGTTCCCATTTGAACCGCTGCATTTTCAAGCCCGCGAACTCCTC
>RXIK01000163.1 GCA_004211975.1 Methanosarcinales archaeon | reverse complement strand
CTGCTGAATAATGGTGTTAAAAGGAAGACTTATATTTATTCGAGAGTTTCCACCTATAAACAGAAAAAAGACCTTCAGAATCAGACAGAAATGCTAAAAAACTTTGCGTTTAACGCGGGCTACCAGATTAACGGGGTTTATTCAGATGCTGCATCAGGCATATCTTTCGAGAAAAGAAAACATTTTTTTGAGTTGCTGGATGAGATCATGGCACATAATGTGGAACGGGTTATAATCGCACATAAGGATCGGTTAAGCCGAGTGGGATTTGATTTGTTTCATTATTTCTTCAACCGGTTTGGCACGGAAATAACGGTTGTTTCGGAGGTTGGGAATACTAAAATTGATTCGAAGAGGTGTTTGATGAGATAGTGTCCCTGTTACACTGTTACTCCGTGAAAATGTATATCAAGCGAAATAAGACGAAGATGGAGGTTGGTTTGGATGCAAGTTAAGCATAATCGGAAGATGAAGGACGCGATGCATAAGATCAGCAGATTTATCGTTGACTACTGCATTAAGCACGACATCGGTACTCTGGTGATCGGGCACAACGACAACTGGAAGCAAGAGTTTGGTCTCGGAAGACATAATAACCGGAACTTTGTTTCGATCCCGTACTACATCCTGATTCATGATCTGAATTACAAGGGTGAAGAGATCGGAATGTCGGTGAAGGAACAGGAAGATGCGCACATCTCCAAATGCAGTTTTCTTGATGATGAATCAATCGAGCATCATGAGAAATACGCGGGTAAGCGGATTAAGCGCGGGGTCTTCCATGTATCAGATGGCACAAAGATCAATGCAGACGTTAACGGTGCTCTAAACATAATTAAAAAAGCAATCCTGAAAGCATTCGTAAATGAACGCGGACGAGATAGAGTGTGCGTGCTGCACCCAATGCGCTGCATAATTGGAGGCACCGCATGAATGCATCCGAATCGAAAGGTTCTGATTTGATAGCATAGTATGTATTTGATAGCATAGTATGTGATAGTACGTGATATTAAGTATGCATTACATGATATTTGTCAGGGAGGTTATGTGGGTTTGAGGTTACTTGTCATTGGGTACAGCACCAGGTACATTGTTTGCGCTGGAAAACGCGCTGGGTATACGGTGTATTCGCTTGATCACTTTGGAGATGCTGATTTGCTTCGGTGTGCGGATCGGTATGCACGATTTGATGTGATAACTTGTGATGAAGATCTGGTTGATTGTCTGGAGTGTTTGAACTGGGATTTTGACGGGATTATTCTTGGCACGGGGTTTGAATGTGCAGATCTGGAAGGTTACCGCGTGCTGAACAACCGCGCCGGGGTCATGAGATCGATCAGTAACAAAAAGCTTTTTGGGGGGTTGATGGGGTTGTTTGGGTTCCCGCACCCGAAAATATATGATATCTCAGATGATTTTGAGTGTCCGGTTATGGTAAAGCCGGTTTATGGTGCTGGCGGGATTGAAAACAGACTTGTGCATAGTAGGGATGCTGTGGTGGCTTGTGGGGCTGGTATGTTGATTCAGGAGTATCTTGAGGGTGTTTCTGTGAGTGTTTCTGTGATTTCAACGCGCGGGGCGGCAGTTGCAGTCGCTGTGAACGAGCAGCTCATCGGGACTTCATGGCTCACCCGGGATATGTTTGCTTACTGTGGAAACATAACGCCGTTTTTAAGTGAATATAATGAGGAGATGCGGGAAATTGCGGTTCGGCTGGTTCTTAAGCTGGAACTAATTGGTTCAAATGGTGTTGACTTCCTGATTACGGAGAACGGTCCGGTGGTGATCGAGGTGAATGCGCGGTTTCAGGGAACGCTTGATACGGTTGAATGCGCCACCGGGATCAGTGTATTTGATGCGCATGTGCGGGCGTTTGGGGGTGAACTGGTGAAGGTGGCACCTGTATGCGCGGTTAATACCCGATTTTCCGGAAAAGCAATTCTGTTTGCTGATGCAGAGATCATAATTACTAGTATGATCGCAGAAAAACTTGCGCAGGAAAGAATCCGGGATATTCCGCAGGTTGGGTGGAGGATTCCGGCGGGAGATCCTGTAACAACAATTTTTTGTGAGGGTGGCAGTCGAGAGCAAGTGGTGCGAGAGTTAAGAGTAACTGCTGAGCGGATACGTGGCTACTGCCGGTAGCCATGTGCAGGTGCATGAACTGGGTGGTGCTGCATTGATCCGGGATGTGTGCTCGGGAACAGAAAAATTAGTGTTAGGTGTAGGTGATCTGCCAATCCTTCTAACAATTGGGGGGTGTTCTTCTTTTGGGCATGTTTTCATAGTTCCGCGAGTTTTTTTTGGGGGCTTCCCAGGTATTTGCTTATCGCTATATCGTTTTTCGTACTTTTGCCGGGATTTGGGGGTGGTTTTCGCACCCTAATGTTATATGCTCGCAATACACATCATTGTAGCAGTAAACAATCAAAGGGTTTACGCGTATGACGGTGGTATCCTATGACTAATGAATGGGCGGATAATAAGGAATCATTTGAAGTAATTGATGGTAGAGGGCTTAAGGGTAATTTCCTGTCTACGATTCTTACGAAAGCAAAAGTTGTGGCTGCTGGCAGTGGAATTTGCGTGGTTCAGGGTTTTGAGCCGTTCCCACTATATTCTACTATGGCGGACCTTGGCTTTGAGCATCTCACAGAGAAGATCTCTAATACTGAGTACCGGGCGTATTTTTACCGGGCGGAAGAGAAGACTGCCGTTGGCGTGATGAATGTTCCGCTGCACCCTGCTGCTCTCGCTAATATTGGTAACACCGACAAAGAGCTTGGCAAGATTGTGTCGCAGTTCTGGCAACTCATCTGGAAGAAGGAAGACGCCGCAATCGACCAGAAGACCAAGTATCTGCTCTCGCTCGCAAATGCGGTTGGTGCTGGTCGTGTTCGCCAGGCAACACGAGAACTTGTGAAGGCGTACTATGCGGGCGTTACTGTTGCGGAGCTGGACGAACTCTTCTCGCTTTTTGTCTGGAATCAGGGTGTCGGTAATTTTGCGTCAGAGATCGGACCTTCACCGCTCTTCGCTGCATATCAGCTGATAAAGACGCTTGAGAACGAAGGAAAGTCAAGGGACGAGGTGCTTACGGAACTTGCCGGGAAGTATGGCGAGAAAAATCCGGATGTGAGTGTTCTCGAACAGAAACAATAACCGTAAACGCACACAACAGGAGGCAAAGATTATGAAGAGACTTCTTGTACTGCTGGTTCTGATGCTCCTAACCCCATTTCTGATGGGGTCCGCCACCGCATCAATCTGTACGGACTGTCACCGCGGAATCACTCCTGAAATCGTTGAGGATTTCAAGAGTGGTGTGATGGGTGAAAACATTGATTGCTCGGACTGCCATGGATTTGCACACAGTTCGGCTGATACCGTTGATAAAGTAACGATGCCGACGCACGAGACGTGTGGCAAGTGCCATGCTACTCAGGACTCCCAGTATATGGATGGAAAGCACAGCCTTGCGTGGACTGCGATGTTTGCGATGCCGACAACAGCCGATCAGCCAAAAGAACTGATGGACGGTCAGAAAGGCTGCGGAGGCTGCCACAAGATCGGTGCGAGGGATGGAACCGACTGGGATGAGTACCATTACGGCGCAACGGGCTGTGACAGCTGCCATACGAGACACAGTTTCTCAGTAGAGGAGGCAAGAAGACCCGAAGCATGTATGACGTGCCACCAGGGCTTTGACCATGCTCAGTGGGAGATGTACTCAACCTCAAAGCACGGTTCAATCTACCTGACCGAGGGCGACGGCTGGGACTGGAGCGCACCCCTCTCTGATGCGAAAGCGAGTTACACGAGTCCCACGTGCCAGATGTGCCACATGAGTGGCGGAGACCACAATGTTATCACAAGCTGGGGCTTCCTTGGTGTCCGAGTCGAGGAGCCCATAGAGGAATGGGCTGACGACCGGGCAACGGTCCTGAAGTCGTTCGGTGTGCTTGATGCCGACGGAAACCCAACGGCACGGTTTGACCTCATAAGTCCTGCAAAGCTTGCAAGACTCACAATGGATGATTGGAACGCACCCCGTGAGGAGATGATCGCAGTATGCGGCGACTGCCACTCAGAGAAGTTCGCAAGAATCTCGCTTGAAGAGGGTGACCGGATGCTCAGAGAAGCTGACCGGGTATATGCAGAGTCGGTCGAGATCGTTGCAGCACTACATCGTGATGGCATACTCCCTGAGCCAGATTACATCGATGAACTCCCGTCATATCCATATCCGGATGTTCTAAGGTTCTACGATCAGTCGCACACGATTGAGACGGATCTCTGGGTCATGTGGATGAAGTACCGGATGCGCTGTTTCCAGAGCGCATTCCATACAAACGCGGATCAGGAACAGTGGTACGGATGGGGACCGCTCAAAGAGACTGCGGTTGCGATCAAGTCAGAAGACCGGAGTCTGCGAGCTGAAGCAGAGCTTGCAGAGGCTACAATGGCTACAGGGACAAAGGAAACAACTGGAACAACTGGAACAACTGGAACAGCAGGAACGGCAGAGGATGAGGCAGATGCAGCGAACGCCCCCGGGTTTGGGGCAATGTTCTCGTTTGCATCAATTCTTGCGCTCTTCGTTCTTTTGAGAAGAAAAGGGTAAACGAACCCTTTTCTTATTTTTTTGGAGTTTTGAATGAAAATGAACAACGAACGCGGGATTATGAAGATGCCACAACGGTTAGCTCATCCCCCGTTCTGTTCCTATAAAGGTTGAATACTATGGATGAAACAACAAGAACACATGTAAATGAACTCGTTGCGATGCCGCTTAGAGCGTTTCTGGACGTGTGCGTCGCATGGAAAGAAGAGGCCGGGGAAGACTTCTCTGAAATCGACCCCACGAAATGCCCTGTGCACCAGTACGCGATGCAGAAGGGCAGGTGCCTTGATGTGACCGGTCACACCGAATTATGCCCGGTGTGTGATAAACCGATGTGTCCCACGTGCGGGTCACATTGCGTGGACCAAATTTCACGCGTCACTGGGTATATGCAGGCAGTATCCGGTTGGAACGCCGCGAAAAAACAGGAGTACGAAGACCGGCATCGATACAGTGTTCCCGGCGCGGAGATGCGGTGAAACGGTTTTTCCACAAAAAATCGAGTGAAACTGCCATCCGGGTGGGGGCTGGTGACCTATTTTTGACTATCTGCTGATCAAAAATGAGAACGCTGGTAGTATATTCAAGCAGAACCGGAAACACAAAGAAGATAGCAGATGCGATCTATGAGATCACGCCCGAAGAATCAAAGATAGCTCCTGTTGAATATAACCCGGATTTTAAGGACTATGATTTCGTAGTACTGGGATTCTGGGTTGATAAGGGGCTGCCTGACAAGAAAGCTCAGAAATACCTGAGAACAATCAATAGGAAGAAGATAGGTAACTACCCAGGCACCTAAAACCACTATCAGGGGACTTCGATATAAAGGAACTATTCGGGATGGGGTGAATACTATAACCAAACCGGGAATTTAACTAGAGAGTGCGCAGAGGGACGCGGAGGGGAAATAAACGGTTAAATACTCTCTCGTTTCTCTGCGCCCTACGCGGTTATTTTTTCTTACCATAAAGTACCGAATCGCAATCGGGCAACTAATCACCATACCTGAGCAGTTACGAAGATAGGATTGTTTATGACACTTGGTGCAGATCCAGACTCCGAACATGCAAATAACTGCATGAAACATGCGGGTGAGATGGTTAGAGCGGACAATAATATAGTCGGGCACTTCATAAGTCAGGGAAAGGTCGCTCCAAAACTGATCAAGATGTTTGAGAAGCCTGCCGCCTGACCACCCACATGCACTCACACCTGAAATGAACGGGGTGCAGGGGGCAGCGCAATCTTCGCATTTTCAATGCGGAGTAAGCCACCCCGCACAGTCAGAGCGTAGTGATAACAGGTTGCCCATGCAAAACAGAAATGCCACTC
>RXIK01000226.1 GCA_004211975.1 Methanosarcinales archaeon | reverse complement strand
AGCAAAGTTGGCTGATGTCACGCTACATCCCCGACATTCGTGCGATTCGTTCATTCGTGCCATTCGTGATCCTTTATGCCGATTTTATCACGAATTTCACGAATGTGCCGAATGCCACGGATTTTAACAGATTGTTTTCTGGCAAGCCCGTTAGAAACGATAGAGCAAAGATCAAGATGAGCAGGCACGCGACAATTCCCCATCAAAACCATTTAGCACACATCCACCCAAGGATATAACCTGCCAGAGGAATCTCACCATGAACCCCACAGAACTCATCACCCGCATCAACAAAGGTGAAGACCTTCACACCGAGTTTAAGGAACGCCTTATTCATACTGATGATTTAGCCGCATCAATCATCGCATTTGCCAATACGGACGGGGGACAGATGATTTTTGGGGTGAACGATGAACGAGAGATGATAGGTCTTGGTGATGAAACGGACCATGTACTCCGGTTCATAGACAACATAGCATTCAACAATTGCGAGCCTCCTGTGACGATTGTTCAGGAGACTGTAAGGGACCAAAAAGGACGAATTGTCGTCATTGTAAACATCCCGAAGGGGGATCATCGCCCGTATCGAACGAATCGGGGCGTGTACTACGTGCGGACCACATCAGGACGCAGGCAGGCGTCTCGCGAAGAGCTCTTGCGACTGTTCCAATCTACTGAGAGCTTTTATTACGACGAAACCTCTGTAATTCAAAGTAATGTTGCGGATCTGGACGATAAAGCGATAGAAAGGATGCTGGAAGATATTACGGGGCAGGGCTTTGATATTGCAGGCATTTCGGTCGAGCGTCTCTTAGTAAACTGGCATCTGGTCAGAGAAACAAAAACAGATGTCAGGGCGCGTCCCACCCCTACTCTTACAGGAGTTCTCTTTCTTGCCAGCCACCCGCAGCAGTTTCTTCCTTACGCGTACGTCTCCGCACTCCGCATCCCCGGAACCGACATATCAGCAGAACCTTATGATCAGAAGCATATTGAGGGGCGCATGGTGGATATTCTCCATGATGTGCTGCGGTTTCTGGATATTCACCTGATGCGCCCCCACAAAATCGTTGGGCTGCTGCCTGAAGCAAGACCTGAGCTCCCGGTGGTTACGTTAAGAGAGTCTCTTGTGAATGCGCTGGCACACCGTGATTACACAATCTCAGCACCCGTGCGTGTGCTCGTCTTTGATGATCGTGTTGAGATACGAACACCGGGAAAGCTTCCGAACACGGTCACGATCGAGTCTATGCGGTGGGGCGTCCATGTCCTGCGTAACCCGACGATCTACAACGTCTTTCTGAAGTTGGGGTTTGTGACCGATGCGGGAAGTGGCATTCCAAGGATGATTCGCGTCTTTCGGGAGGCTACCGGGCAGGAACTTATTCTTCGCATGGAGGGGAATGAATTCGTTACAGTATTCCCCAGGTCTTCCATGTTGTGATGAGTTGGGGCAAGAGAGAGAGAGAGAGAACGTTAGGGCTTGCCAGAAAATCGTGATAAAATCGGCATAAAGGATCACGAATGGCACGAATGAACGAATCGCACGAATGTCGGGGATGTAGCGTGACATCAGCCAACTTTGCTACTTTATTTTTCGGTAAGCACTTAGGATAGAAACTTGTGGATATATGGAGAAAGGTTTTAAGAGGCGAGTGGCGATGCCGCCCGGAGCCTGCGCGGGTGGTTATTGAGAGACTGGCGATATTCAGATAATATCTCTCTTTTCATCAGTCGCTGCGCCCAACACACACACCCTATCCAGGGTCACGTCCTCAATCCGAGCACGTTTTCAAGACCGCTTATATCCACATGCTTGTTCAGCAGTTCCTCGATCCGGCGCAGCTTTTTCTCGCCAAGAATCCTTGTTTGCCCCATGATGATCTCCATCTCTTCCACTGTGCTCATGGTGTCGCCTGGGACGACCATCACTGGCACACCGCGTTCCTTTGCTGCCCCAAGGATCGTGGAGCTTGGGTACATGCCACCGGTTAGTATGATGCACTTTACGCCTGCTTCAAGTGCAGCCATCTGAATATCCGACCGACCGCCGCCTGTGATCAGTGCAAAGCTTTTCACACGCCTGAAATACCTGAGAGCCGCGTTTGCTTCCATTGCACCAACAAAGAAATGCTCCACAAGGACCCTGCGCATATCATCCCGGATCAGGATCTCGCTTCCAAGGTACTCCGCAATTTCCCCGACAGAAACAGATTTCAGCA
>RXIK01000019.1 GCA_004211975.1 Methanosarcinales archaeon | reverse complement strand
ACGTCCTTGTCGCCTCTGCCTGATAGGTTGATCATAACAGTATCTCCGAGTTCGCCGGTTTCAGCTGCTTTTTTCACGTATGCAACTGCGTGTGCGGATTCGAGTGCGGGGATGATGCCTTCAAGTCTTGAGAGATCGAAGAATGCGTCGAGTGTTTCGTCGTCGTTCACGTTGCGTGGTTTGATTCGCCCTATGTCGGCGAGATGTGCAAGTTCGGGTCCGACGCCGGCGTAGTCGAGTCCTGCTGCGATTGATGATGATTCAAGGATTTGTCCGTATTTGTTTTGCAGGATTTTTGTTATTGCGCCGTGGAGGGATCCGAGTTCGCCTGTTGAGAGTGAGGCTGAGTGGTACGCGGTTTTTTCGGTGACTTTGAGGTTGCTGCCTCCTGCTTCGACTGCGAAGAGGTCGACATCTCGGTTGTTCAGGAATGGGTAGAATATTCCGATTGCGTTGCTGCCTCCGCCTGCGCATGCAACAATTGAGTCGGGGAGTTTTCCTTCTACTTGCATGATCTGTTCTTTTGCTTCTTTTCCGACCACCATTTGAAAGTCTCTGACGATTGTGGGGTATGGGTGTGGACCTACGACTGAGCCGATGATGTAGTATGTGTCTCCCACGTTTGTGACCCAGTCACGAAGTGACTCATTGATTGCGTCCTTGAGTGTTTTTGATCCTGATTCTACCGGGATGACCTCGGTTCCGAGAAGGTGCATTCGGTATACGTTCATTCGCTGGCGTTCCATGTCAACTGCGCCCATGTAGACCACGGTTTTAATTCCAAGGTTTGCGCCTGCCATCGCAACGGCTGTGCCATGTTGTCCTGCGCCGGTTTCTGCGATGATTCGGGTTTTGCCCATGTGTTTTGCGAGCAGGGCTTGTCCTATTGTGTTGTTTAGCTTGTGTGCGCCGCCGTGCACGAGGTCTTCTCTTTTGATGTAGATTTTGATGCCGTACGCCTTGCTCAGGCGTTTTGCGTGGTAGAGTGGTGTTGGTCTTCCCGCGAAATCTGCAAGGTAGCGGTTAAGCTCGGCGTTGAATTCCGGATCGTTCTTGTACTTCTCGTATCCTGCGGTTAGTTCTTCTATTGCGGGCATCAGTGTCTCGGGGATGAACTGCCCGCCGTATATTCCGAATTTGGTTTTGGTGGTGGTTTCTGGAGTCATGGCTTGTTGTGTTTTTGGTTAGTGATTTTGTTTGTTTGGTGGTGATTAAGATTATTGGCTGATCGTGAGTTCTGTTGGTATGGGTGGCGCCCCCCCCCCCGAGAAACTTCAGGTTCTCTGGTGCTTTGCAAGCGGAATCATCCGGTGGATAAAATTGTGGTTGTGAGGTGTTGTGGACGCAGAGATCACTAATGACCTGTTAAAACGGATTTATGGATGTTGAACCAGAATAAATTCGTGTGATTTGTCTATGCGTGTTAAAACTTGCAGAACCGGATAAATTTCCTGATAAATGGTGGTCCTTCAAGTTTTGGTTCACTGTCGTTGCAAGGTACAGATGCCATATAAAAACACCCTGTAGATGGGGTTTGTCAGTGCCATCGTGCCCCTCTCCGGATTTTATTTTCTGTGGCGCCCGCCACCCTTGCGGTATTCGAGCAGCACAAGGATCATGATCACAGACACACATCCAAGTAAGAACCATACGCCCGGGTGGGTGCCGAGAACCTGTGAGAAGTCAATTGATGATGCGCCCATATCAGCACCTCCTGGTATTGGTGATGTTATAGGCGTTGATTCTGTTATCGGCAGCATGTTGGCTGGTGGGGGCGTAATGGCTGCCGTTGCACCGGCTTCGACAGCATCCGGCACGGTAGAAGCTGCTTCGGTGGCATTGGCTGAAGCTGCCATACCCTCGGGTGTGAACTGCGAACCCCCTTTCATCAGCGGTGCAGGTGATGCTGTGGGCACTGGTACCGGAACACTTGATCTGCCAGGTTCCATCGCCATATCTACAAACATGTCCTGTGTTCCTCTGAGTGTTGGCTGGCACCACCACTCAATGATTGCTGCTATTCCTGCCGCGCCAGCTAGCACAACAAGATATTTCTGTAGAATGTCGGTGACTGAATCTCTATCTGTTTTATCTGGTACAACAACGATTAACTTGCGTATTGGTGCGTAAATCTTAATTTTTCTCCCTTTAACACTCCATTTCGTTTCTTTCACCTTGATGAGCCCTGCTCCGATCAGCGCATCCAGATTGTATTTAACGGTTGTGAGTGGCACCCCAAGTTCTTCGGAGACATCTGATGCTGACAGTGGCTTATCTACGAGCAGTTCGAGCATTTGTCGTGCGGAATCGTTTGAGAGCACTTTTGTGACTTTCTTTGATTCCTCGCCAAGTGGAAGGATTAGTACCTTCTCTGTGGCATCATCGTCAGGTTGCATGTCATGTACGTCACAGCCACCCTTAAAACACTTTTTCATGGCTGCGAATTAAGTCGAAGTTAACAGGACTGTCGCGTCACAAACAGCGAGGGCGGTGGTTTTGACGCAAGCGGGTCATGTGCCTGGGTTTTTGCCTGGTACATCCATTCCCGGTACCTGCGACAGAAGAGTAAAACCTAAGGGTTCCTGGCCCACAGCCCTGTGCGCGATACATTCTTGTACCCCGCGCAAGACATCACACTTGCGGAGGTGCTCTGATCAAGCAGATTGCACTGGTCACAGGGGATTTCTCGTTGCACCAGTTGATCATACCTGAGATGCGGTCGAGGAACATTCGGATTGCGACGTTTGAGGTTGGCGAACCGATACCGGTGTACGTGGGCGTGGTGATCACCACTCTGCCTGAATCGGGCAGGGTTGGTTTTGATCGTGGTCACATAGTTATCGCAGACCCCGCGGACCCTGTGGACATGATAGCGGACTGTGCAATGTTAAAGCTGCTTGATATTGGGGATGCTGCCATCATGATAGAGATTGATCCGGGCGAGCACACCGGTGTTGTGGCGGTTGCCGGGAGCGTTGTGCTTTCAACTCATTGCGTTCCTGCGGTGGAGGTTTATCGAACCGTGGATCGAATCATAAAATCAATACCTGCGAGGAGCGTTAACATTCGGATTGGGCATGGTGCACGTCTGATCAGGACGCAGCTAATTAATTCGCTGCTGAAACTTGGTGTGCGCATAGAACTGGTGGATGAGACCGGGACCACGCCAACAGGTGGCAGAGATCTTGATATACGTGCTGCAATCAAGATTGCGCATCTTAAAGGATTTTTGGTTGGTCAGCAGTCAATAACTCCAACAACCGGGGAGATCCGATTGATTCAGGATCATAGCAGGGAGCAAAGCGAGGGTGAACTCACGATTTCACGAGTCCTTGCAGAAAGGGTTGCTACCGGGAAATTGAGCCTTAAGGACGCAATTTCAATACAGAAGAATGCTGAAGAGATACATATTGAATGTTAACAAATGGCACCATCCGACAAACCTTTATACTAATCAATAGTTATTACATTATGCATAATCACGGTGGTTGTAATGGGTATCATAAAACGAATCAGGAGTAACTTTTCTGCGGCACTAAATAGAATGTTCAATCGTGGGAAAACGCGGCGCATTGGAATATATGGTCCGCCGAACGCAGGGAAAACCACGCTTGCAAACAAGATCGTGCGAGACTTCACCGGTGATGTGGTTGGCTCGGTCTCAAATATCCCGCACGAGACCCGGCGGGCGCACCGCAGAGAAGGCGTAACAATCAAATCGGACAATTCATCGATCACACTGGATATTGTGGACACTCCCGGACTTGCGACAAAGATTGATTTTCAGGATTTTATGAGATCGGGTCTTAACGAGGATGAATCCAGGCGCCGTGCAAAAGAGGCGACTGAGGGGGTAATTGAGGCGGTCAGATGGCTTGATGACCTCGAAGGCGTGATCCTGGTGATGGATGCAACTGAAGATCCGTTCACACAGGTGAACGTCACCGTAATTGGTAATATGGAAGCGCGCAATCTTCCGCTGTTGATTGCGGCAAACAAGATCGACCTTGAAAACTCAGCCCCGTCACGCATCAAGAGCGCTTTTCCGCAGCATCCAATGGTGCCGATATCCGCATTAAATGGGGACAACATTGACATACTGTACGGAAAAATCGCAGACCATTTCAGGTGATCAGATGAAGGGCATACAACTTGACATGATCTCAAAAGAGAAGCTTGATCGGCTCACAGTGGTGGAAAAGATACGCATGATCCTTGATGGCGTGGAAAGCGGGAAGATAATCGTTCTTGAGAGCGGACTAACTCCGCAAGAGGAGACCAAGTTAATCGAGGCAACGATGACGAAGATAACCCCGGGGGAGTTCTCCGGAATCGAGATTGAGAGCTATCCTAGTGGTGCAAGCCAGTCATGGCTCGGTAAACTGCTCAAGAAACCGGGCATTGGACCCCGGCTAACCATGATCGGACCGGCAGACCAACTGAAAATGATAAAACGCGATCGAGATGTGATCAGCGCTCTTGTGTCTTCAAGATAAGGGTTAAGCGGTTTGCCGGCACTCTTCAGTACTCGTACTTCCGGTGATATCCCCTTGGCGTTATGATCCGGCTGCCGCTTAATTTCGACTCGCTGTTGCCGATGATTATGATGGCATGCATGTCAACAAAGTCATCGAAATCGAGAACATCTTCAAGCGTGGTTAAAACCGCGCTTTCACCATCCCTGAACGCGTCTTTAACGATCCCAACCGGCACCGACCCTTGCCGTTGTTTCCTGATAATCTCGATGGCTCTGATAAAGTTGGTGTTCCTGCCTCGGCTCTTTGGGTTGTACAGCGCAATCACAAAGTCTGCGGCTGCCGCGCTCGACAGTCTGCGCTCAATATCCTCCCACGGTGTCAGTAGGTCGCTCAGACTGATAACTGCAAAATCGCCAGTGATAGGAGATCCGAGAATGCTTGCTGCCGCGTTTGCAGCGGTTACTCCGGGAACAACCACGATCTCAACATCCATATCTGTTTTATCTGCGATTTCAAGAACGATCCCTGCCATGCCATATATTCCGGCATCGCCACCGCTTATGATGGATACGATGTCTTTGCCTGATGCCAGCTCCAGCGCTTCGCTGGCTCTGGCGACCTCCTTTCCCATGCTGCTGGTTATGATTGTTTGATCCGCGAGCAACGATTGGATCTGGTCAAGGTATGTGGCGTTACCGATGATGTAGCGCGATTCGGCGATTGCTTTCTGTGCTGCGACGGTCATCAGGTCCGGGTGCCCGGGACCGATGCCAACGATGTAGAGTTTACCGCGTCCTGGTGTCATGTCCTGTTATCGGGGCTTCTGTATCTTATGTTATGCGTTTTGCAGGGGTGCAAGGGGGCGCGGCAGGACACTGGGCGCGGTCTTGTGAATGTGATGGTCAAACCACTCTGGCAGGGAAATGTTAAAATACATACAAGTTCACCTGATCTTACCGACGGGCCCATAGCTTAGCCAGGTGGAGCGCACGGCTGATAACCGTGAGGTCCTGCGTTCGAATCGCAGTGGGCCCATTCATGCCATCGAAACATGTCCCGATCCCGGGGTCGTGCTTCGATGGTTTTAAATGGCATCCATACCAACGGATGTCTGTGCCGTGATAGCTCAGTCCGGGAGAGCGCTGCCCTGAAGAGGCAGTTGTCCCCGGTTCAAATCCGGGTCACGGCATCTGCGTGTGCACCGGTAGTGTAGCGGTTATCACCGGGCGTTGCCAACGCTCGAACTCGGGTTCGATTCCCGACCGGCGCATGGTTTTATATCGTTGTTAGCGTAACCTGGGGTATGGGTGATATTCTGCGCAAAGCACGTCTTTCCACACAGCCAGCCGATGTTCTTGCGTTCACGTCCTCAATAGATGTTGATGAGTGGATATTTGAGTCAGATATTGCGGTTGATCGTGCGCACCTCGTGATGCTGGCAGAAGAAGGTATTATCACGGGCGAGGTCTGTTCCCGTATACTATTGGCACTGGATACGATACAGGATGGTGGTATCGGTGAGTTGCCTTTGGAAGAGGACATACATGCCGCTATCGAGTCAAAGCTCATTGGCATGGTCAGCGAGGACCTGGGCGGGCGCATGCACACCGGGCGCAGTCGAAACGACGAGGTTGCCACCTGCATCAGGCTACGCTTGCGTGATGAGTTGCTGCGCGTGATGCGCGAACTAATTAGTCTCAGGGGAATTTTGATCGCGCACGCAAAGGTGCATATCGAGACGCTGATGCCGGGGTATACGCACACACAGCACGCGCAGCCGACCACGCTTGCGCATCATCTGCTTGCTCATGCAGGCGCGCTTGGGCGGGATTATGGTAGGCTGTCTGATGCGTATGTTCGCACGAACGAGAGTCCGCTTGGCGCGGCTGCATTTGCTGGCACCGGGTTTCAGGTGAATCGGGCGCGGACATGTGAGCTTCTCGGGTTTGACTGTATAATTGAGAACTCGATGGACGCTGTGAGCGCACGTGACTTTATGATTGAGTCTGCATCGGCGTTCGCAAACCTTATGACTAATCTCAGCCGCATCGCAGCAGAACTGGTCCTGTGGTCGTCGTCCGAGTTTGATTTCGTAACCATTGATGACCGATATGCATCCACGTCATCGATCATGCCGCAGAAGAAGAATCCTGATGTTGCAGAGCTGATACGCGGGAAAACGGGCAGCTCGGTTGCTGCGTTGGTCGGTATACTCACGATCACAAGGGCGCTTCCGCAGAGTTATAACCGTGACCTGCAGGAGGCAACTCCGCATCTATGGAGCGCGGTTACCTGCGCGCTTGCAAGTGTCCGTATGACTGCGGGCATGATCGACACTGTGACTGTGCATGAAGAGAGTCTTGCGCGGCAGGCAACTACCGGGTTTGCTATGGCAACCGAACTTGCTGATGCGCTGGTGCGAAGATGCGGGATTCCGTTCAGGACGGCGCACCAGATCGTGGGCACGCTTGCGCGGATGGATGCTGCGCCATCGCTTGAGATGATCGACGAGATTTCTTTGTCTATGATTGGCAGGCGGCTGAGTGGTTTGGGTCTTGATGAGCAGGTGATATCGGGTGCGCTTGATCCGGTGGCAGGGATACGCGCGCATGTTAGCGGAGGTCCTGCGCCTGATGATGTGGCGCGGGTGATCGGTATCTTTGAGAATGTGTTGTTGAATGACCAAATCGCGCTTGACGCGCGATGCAAGCATGTGAGCGATGCGGCAGAAATGCTTGGTTGTGAGGTGCAGGTGTGCAAGCGCGTGAGATGATTTTGAGCTGTGTCGAGCCGCCTGGTCATGGTATGTGTAGCCGCGTTATATTCCTTGAACGCGATTAATGATGGATTCTGACTGGAAAGTGCCCTAAGTGCGTGGGTCAGTTGTTGTTCTGGCGGAGTGCTGTGGGGTGTGGTTTATTCTGGCTGTTAATATATAATTTTTAATTATATAATTATTGAACCGGAATGCTTAAATACTCTCACATGGTAGTGGTATTCGTGTGAGCGGGTTTCCAAACTCTTTTTACCACACTAACCCCCACTCCCCACTCCCCACACGCCCGCTCGCACAAAACCCCCCCCCTTTAACTGTTTTTACTTGATGTTACTGGTAATTTACACGCTGAAACCCTGATATCACTAAGTGCTCTGGAAATAAGGTATTAGAGCCTTCCAATATCACCCCACAACACCCACATTCATGCGATTTATTATTCGTGCCGTCTGCGATCTCTTCTACAGATTCTATCATTTTTTACGGGAAACACCATAAACAAAACACGGATTGTACGAATTACACGGATGTTATTTGATATTGCAGATATGTTGCGCAGGTATAGCTAACCACGAGATTACACTGATCTCCACAAGATTTTTGTGTTACTCCCGTGGCGTTACACTCAGCTAAACATAAACGATATGTGTAAGGCGGTTGGACTTGACCCCCCTGGTTCTTTTGCGACAGTCCCCCCGAATTACCACCAGAAGTCAGTCAGCCAGCTAACCGGTCAGCCGGTCAACCGGACATGCTCCGGTGTAGGCTCGTACAACTCACCCTGCGTCTTGAGCCGCTTGATCAACTCGTCCACATACTCTTTCTCAAATCCCTGCTCTGCCGCTCTTGCAAAGACCTCTTCCGTTGGAGCCATGCCACTATGCTCTGCCCCGACCTCCCGGATGATGTTGCGCAGCGTCTTGATCTTGTCGCGCTGGCTCTTGCTCACGCCGGTGGTCAGGATGTCAACATCAAACTTACCGGTCTCGGCGTCGAAAGCAACCTGCCGCAGACAGCTCTCAACCACCCGGATCACGCGCTGCGAGTCATCTGTTGTGATCTCGTTGCTAAGTCTGATCCGCGCACTCGCCTCACACAACCGCACCAGCGCCTCAAGCTGCCTTGCAGTGACCGGCACAGGCGAATCCCGGTCCTCGCCCTGCCGCCTTAACCCCAGGTAAAACTCGATCAGTTGATCCTGTGCCACATCATCCATGATCGGATAAATCTCCTTTTTCGCATACGCGATGTACTTTCGGAGGATGTTGGGCATGATTTTGGGATTAATGATCTCCATCGCGCTATTGATGTCCGTGTCGGTGATGCCACTGCCAGAGATGTGTGTTTTGTGCGCGTGCATCTCGCCTGCGTGGTGCGCACCAAGAATATGGGTTGCGATCGCAGTGTCTCTGGCGATGTCAGGCTCATCCTTGAGCACGAAGATCAGGTCGAATCTGGACATGAGTGCGGGCGCCATCTGGATCTGTTGCGCGATCCCCTCATAAGGATCAAATCTACCGTATTTTGGATTTGCCGCACCAAGCAGTGAGCATCTTGATTTTAGAGTTGCCATGATGCCTGCTTTCGCGATACTCACGGTGTTGTGGAGGATTAACCCATTGCTCACGAACGTATGATCCGGCTCAACTGTGACATCGTAAACCCAGTCACATCCATCGTTTTCGACTGCTGAGACCGATTTAACCGTCGCAAACCGGATGTCAGACTCAACGATCTTTTTTATGTCTTTGATCGTGCCGGTGGTTGCTTCGAGCTTCGCTTTAGCGATATACCTGACATGTTTCAGCAGTTGCGGGGCGTTCTTTGTTGAGGGGTTTCTTTCGATATATGGCACCATCGAATCTGAAAGACCCATCCGCTTAGCGATCTGGTGTAGGGGAATTCTGTATTTCTCTCGTATTTCCCGCGTGTCTACCATCTCATCGATGTTGTGTGGCTGGATGTCGGACAGATACGATTCAACCCGGTTTAAATATTTCAGAGCGACTTTCCTGGGAATCCCATTATTGTTCGCGATGGTCTTGTATATATAACCCGTATTCAACCTGCAATAGTTAGATAGTTCTCTTATCCGGATTGCGATGCTGGCAGGCACGCAGTTATGTTCGTTTAGTTTACTTTCGTTCACGGATGCGAGCTTCTTTATTCTTTTATGTCTTGAGTCGTGTTTCCCGATGGTGTCGTAAAACTTTTGTTGGCTGCTGTATCCTGAGACCACCACGTTATACTTGCTTTTCGTTTTACCTTCCCTGTTTGACCCGTATTCAGCAGGTGGTGTGATGCATGAATAGATGCCCAGACAGAGCAACAAATCAGAATAATCGTTTGCGAGACCGATTGAATTTGTCGTGTATCCAAACCGCCTGGAATCGTAAAAACCATTAGCTCTGAACGCACCGACTAAAAATTCTATCCTGATATCCTCTTTTGATGCGAAGATCGAATTCGGGATTCGTTTTTCATGTGATTTAACAGTTACACCCATGAAATTTAGTTTCATGTAGTCATACAGAAGGACTGATGCACATCTGACTGTGTATAAGTCCCTTGTCTCTTGTTTTCTTGCACTGGGTGGTTGATTCTGGACCTGTGTTGTGGTGTTGAATGTTCTCTGTATCAGAGCGTCCACATCGTTTATGAGGTATTGATCAGTGTTTGAAACCGTGATCTCGGCAACACCGGTCTTCTCTGAATGATGTACATGCCCCTCGCTCACAATATAGCCAAGCAGTTTGCTTAGATCACGGTTAAGACGCGTTGGGAATGATATCTCCTTGTGATGGTGGCTTTGTGTGTGTTTATATGAATCCGGGATTTGTAATGGGACCTCGGAATTGGCGAGTGGATATTTAGTTGGGATGGGTGCAAACATCCCGCATTTGACAGCGTCTGCCTGCACGGTTGTTATCTCGCCGTTTTGCACAACATAAACAGGGTGTTCGGGGGTGACGGTGATGCTTCTTCCGTTTGAATATGTGACCTGTGTGAAGTGGTCTGGTGCCTTGTGTCGGCTGACACGGTTGATTGGTGTTTGATATATAGTATTATCCGAATTAAGTGTTAGTATCTCGGTCCCGGCGATAGCAAGATCACTGACCGCATCAAACGGCAAAATCTCACAATCAACCCCGTCCACGATCTTATCCCTGTTATCTTCAATAAGCACATCAACAAACTCCCCAATCCTGACTCTTGCACCATCTGAAAAGAGGATCTCGGTGGATGGATGATATGATTGCTGCTCCATCGCCTCATGGATCGCGCTCCTATCCTCCGCCCGCATCTTATCCATCTCATCAACCGCTGCTATGCCCTGATCAGCAAGCACAAGTGCGCCCGCCTCAAGAGTCCACCTGCCATCGCCGAATTCGTCGCGGACAGCTGCGGCAGTGTTGTGCGCGAGCAGCGAATTTGCAACAAAATTATGCGTGCCAGATATGGTCAGGTCATACACATACTCATAACCATGGTCGCTGATCTCTTTGATTGACTTAACCTTATCAAAGAACACATCCCCGGTTGCCAACCGCAACAGAGAATCAAGTTCGTCTTTTATCACCGGTTCCTTTGCTACAATACTGGATATTGACTCACGAATCGCACCTGCGGTAGCATGATCGAATTTTTGGATGAGGTCGGAAAATCGCATCAGCACACGATATGGAACTATAGTATCCCGCGTCAGACGGTAGAAATACTCTGCAGACGTGGTTTTAGGTATATTCAGTGCCTGCGCCAGTTGCGGGTTGGTTATATTTTTGTGGAGCAGTTCTCTGATTGATTCGCGGAGAGTAGGGGGGAGCAGGACTCTTATTCCCTGCCAATCATCTGCTTCAATCTGTTCTTTGATACATAGCAGGAGCGATTGCAGGTGCTGCGGTGTCGGTAGGTATGCTCCGCGCTCGGCCGCTATTGCACCACCAACCGTGGTAGTATTGTCATGGTTAGAATAAATCGTTGTTGGTAGACCGAAGTGCTGCCGGATAGCTTTGATCCGGGACCCTACATTTGGAACCAGATCCACATTCGTGCTGTGAGACCCGGGGGCGTACGATTCTAATATCTTCGCCAGATTATCGTGTTTTATAGGGTGCTCAAAACCGATCCGGTTGTGGTACCGTGCTAGATTTTCCTTGCCATAGATCGTTATCACATATATATCGCTGGATGTGGTTATGGTCCTGACATCGCCATCCACCACGAATGATGATGTGGCTCCATCGCGTGGACGGGTGCGTATCCGCCCGATAATCCCAAATTTGAGCAGTGCAAGTTGAACTCCTTCAGATAATTCTTTGCTTGTGGTATATAGCTGTATACTCGATGAACCGCTCTTCCGTGCGGTGCACGATCCATCAGTGTCAAAGAGTCCGCGCAGGTATGCGGCGATCAGGTTGTTCGGCAGATTCAGCACGACGTTAGGGATAGAAATCCTGGACGATTTTGGAGCGGTGGGGACGCCAAGAGTCTGAAGAATCTCAGCAATGATTTTTGATCCGAACCGGATATCGGGCGGGCGGACATTGCTGCCGCGGGACACCCCATAGTTCACGTCAAATAGTTTTGTGATTATCGATGTGTATCTTTTGAGGATGCACTCATCAGAGTTGCTGAATCGTATGCTGTACCCTCCGTATCCGGTCGTGTGCCTTGATTTGCTGATGGAACCATCGCCAGCGATGAGACCGACAAAGTACATGAAATCCTCACCCGGCTTGACAGGTAGCGTTATCCGGTGTCCGTGATGTTGCGAAAACCAGCAGCAACTCTGCGCGACATCGCCAAACTCGATTCCGGTCTGCTCAGCAAGCCGTATAAGCGTTCTGAGATCAGGATTGCCGCGTGCGTCTTCGTTGATCCAGTTATAATACAGATGACCCTCGGATACACCAATCGAAGATGCCGCCTTCCGAATGGTCCCGTATTTTTCCTTTAGCCGCGACACGATTTCGGTGATCAGCCCGGACGCACCCCCAACGGTGCAGTTGCTTTCAAATAATTCGATTGTGCACGGGACTTCACTGTTCTCGGGCAGGAGACGCGGTGTTACAAGGTGATGCTGGTCTGTCAGGTCCACAGATCTGACCCACCCGATGCCGTGATCTGTCATCACTGGAAACGGGGTGGCTGGTGTTGCGGTTATCGATCTGCCGCTATCTGTTTCGATTCGCACCATGGTGCCTGGTGCGCGGAGTCGCCATACCGCCTCAAGCGGTTTTTCTGAGATGGTATGATTGGAATCCACGGTTGACATGGAGACACTGTTGCAGTCACATTTCCATATTCCGTTCTCCACCTGGACTGGATTCGGCATACGCGCCTCAACAAACTCCCCGATTCTGAAAAACCCATCCGACGTCTGTATCCGTGTGTCAGGTGCAACACACAAACCCGCAGCGCTCGAACTCCGCCCACTCGTATATATCCCCCGCGGAGCCAGTTTAACGATGTATCGCAGCAATTGAGACTTAGCAATCCCCGGGTCGCCAACAAGCAGCACATGCACGTCCCCGCGAATCCTTGCCCCATCAGGAAGGTTCTTTGGAATGCCGGACATCAACTGGAGCGCAAGCGCTTCTTTAACATCTTCATATCCATAAATCGAGGGCGCAATCGATTTAACAAATGTTTTGTAGATCTCAGGGTCTTTGCTCAGCTCGATGATCTCGTCTTCCTCTTCAGGAGTGATATCGATCTCTTTAAACTCTTTGTCACGCATTTCGATTGAAACCGTGTCGAGTATGATGTCAAAGAACGTGCTTTTACCCTCTCTGGTGATCCGCTGGTATGATCGCAGGATCCCGGTGATGACCACGCGACCGCCCGGCGACACAATCCCGGCAATATCATCCTCAATGTTAATGTCAAGAGTCTGTGGCTGCTCGCCCCCGCGCAGATCCTCAGGTGACTCCTGCACACGCAGTTTTTGCGCGTCCACAAACTCGGATTCGGTGAGATTCACCTTAAACGACCCTTTTCTTCCACACTCAGTATTTTTACAGATGTATGGCTCTATGAATCTTCCGCTTGGCTGGGTCATGAACATGGTCTCCCCGCATCCGCCGCATTCGAATGCTGCAACCCGTATCCTCGGGCGCACCTCGGTTGCCATGCGCACAAGCCCGTCGATCGCGATCAGCTTTGATATGTGCTCGCTGCGCAGGTCACGTATATTCACCGTTTGCGGGATATCCATGATCCGCAGATGCACATCTGACAGTGTCTTGTCAATCGGGAGGTCCAAACTCTGCAATGCATCCTCTGCAACGCCAAGAACCCGGTCAGGATGTATCAGAAGCTCTTCTGCCAGATCCGAATCAAATTTCTCGATGTTTATGAAATCAATGTACAGACTGCGATTTTCAGGGTATTCGTTCGCCAGAGCAATAATATCTCCAAGATAATACCGGTTAAAAAACTTTTCCCACTGGGCAGATGTGCTGGTTTCCATGCATGTCAGAAATCGTGCCAGCATGTATTTAGGGTTTTGATCCAAATACTGAAGATATGAACAGCGCACAAGAGATCGATAAAATAGTCGAACCCATCAAGGAGAATCGCGGTGTGGTCTCGATCCACCTATTCGGCTCTTATGCAAGAGGCAGAGAAAAACCATTTTCTGACATAGACATCTGCGTGATTACTGGTGCAGATGCGGACCGGGACGCAATACTGAGTAGTTCATCCGAAAAAATTGATCTGTCGATATTTCACGATCTGCCACTCACCATGCGGTTCAGAGTCCTGAAGGAGGGGGAATCACTCTTTTTACGAGATGATCTCAGACTGCATCGAATAATAGTTGCAACCATAAAGGAATACCTCGATTTCAAACCACACATAGCGAGAAGAACCAAACGGGTGCTTGGGGTATGATATGTTTGATTTAGAGCAGTTAACAAAGATCATGAGTGATATTTA
This sequence comes from Methanosarcinales archaeon, assembly GCA_004211975.1. GTDB lineage: Archaea > Halobacteriota > Methanosarcinia > Methanosarcinales > Methanogasteraceae > Methanogaster_D. The sequence goes on along the minus strand of RXIK01000019.1, from coordinate 3,848 downwards.
CAGATATTTGGATGATCTGGAGAAGATCGAACCAAAAGACCTGAGTGATCTTGACGACATAAGGAATTTTTACGCGGTTTCTATGATCCTGTTCACACTCATCAACAGAACCATCGATCTCGGAGATGAAATCGTAACTTCGAGAAATCTTGGAGTTCCAGGGACATACCGGTAGATATTCAGTCTTCTGGAACGGGTAAAAGAAAACATTTCCGATTCAAGTGCTTAAAATCATGAACAGGGTGCGTGCATGTCTGTATCTGTCGGTCTTTGTGATCATGGGACTCTCAGACACCGTCATACCAATCCTGCCCGTTCTTTCGAGGGGAGATACGATAACACAGAGCATGCTATTCTCTGCGTATTTTGCCGGGGCACTCATTATGATGATCCCGCTCGGGATGCTTTCGGACAGATATGGAAGTCCGCCGTTTATCTCGCTTAGCATTATTCTTACGCTTATATCCGGAGCGATGCTTCTCTATTTCGATGATCCTGCCTTACTTATCTCTGCGCGTTTCATAGAGGGCTGCGCATGCAGTGCGTTCTTTCCAGCGGCATTCTCAATGCTGATCAGGTTCAAGGGATCAAAACGTTACATAGGGGAGTTTAATTTTTTGCTTAATTCCGGGCTTGCCATAGGCGTTGGCACCGCTGCCGTACTCATGGATTATTATTTGAAAGGTGGAATACTGGTATTCTGTGTACTCGCACTGCCAGCGCTTGCAATGTCGCTCTCGCTAAAAAATGCCCGCGACCATATAACACAAGTCCCTGCCCCGGATACAATGTCGCAGGCTCCCACACAGACCCCCACAGCTCCGCATGTCGAACTATCCACAGTCCTCTTTGACCCACAATACCTTCAGATGTGGATAGTTTCTTTCGTTCTCTTCGGCGGAACCGGGGTTCTTGTTGCTTATTTCCCATCATACACCGATATAAGCACATCTCTTCAGGGGCTTGCACTTACTGGCGTCTATTTCGGGTCAATGGTAACCTCACTAATCTGCGGGCGCCTGCACATCACAGAAAAACGCATGATCCGAACAGGAATCACAATAACAAGCGCAGGCATCGCAACGACCGTTATCCACCCAATCGGACTCACCATCATGGGCGCAGGATCAGGTTTTGCGCTGGTCGGACTGGTCACCGGGGCAGCAACACTCAATCAAAAGCGCGGCATGACAATGGGCGCATTTAACACCTACACCTATGCAGGGTTTACCGTGATGCCAATGCTTGCCGCGGGAATACTTGGCTATCTCGATTATGCAGGGCTGTTTCTAGTTACCGGCGCTGCTCTGATGACAACACTTCTGTTTCCACTGAATGCGCTGAAAGGGCGACGGTAAATCGAGTCAACGGTTCTCAGCTACCCGCTCTACCAAGAACTACATGTGCTTGTCATAGAGGAACTAAAATGACAACGGTCAAATCTCAAAATCCACTACCCCTCACCCCACAATCACACAACCGCGAGATCGGACCCCGTGTTCCGATATCAAGCGCCCGCCATGACCACATCTATCACCACTTCGCTTCGATTCTTGCAAAACCCCTCTTCAACGAGTCGTTCTATACCGGTAGACCGTTTTTAAGGCATCCTTATTTGTACTACGTTTTGTGTCATGGGAATCCCCCTTTTATAGTCTTCGCGGCAGAAGACCCCGTTACTTGTAGCGGGGATGAATGCCGCCCTTTTGCTGGTTTTAGTCATGTTCCACTCGCTCGATATGCTTCTTAATTGGTAACTACTCAGGTACCTAAAACCACTATCAAGGGACTTCACTATGCAGGAACCATCCGGGATGTGGTGAATACTATAACCAAACAGGGAATTTAACCGCAGAGTGCGCAGAGGGACGCGGAGGGGAAATAAACGGTTAAACACTCAGCGTTCCTCTGCGCCCTCCGCGGTTATTTTTTTCTTACCAGAAAGTACCGAATCGCAATCGGGCGACCAATCACCATACCTGAGCAGTTACCTTAATTGTTATGCTTCTCACTTCTCCAGCGGTTCCGATATAGTAGCTTCGTGACCATATTCGTCCTTTGCAGAATCGTCAGCGTAACTTTGGGAAAACCTTGAACAGTGATAACCCACTTGTTCCTTTTAAATATTTCATCACGTCTGATAATCGCGTGATATGGGAAATTCCAATGATTGCCAGGTGGATGTGATCTGGTCTGACTTCGATCATAATTAGCACCCATCCCTTTTTTTCCACCTGCCCACAATCCGGATTTAAGATACTGGACGACAGCAAACTAAAACTCTCCAGGATTGGAACGATCCGGATTACCATCAGCATCTTTAAGTATCGATTAATCGAAATACTACACTGGTGATCTTATGAGTGTACCAAGATTCTGGAGGCATATCAGCAGCAGGTATAATCTGGTCGGAACACGCTGTACTACCTGTGAGGCGTATTATTTTCCTCCGCGAACGATGTGTCCGAACTGCCGCAGGGAGGGTAGCATTGAGGACTACCGGTTCAAGGGCTATGGCGAGGTGGTTACATACACCATTATCCACACGGCATCAGAAGGCTTTGATATGCAAACCCCGTATCCACTTGCGATCATAGAGCTGGACGAGGGTCCGCGCATGACCGGTCAGGTGGTATGTGATCCGGAGGAGGTTACAATCGGGATGCGGGTGAAGCCCACGTTCCGGAAGCTTGGTGAAGACGGTGCCGCCGGCATTATATACTATGGCACCAAGTTTATACCTGCATGATGCCTCGGTGGCTCAGCTGGCAGAGCGAGTGATTTGTAATCACTAGGTCGCGAGTTCAAATCTCGCCCGAGGCTTCCAAAAATACGTACCGATACTATTTTTAGGGTTGCTGACGAAAGTCATGTAACCGATACAACATAAGGCAGGGTTATTACACTGATGAAATTACCACCCGCGATACTGATAGCTGAAACCAATTTTCATAACGCGTGGGCGCGGGCGGTGCGGCACGTGCTGCGTGACGGGATGCAAGTGACGATCGGTGATTTGTCCGAGCCAAAGCCGATTAAGGATGCGTGCGTGCTTTTTGAACTCACTGGCAATGCAATAATGCAGATTGAGAGCCGTGAGCTGCACCCGCAGTTTCCGTTCCAGCACATTGACCAGTACTGCCAGGGGTTCACAAGGGAATACCTGTCAGAGTACGTTAAAAAGCCGGAGCTGGAACAGTTCTCGTACCTGTATTTCGAGCGGCTCGCTATGTATGAGGGTTTTGATCAGATCAGACGCCTGCGAGAGTGTCTTGCGATTCAGAAGAAGGTAGGGATCACGTCAAACCGTGATCAGGCGATCACGTGGCATCCTAAGATTGATCTTGGGGGTGTGTCGCCACCGTGCCTGCAGCGCGTTCAGATCAGGTACCTTGGAGGGGCTGAGAATGGTGTGGATGTCCATTTGACCTGGCGATCCAGAGACCTGTATACGGCGTGGCAGGCAAATATCGTTGCGATAATCGACATGTTGAACCGCGAGGTGATCCGCCCGAATAACTGCAGGATCGTTCGGTTGATTGATTATGCTGACTCGTTGCACATCTATGAGAGCGATAAAGAGGCGGAGCGCGTGAAACCCCTGCCGGTTAGCCCGCAGAAGTAGAAAATCACAACTACTTCCGTGTGTTGATTGGTCGCCCAATTGCTGTTCTGTGTTTTCTGGCAAGCCCTGAGTGAAGGCTGGGGTTGGGATGTGATGCGACCAATTGCTTACCGAAAAATAAAGTAGCAAAGTTGGCTGATGTCACGCTACATCCCCGACATTCGTGCGATTCGTTCATTCGTGCCATTCGTGATCCTTTATGCTGATTTTATCACGAATTTCA
>RXIK01000162.1 GCA_004211975.1 Methanosarcinales archaeon | reverse complement strand
CGCTGCCCGACACTGAAAGGGTTATGAGATGCTTGAGCGGTATGAGGGGAAACTCTCACGTACCGTTCTTAGACGAGGAGGAGCGGGTAACCGCTTCCTCCTTAGTCTACGGTTAAATTCCCGGTTTGGTTATAGTATTCACCACATCCCGGATAGTTCCTGCATAGCGAAGTTCCCTGATAGTGGTTTTAGGTACCTGAGTAGTTACATCTCACCTTCGTTTAGTGGGATTATGATGATCCGGTCTGCTGTTCCGGTTACGAGTTCACCATTCACTCCCACATCTCCATAAACCCGTACTTCCATGATTTCTTCTCATACATCTTTTCTAGTGGCTTTTTGAACTCTTGCATCGTGCGTTTTACATCTTTTAACTCCTGATCATCGTAGATATCTCTCTCGTGCAGGAAAGATGTGAAATATTCCATTGCTTTTAATACTGCCATTCCTTTTGCATCGTTGAAAGTGAGGAACCCGAAAAAGCCCAGCAGATATTTATCAAGATATTCCTTTGAGAAACTAAAATAGAATTCGACCTCCGGTTCACTCTGCGCCGAAACCCTCGCAAAATAGTCAAGAACAAGCTCGCGGAAGAGATCCCCGGTCACCCACTCAATCGATTTCTCAGTGTACAGATAACGTACAAACGCCATACCCAACAAAAAAACGTTATCCTCACAACGATCGTCCGATATCAGAAAATCGTTCCGCTGCAAGTCTCCTCCGGTCTCGCCTCGCAGTGCCAACACCATTGTCTGCAACTTGTTGTCAGCCTCCTCCTCTGTCCCGTATCTCCAGAAATCCCGTGCCTCTAACTCCCTGTGAAATTCTTCTTCCGCTTCTTTTGTCCCATAATCCGGTGAAGCTACATATTTCCGAATAGAACAGAAAATAGCTAGATGTTGAAGTTCATCATCTCCATCCGGCACGATCTTATCCGAACATTTAAATCTGTGATAAGATACCGTGCCCAACCGATCCAGACCATCCGCCATGCCATATATTCTGAGGATGTCCAGAACCTCAAAAAGCTTATCCACGTCTCGCGAAGGATCTTTTTCAAAATGCCCAATTAGCTCGTCTATCCGCTCATCTTCGTTCCGTGGGGCATAGTAATAGAGAAGGTCACAGTCATAATACTGAAAATATTCCATGTACTGCTTGGGTCTCTGCTCCTTAAGAGTTTCCAATAACTTTACACCATCCTCCACTCTCTTAGCTATGGTTGACCTGTGTAAAACTTCAATAACAGCCTCAAAAGGTTCCAGCTTTTCCCAGAACTCCTCCGTTCCCGCTTTCTCAAACGTTGCATAAAACAGTTCCAGTTCGCAAGCCCAGTTAAATTTATTAAATTCCTCCCACCACAGCGAAGGATCCTCGAAAATATCTGGAGAGAGGGCATCCACATCAAATTCTTCTATCTTCTTACCTCCAACCTTCTTCGCCATCTCCGCTGCCTCCGCCGCAGCTTTCTTCGCAAGATTTCTTGCCCGTTTTTTCTCCCGCTTCCTCACAAGCCTCTCCTCTCGTTCCATCCGTTCCTTCTCAGTTTCTCTCTTATTCTTTGTTTTCTTAGCCATGTACATCATCCTCCGGATCAGGCTCTGATTCGCTGGACGCCATCTGCAAAGCCCTCCTGCCCGCCACCTCATAAGCTTTTGCAAGCAACGCGCTGATATTGTCTGCGCCTACCCTATATGGAGCGTCCCCAAGCCCTTTTATGATTGCAGCAACAACTGCGGGGGGCGCGGGCTTGACCGAGAACGAGTCCAGTGAGGTGCCCACTTCCCAGAAGCAATCAAGACAGGAATCAAGCGGTTCTACACTCTCATCAGATGTTGCCCGCGGTGCCGCACCCATCCCCTCAGCCTCAGCCGCTGTGGAGGCGCCCGCGTCAGGTGCACGCCATCTCCTGAGAGTCCTGCTGATTTCCTCCTTTGTTCTGCCCCTGAGCTTGAAGATCAGGAACGGGTCCTCGTCAAAGCGCTCTGCAAGAAGGTAGTAGACTGCTGCAATATGCTTGCACGGGTTTGCGTGGTCCGGGCACGAACAATCCGTTTCAAGATCTTTTTTCTTTGTCGGGAAGAGCGAGACGCCTGCCTCGGCAAAAGCATCCTCAATTCCAGTTGGCATCTCTCCTGAGAGAAGTTTGGCTGCGAATATTGCTTTTGATACCATGACATCCAGAACCCTCGCCCAGTTATCCTCAGAGATCGGTTTCAGCCCAATTGTAACCTTGTATGGTTCTGATCCTGTGCCCTGCACCTCTGCATCAACAGCACCCTTACTAACATCAATTGAGACAACCTGTCCTTTCCGGGCATAAGCTTTCCCCCGGGTCAGTCTTTTGCCCATGTTGAAGGATTCAAGAACATCAATCCACCGTTTCGACCACCACGTCTCTCCGATTGCACCCCGCTTGCTCTTTGCTTTTATGCCGTCCGCAACCTCCTTTGGCTTTGCCGGCGTGTAATGATAATAGTCCCAGTAGCCCCGTCTGCCCATCACAGATCACTTCCTGCCCCATCCCCAGTCCCGCCACACGCCGCATCCCGGCTCAGCGTGAAGATGTCCTTGAGTTCGCTTGTGGAAAGCTCGGTTAACCATGCCTCGCCAGCGCCAACGATTGCATCTGCAAGCTCTTTCTTATCTTCAAGCATCTGGTCGATCCGCTCTTCCAGTGTTCCGATGCAGACGAACTTGTGGACAAAGACATTTCGCTCCTGTCCGATGCGAAAAGCCCGGTCAGTAGCCTGATTCTCGACAGCAGGGTTCCACCAGCGGTCAAAGTGAAAAACATGGTTTGCAGCGGTGAGGTTCAGCCCGAACCCGCCTGCTTTGAGCGAGAGAACAAATAGCTGCGGTGCACCCCCATCCTCCTGGAACCGCCTGACCATCTCATCCCTCTGTTTTCGTGATGTTCCGCCGTGCAGGAATAGCACCTCACAATCGAAGCGCTCCTGAAGGTGGTGGCGCAGCATAGCGCCCATTCCCGCAAACTGCGTGAAGATCAGCGCTTTATCGCCCTCCGCAAGCACCTCGTCAATCATCTCCTCAGTACGCGTCAGTTTTCCTGATCGCCCCGGGAGTGCGCTTCCGTCCTGGAGAAAGAGCGCCGGATGATTGCATATCTGCTTCAGTCGGGTTAGTGTGGAGAGCACGAGACCTTTGCGCTCGATTCCTTCGGAGTTATCGATCTTATCAAGCATCTCGTCAACCACTGCCTCATAAAGTGATGCCTGCTCGTTTGTGAGGTTGTGGTAGACCTTAAGCTCCATCTTCTCTGGTAGATCCTGTATGATCGTGGGATCGGTCTTCATACGCCTGAGAACGAATGGCTGAATTATTCGCCTTAACACCTCTGCGCGTCCCTTGTCCCGGTACTTCTCGATCGGTATTGCGAAGTTCGTGCGGAAGCTCCGCGCACTACCGAGGTAGCCGCTGTTTAAGAACTCCATGATCGACCAGAGCTCAGAGAGCCGGTTCTCGACAGGCGTTCCCGTGAGCGCAATCATCTGACCGGCTTTGAGCCTTTTTATCGCCTGTGTCTGCTTGGCGCCCGGATTCTTGATGTTCTGCGCCTCATCAAGGACGATGTGCTGCCAGTTAACCTGTGATAATACCTCTTCGTCGCGATGCGCAAGCGAGTACGTGCTGATCACAAGGTCGTTTCTTTCCACCTCATCTGCAAAATCACTGCCAGCAAGCCGGTCAGTGCCATGATGGATCATCACCCGCAGATGCGGTGCAAACCGCTCAACCTCTCGCTGCCAGTTACCAACAACAGACATCGGACAGATCAGGAGCGTTGGATCTATATTTAAATCCAAATCCAAAACCTTTTCCTGTCCAGCCTCCTTCTCACGAACGTGTAGCAAAAAAGCGATCAGTTCAACCGTTTTACCAAGTCCCATATCGTCTGCTAGACATGCGCCGAACCCGAACCCGCTGAGATACGCGAGCCACGAGATGCCCTTCACCTGATATGGGCGAAGAGTGCCGTTAAAGCCTTTTGGCGGTGTGATCTGCGTTATTTTTGCGCCGTTACCATCACCACCATCTCCTGCCCCGGAAAATCTGCTCAGCATCTCTTCGAGCCAGCCCTCTGCCTCAATTCCCACGATAGGGAGACCTCTCCCGCTCTCCTGAGGATCTGCGCCAGTTTCGTCGCCTTCATCCCCCAGACTCAACCCGAGCCGCATCGCTTCGCCAAGCGTGATCTCTCTGGCTCTTTCCTTCTTCTCAAAGAAGTTGATTGCGGAATCTATATCTTCGGGTCGCAGTTCCACCCATTCTCCACGCACCTGAACCAGCGGGAGCTTTAAACCGGCTAAATGCGCAAACTCCTCCTCTGAAAGCGTGTTGTCACCGATAGCCACCTCCCAGTCGTAAGACATGATGGATTTAACGTTGAAATGCCCCGAACCAATCCCGCCTTCCTGCGCCTGCGACTTTACCTTGAGTTTTACGCCGATGCGTGCGCTTGGCTTCTCCCACCATGGTGGGAGGAGGACGCCGAAGCCGTTCTGCTCAAGGAGCGGGGCTGACTCCCGCAAGAATGCGTATGCCTGCGAAGTGGACATGCCAAACCCCACCGGACGTGCATCCTCCAGACTCGCCTCAATCGCGGGAAATACCCGGGAGGCTCTGCCAAGGTCGGCGAGCAACTGCTCCTGCGGGTTCTCAAACTTCCGTTGTAGAAATGTGGGCGTCTTTGACCGTGTATTCCACACGGTCTCCGCCGGGATCAGCAGACTCGGATCGTCAGTAGCCTGAAGGAAGAAACGAACCGACCACACATCATAATCGCGGTTTACATGCCTCTTTCGCATCCCCTCTTCGCCACTCCCGTTTCCCGTACCCTCTTCATCCCCATCCAGATCATCGCTCCGTTCCGGGGGCGAATCAAGCCTGAAACAGGTGCGAAACAAAACATCCGGCGCAGATGGCTTGAGCCCTGAGAGCCAGCCCCCAATCTCGTCTGAGAACGCGTCCAGCGATTTGGCGGGTGCATCGAGCACACCATCCCCGGATGAGAGCGCGATCAGGAACTGCTGCGGTAACGGGGTTACCGCGGGGCGACGACCACGACGCGGCGGGAGCAACGATGTGGATTCAAGGCTCCTGCGCACAAACGCGTCAACAGTCGAATCGATGAAGCTCATGATCAGGTCTCGTGGTGATGGCGCTGATGGTTGTGATTGTGATTGTGACTGCGCCGCCGCCTCTGATCCATTATCATCCTGCGGGGCAAATGCCCGGCACGCCGGAGGCATCGCCTCTGCAAGCGTCTGCACCCGTTCCACGTCGTCCCCGCTGATCACCGCCTTCCAGACCGCCGTGTTCCCTTTGATTTCTGGCATAAACTGCTCTCTTGCGATAAGCTCAAGCGAGAATATGGCTGCCTCGATCAAGAACCCGAGCGTTCCGCCAAAGGCTATGCCATGAGGTGCACGAGCCGGCAGACCAAGCAGCAGATCCAACGCATGATGCGGCGCAAACGCCAGTGTCTCGATATTCCATGCAGAGAACGATTCCGGCTTCACGCTGATGCAATCCTCATCCCGGATGAGCCATGGCGATGGCAGCGGACCTTTTTTGGTTGATGGAAGGAGAAATGTCCCGGTCACAGTTGTAGAGGGAGCGTCTCTAAATATGCTGGTGATCAGTTCTCTTAGAACATTACCGGAAAGTGAGAACGGATGTGTCTTTGGCTTTGCTTTCTTTGGCGGTCTGCCACGACGTGGCTGCACGGTTAACGGCAGCACAGAGGATTCTGCCCAGAGGTGCAGCCGCCCCCCATCCCAGATTGCATGTAAGACCTGCATTATGTGCACTCCTTTAGAAATATGGTGGTTGATACGGCGTCGGAGCTCATAAACCCAGGGCTCAAGGCAAAGGGACTTTTTGATCTCTGCACTTTCCACCCCCGGGTTTTGGGGCTTGCCAGAAAACAATCTGTTAAAATTCGTGGCATTCGGCACATTCGTGAAATTCGTGATAAAATCAGCATAAAGGATCACGAATGGCACGAATGAACGAATCGCACGAATGTCGG
>RXIK01000018.1 GCA_004211975.1 Methanosarcinales archaeon | reverse complement strand
TCCCATAGCAACTCCAGCGGCGGCTCCACGCTCGCATCAGCAACTCCAGTATGCTGCGGGTCATGCCCAAACATGGGCCCGGCTGTGGAGGCTGCGGTGCTTGATAGCAGCACAAGAACCGCGAACAGTAACATGATTCGCATTGCACGCATTTTATTTCTCCGTCTGATTTCTTTTGGCATATCCCCGATTACATAAAGCGTATACTATTGTTTCTTTCATATATTTTTCACTACCCATTTTCATATTTCGTTTGATGATCACAGATTGTCGAAAACGCATCCAGGATTGCCTCCCCGTACCCACGACTGATATACTTCCTGCCTTCGAGTAATCCTAAACATACCCCCTCTTCAACCATCGGAATTATTTTTATATCTACACCAATTGCAACTCCAATCTCCTGATTGACCCAAACAGACTTTTCTGCATTTTTTGTTAAGAATGCAACGAAACAACCACATTCTTTTATGCCCTCCACAATTATCTCTGGCAACGGTTCACCAATTTCAAAACTACAGTCGTCTAAAATTACATCCATTTCAGGAATGATTACTAATAGATCCCGTAGTTGACAGGCAATTGCCTTATCTTTAGAGTTATGACTGATGAAAACCTTAAATCTTCGTTCTACATCATTTTTAGAGGTTAGCTTCTTCGACTTTTCAGCAAATACCTTCACATCAAGATCTTCATTCATTTTTGTGTAATATTATAGGCGTCCATTTATATCATTCTTCGCTTGAAGTAGATCTGACCATTTCATCAGCTCACATCCACTTCAGTAAGTTCACCGGGGCAAGCCAACAACGATACCAACGCCTACCATGCAGATCACATCGTCCTATGCAGTTAGCCATCACCCCCAGCACACATAAGTTTACCCAACCCCTCCACCACTTGCGGAACCACGAGCGCATCCAGCGATGTTATCTCACTTTCGTCATTGGCATCCATATCTGGGTCACATCTGTCGTTGGCTGTGAGTTGCAGTGCGATCGCGGCGTCTGCGGCTATTGTTTACATTCTCCTGGAAAAAGATACCATTCCATATTTGTAATAAGTTCTCCGGGCACATTGAACCTTGTAGTTATCATTATCCCTGCAAAAGAAAAAAACAAAGTCCACAACCCCAAAAAACTGCAATGAATCATAGAAACAAATACTGTTACATATATCAAAATGATCCCTTTCGAAACAGTTCTTTTCTTTATGTAACCATATCTTTTTACAATATCTCTACTACAAATGGCATTAACATCTAAAACAAAATAAATAGGTGCTAAAGGATTAAGATATGTAAACATCCAATAAGCATATCTTGTTTTTTTGTGGGATCGTAAAAACAACTCACAATGAGCATAACGCTTTTGCAGACCATCGGGCAAATAGGGATTTTGTAATATACTTCTTAGAATCGCCAAGCTCTTTTGATATCCCTCTTTAAGTGCACCTTCAGGATTGTGTGGGTTATCAAAAGTTAGCACATCACTAAGATTATAGAGGATGCTGCCACCCCATAATGGAAGCGATTCCATTCTCCATTCATATTTTATCCTAAATCTCGCCATATCCTCCATAAAATCTTGATACCTTGAATCTGAATGCGGATGTACAGCACGATCTTGAATCAAATGACAGAGGCACCCCAGAACAAACGGATTGATTTTATCTCCATTTAACACTTTCTTTCTCAATAGTAATATTAAACTTCTTATTCTGCTATCTGTATCAAAATGATGAGGATAATCCATATTCACACCTTCAACAGAATTGCCTTTGTTTGCTTTATGCATCCCAACCTGATCGGGATAAATGCAACCTTCCGTCATCGGTTTCTGTGGCAAGCCCATATCAGATGCGATTGCGCTTGTGCATGCACGATGTGATGTCCATTTCATTCTCTACCGCCAAGAGTCACGCGGGTGTCTGGTGCCGTTACCACACCAGTGTAAGTATCTAAAAGAAAGAATCCGATAGATAGTAGCAGGCTGTCTACTGCCTCAACGCTCTCAAATTCTTTATTAATCGAATTGTCGCTGGAGAACACGAAGGATTTTCTTTTTCTTCACTTCCACTTTCTTCCACTCTTTGAAGGAATTTCCCACAAGGACATTCCACATTGTACTCTTCTTTCTTTGTCCAATCAATTTTCATTCCAGTGTTTTCCATAAAATCGTTACCCAACAGTATTTCATTACCAGATTGCTTCTTATTATCAACGACAGCAAAATTAGCGTCAGCATCACAACATGTATTTGGGATCAAAATCCTTCCTTTGGCACCCCTTGCTTGCTCTGTTCGACCATCCGCATACAAAATATGTGTAGTTTCGCCTGTTTCGATCAGACCCAATTTCTTTGCGAAATCTCCATCTGCATATGTAATGTCCGCACCTGAATCTATTGTGATTTCGGTCTCCTCCCCATTTATCAGTGCTTTTTTCTTTATTCTACTCATATTTCGTCATTCCTTTGTTTTGTTTATGGTTACAACAATTTAGTATTGTATTCTTTCTATATAAAGTTTATGTTACCAATGGAACTGTCAATTTACGTAGTGTTGGATTGAACTCCTGGGTTTTCAGATGTTCAAATCTGAAGCAGCAAACAGGGGCTTTAAATCGGCAACAACTTCAAAACAATGCCAAAACCAGATGGCGTGACAGTCTCCAATCCCCACAACCCGCTACCGCTTGCAGAACCACAAGCATATCAGAGCGTTGTCACCCACTCACACCCCACCCAGTATCCCCGCTCGATACTACCAACCTTTGAAGGTGTTTTCGAAATTATCGTATCGCGCACGCTTATCCAGGTCTGATAGCACATCGTAAGCTTTATGAGACTTTTTAATCTCTTCTGGTTATATCTGCTTACTGCCGAGACCGCGGAGACGCGGCAACCCGCCCTCTGCATTGCACTATGCGGTGCGGTTTGTGAGGGTATGAAGAAGTCAAGTTCACTACCCATCGAGATCCGAGTGGTGTCATTCTATGGTCTGCCATCATTTTAATACCAGCGCGACCAATTTGGGTGAGCATGGAACCGGTGATTTGGACCGAGAAATACCGACCAAAGACGTTTGATGAGATTGTTGGGCATGAACACATTAAATCTAACCTGTTACATCTGGTTGAATCGAATAATCTCCCGCATCTGGTGTTGTATGGTGAAAAGAACACGGGGAAGCGGTCTGCGGTGCTTGTTTTGGCGAGGATGCTTTATGGGGAGCAGTGGGAGAGTAATCTTGCTATTTTTGATGCGTCCGACTTTTTTGATCGGGGCAAGAAATATCTTGTTTCTGATCCACGGTTCACCCGGATTATTGGGACTGATGATCCGAAAAAGATACGTAACACTGTGATTGGTGTGTTTAAGGAGGTTATCAACGAGTATGCGGGTATGGCTTCTATCGGTGCTGATTTTCGGATGTTGTTTATTGATAGTGCGGAGGCGTTAAGCCCGGATGCGCAGCATGCGCTCAGGCGGATCATGGAGAAATACTCGGCGACATGTAGGTTTGTTTTGTCTGTTACGCATTTGCCCCGGCTGATACCGCCGTTGCGGTCACGGGGGTTGAACCTGTTTTTTGATCGTGCAAGCAGTGATGTGGTTGCCTCGCGGGTTCGGCTGATAGCGGAAGCCGAGAATGTTTCTATCACTGGTGATGGGGTTGATGCGATCGCGTATTATGCGCAGGGTGATATTGCGTGCGCGATCATAACGCTTCAGATCGCAAGCATGGCGCATGACACGATCGATGCGAACACAATTTATGAGATTAATCTTAAGCACACCCCGGAGGATGTTGAGCAACTGTTGCATGCAGCGATGGCGGGGGATTTTAAGGTGGCAAGAAAACAGATCGACAAGCTGCTGATGGGTGAAAGCGGTGCGGATATTGCAGAGCAGCTGCGTAAGGTCACAGAGGACAAGGGATTTGACAGTGAACTTGCAGCAAGGCTTGCGATGCACCTTGCCGAAACCGACATAAACCTGATTCATGGGAGTGATGAGCGCGTACAACTTGAGGCGTGGGCAAGCCGGGTACATGCAATCATGGCTGTGTGAATGAGGGGGTGTTTGAGGTGTTTATCAGTCGGTCCCCAAATATTTAATAGTCTCGCGGTCATATTATAATCACGATGTGGGAAAGTGGTGGAGTTCGCCGTTTGCATTCGAGCGAGGGTGCCCAGAGCAGCATTGACTTCCTGACAGGAGTTGTGATATTTATGCTTACCCTCACATATTTAATGGTGCAGATCCCCTCGATTTTTGCGCCGTTCCAGACCCAGAGCACAGATCTTCAGCCGGTTGCATACCGCACAGGCATGATTCTTGTGGAGGACGCCGGGTGGTGGAATGACTGCGGCAACGGTCAGGGTGGCACGAACTGGGAGAATGTTTCGCGCGACAATGTCTGCAGAGTCGGGCTTGCGGCAAACAAACACAACCCAAGCAACTTTTCAGAACTAATGAACCGCGGAAAGATCTGTGTTTTAAGCGAAAACAAGATAAAAGCGCTGAACCTGGCATGCACAAACCAGACGACACACAACTGGATCAGGGACCGGCTCGGACTGAACATCACCAGGATCTACGCATATAATATCTCGCTGCAACATCTGAACAGCACAACCGCAGAGCCCATGTTCATACCAAACAACACACATCCCGCGCTCTGCATCGGTAACCGGATCCCGAAAACAACAGAAGTTGAAAAAATGGAGCGTCTGGTAGCTATTGAGGGTGACTCTGAAGCCCGGCGCATGAATCTTGATGACAGCACCAACACATCAAGCATCAACCTAATCCTGCCAGAACTAAGTTCATTCGTGATCCGGGTTGGACCAGGCGACTTCCACGATGCAAACCGGACAGCCGACGCCCGGGTGAATGTTACTCTGAACAACACCAAACACAACAACATATCAGTCATCAACAAACACAACGAATCCGGCATCTCCGGACTCTACGTCGCCGGCTGGCACGCATTCAACAAAACCGTGATCGACAGCTACCTCTGCAACTCAAACAACATCACAATAAACGCCGCATGGTGCAACGTGTCATACATGTGGGTCAACCGATCAAACTGGGGCAAGTCGGCAGCCAATAGCTCGATGCCATCCGCAAAACTGGTGGTGTGCATATGGTAAACGATTTTTTCACAAAAAATCGAGTAAAAACTGCCCTCCGGGCGGGGGTCGTTTTTTTGTATGAACATATATTTTCGAACCGGGGGGTGGCATCATGTGATGGGCGGGTTTTTGATCAAACTTTTATGAATAGTTTGTTGGGTGCTTGTGGGATCTTTTTGTGTGGAATATGGTGTTTGACCCGGAGGGCAGTTTTTGATCAAACTTTTGTGAATAGTTTGTTGGGTGCTTGTGGGATGTTTTTGTGTGGAATATGGTGTTTGACCCGGAGGGCAGTTTTTGATCAAACTTTTGTGAAAAGTTTGGTGAATAGTTGGGTGGGTAGTTGGGTGGGTAGTTGGGTGGGTAGTTGGGTGGGTAGTTTGGGGGTTTTGGTATCTCGCGTTGCAGTGACTGGTCCTTGTAAAGTGGTTGCGCATTTATCCAGATCGTTGCACTTTGGTTCCAGGAGTTTACCGGGAATTTTATCTGGTTATATCAGTTTTTATCGCGGATTACACGAATGGGCAAATGACACGAATTTATTCCGGTTCAGCATTCGTGAGATTCGTTCATTCGTGACATTCGTGATCTCTAAGCACTTAATATCACGCCATCACAATCCATCTGCGAGACACTTACAACGCGAGTTACCGGAGAGCCATAGTTTGGTGGGTGGTTTATGTGTGGGGAATGCTTGTCAGGTGCGGGGTTGGTTGTGTGATGAGCGGGCGCAGCTTCAGACGCTTGAAGGGTTTGCGGCGGCTCTTTTGATGGTTGGCACGGTGTATCTGGTGGTGAGTGCGGTTACGCTTTCTGTGCCGCAGACCGAGCTTCATGTGGATGCTCAGCTTAAGACGTATGGTAGGGATGCGCTTGCGATACTGGACGCGCAGATGCCGCCTGTGGATGAAGGGGATTATTACACGAGTTCGCTTAAGAATTCGGTGGTTGGCTGGGTGAACGGGGTTGCGGGTGCGACGTGTTTTGGGACTGTGGAGTTTGCACTGTCAAATTCGGGGGTTAATCAAACGTCATGTCGGTTTGAGTTCGGAACTCCTGCAGGTTGCATTTACAACCATACCTTCACGGTGTTAATACCGGGTAACGCCAGGGTCAGCCGTGCTTATGTCATGCTCACAGGGGGGGTGAGGTTAGATACCAGTCCCTGTGTCGACCCGCTTATTGGTAAAACACTGCCGCTGGAGTTAAGCTCGCCGTCTGGCGCATCTGATCGTTTTGGTTGCTCTATTGCGCATGGTGATGTGAATGGTGATGGTGTTTCTGACATGGTTGTTGGGGCTTACGGAAACAACTCTGGTTCGGGGGTGGTGTACGTGTACTATGGTAATAGCAGCATTGCGGTGTGGGTGACTGAGTCGCCGGACATTAGGATCATGAATCCGGGTGTGTCTGGTGACCGTTTTGGCTGGGTGGTGGCGTGTGGGGATGTGAATGGTGATTGTGTTGATGATGTGATTGTTGGTGCGCACAGGAACGACAGCACTCAGGTGGATACTGGTGCAGCATACATCTATTATGGGGGTGCTGCGATGGCGGCTCCGGATGTTATGATTGGTGATCCTGCTGCGAGCATGGGTAATGATGGTGATTGGTTTGGGTATTCGCTTGCGTGTGGTGATGTGAATGATGATGGTGTTGATGATGTGATCGCGGGTGCGCCGGGTGTGAATCGGGGTGTGGGGGCGAGTGCGGGGAAAGTTTTTGTGTATTATGGTGCTAATACGCTTAGTACGATTCTTTCTGCCGGGGATGTGGACGTCGCACTATACAACCCGTATACAAGCAGTGATTTCTTCGGCATCTCCGTGGCATGCCTTGATCTCAGTTGTGATGGCACGCAAGACATCGCTGTTGGTGCAAACAACTCAAGCAGCGTATACGCTTATTTTGGCGGGTTAATGCCATCGATCATCGACTCGATCAGCGACGTGAACATAACGTTTCACGGTGCAGATAATTCCTCCTTCGGTATCTCGATTGCACAAGCAGGCGATGTGAATAAGGACGGCGCAGACGACCTGGTCGTTGGTGCGCCGGACAACGATAGTGCGTGCATATTCTACGGCGGATCATTGCTTGACAACAAGTCTGACATTAACCTGACCGGAGCATCGGGTTCCGGCTTCGGAATATCAGTATCCACATCCGGAGACGTTGATTCTGATGGGTACGGTGGCGTGATCATCGGGAGATCTAACAAGACAACGGCAGATGTATTCTACGACGTCGATCTCGGGATTAGATCAAAGACCCTATCAAAAACCGATGCAGGTTTTGGCACCGTTATCACAAGTATTGGTGATGTGAATAATGACACGATACCTGACATCGCAGTCGGCGCGCCCGATGCTGGAAAGGTCTATGTGTACACACCACAATTTCCTGAGACGCCGTGGCTTGCTGTTGGAAATACAACCGATCTTGCAAGCGGGAACGGAACAAAGATATGGGAGTACACAACCGTGATAAAGACCGATGACGGCGCCATGACCGGGGAAATACCGGTACATGCCGGCAATTCCACTGGCAAGACGCTCACGATCTACCGGGAGATCACGACCGACACAATTCTTTCGATGTATGTCAAGACCAGTAACGCAACTAACATCAGAATCTCGGTGAACGATGTTGAGGTCAATGCAACCAGCCCCGCAATCGACACCGGCGGAAGCTGGACATGGCATAACATCATGCTTCCCGGCGATATTACCGAATGGAATATCGGGGACAACACAATCACGATCAACGTCGTATCAGAAACACTTTCTATCGGTAGGGACGGCAGCGCTGCCCACATGACCCGCGTAGTCCTCCCGATCACACAGCCGTTTATAACGAGCGAGCAAACCTCTGACTTTGCTGCTGCGCTTAATGACTGGATGGATCGCCATAATGCAACCAGCGGCACGTATGAGGTGCCGTTCATGCTGCACTCGGACTCATCAGGCGCAATCAATATGACAAACCTCCACATCGAGGCAACACCATCACTAAACGAGAATCTTGATATGCTGCTTCCGGATTTCGTTGAGTATAACGTGATCTTCGCTTATCTGGACACACTTCTGAAAGGATACCTGTACACGTTCTCAGACGGCAGTTTTGAGAAGACGCTGAACTTTACAGGGGATGAAAACCACACGGTTCATATTCTGCTTCCGGATAATACAACAGAGGTATACATGGCGAATATGGATGTGACCGGGCTTCCCAATGAGTCAATTGGCATAACCGACCTGGAAGTAACTATTGCGCAGGAGGATGACGTTGCATTCACTGTGGATTCAAATGGGTACCTACACATAGCATACAGCAAAAACGCACCACAACTATGGTATCTTAATAACAAGGGGGGCTGGGGCGAAGATGATGGAAATAAGATCAGCATAGGCGGCGGGGACACCCACAATCTCAGTCTCATAATCGATAGGAATGATGAACTGCACGCAGCATTCATCAAAGGGAATCCCGCGAGTAAGCATAGAGTACACTACTCAAGAACTTATGATGGCGAGTGGCTATCAAGCACAATCGAAGTTAACGACAGCATCAGTCCACCACCATCACAGCCGAGCATCGCGGTTGACTCTACAAACGTGCCACATATCGTCTGGATAGAGAACGCTTCCATCTGTTACTCAAACGACACTTCCGGCACATGGTCTCCCGCCGTGCAACTAAAGAACACCGTCAACGCAACAAGTCCGCTACTTGGCATCGATTCAGGTGACGTCAAACACCTTGCGTTTATCGAGAATAAGACGGTGTACTACATGAACACGTCAACAGGTGATTGGGGCGCTCCTGCACACGTGGGTAATAGCACCAATGCAACAGGCACAGCCATGGCAATCGACCAGGGTGATCACGCACATCTCGCGTGGGTGGAAAACGGCACAACCGTGTACTATTCAAATAACGCTGGCGGGTCGTGGAGCCAGAAAGATGTCGTGTGCATAGGCGCGGTATCTGATCTTTCGATAGCTACTGATTATAGTGCTAATGCACATATCACATGGGTCGATGAGGGCTATGTGTATTATTCTAACAATATAGGCGGGGCATGGAGTGCGCCAGTGAAACTTGGCGACGGGTCCGCAATCTATCCATCCATAGCGACCGATGATTCCGGAAACGTCCATGTTGTATGGTGCGAGGGCAAGACACTATATTATTATGGTCATGTTTTATATTATCCAAACAAACCATATATCGTCGTCCATAACAGCACAATATGGAACTACAATATCGAAGAGATCAACCACGGCAATGATGAAAACGGCAGTATCACGCTCGGAGACAGTACCACAGACGCATTATGCAAGAATTTTAAGATAGACAACGAGATAAGCGGACCATCATTCCTGTCCATCTACGCAAACGGGACCGATAGCATCATTGACATCCACATCAACGGCAAGTGGGTCAGATCCGCATTCATACATGCAAACGCAAGTGATCCGTGGCAGTGGCAGAACATCACCATACCCCCCGGCACATGGCACACCGGCACAAACCATCTTCGCATCAACGGCTCCAATCTCAATAGCACATACGGGTATGCAGAGAGCACTGATGGCACAACCGATTATTATTACGACAACGGAACCGTGAACAACAGTTTTGATTATACCTGGATGATCCGCGTCCACGCAACAGAGTATCGCGGCTCACAGACAACCCGCGACTTCTCAGACACCCTAAATAAATACATCTCCTCACACAACGCATCAGGCGGAAACTACACCATCCCGTTCACGGTGCACTCAGATACAAAGGGCAATATCAAACTATCACGCCTGCGCATATACTACTACATCCGCGGAAACGAGACCCATGTCATGCAGAAGCGATTCATCACAAACGTCATGCCCCACTATAACTCAGTGACCGCCACACGACTGGTCACGATCCAGGACAATGACATCACCGCGTCCGACGCAGAGAAACGGATGCCTGACGCGAGCATGTCACCAAAAATCAAACTATGGAACCTTGTCGAGGTCAGACTGGAGATGTGGTATAAATGATACGGGACAAAGAAGCACAATGGATCGTTCTTGCCGGATTCACAATAAGCATATCCCTCGTAGTGTTAATCGTGCTCCTGAATCTCTCGTTCATGTCAGGATACCAAGCATCACAGGCGCAACTTGAGTTTCCAATGTACGAACTCCGTGAACTACACGACGAGACCTACACAGAGGTCAACATAATCGCCATGCAGGACAACATCACCACCAACGAGATCAATGACACAATGATGAACTACGGAGACCTGCTGTCCCGGTTGTACGCATACCACGGGCAACTGGTGACAACAACAGTGAACACCACCACATCAACAAAAAACGCGGCAGCGACATCAAACGCCACAGGAGAATCCAACAATCTAAACGTCACCACCGTAACAATCAAGATCACCTTCTATGACGGGACCACCAAATACACCGAACAGTTGAGCAGCAGCACGATCTAAAACAAGGGGAGAAACGACCATGACCCTGACCAATCTGAACGACAACCGGGCAGTATCATACTCGCTTGAGTACATCATGATATCAAGCGTATCAATCCTGCTATTCCTATCAGTAATAATGCTATCAGGCTCAATACTGCTCGATCTTCCGACCGATATTACGGCAACACAGCAGTTCAATGACGTGGGAAACAACATCGGAACCAAGCTAATCATGTTCTACCTGATCGCGCCTGAAAACGGCACGCTAAGCACACCACTTGATATGCCAGCCACAATCGGTGGACACACCTACATGGTGAAACTATCTGCCACCAACACCACAGACCAACAGGTAATAATCGATGCGGATGACCTCGACCTCAACATATCATACACAATAAACGGAATCGGTGCATCCATCCCGATCAACGGGGCAACGCACAGCGCAAGCGGCAAACACCGACTATGCTTCGACAATACGTAAGGATGATTACAGTTACACGGTGACAAACATGAATAAAAACAGATTAATCCAGTCAAACAGCGCCGTTTCAGAGGTACTGGGATACACGCTCGTATTCGGGATCATCATTCTTTCAATCGGACTAATCTATACCGCGGGCATACCAGCACTACAATCAACAAAAGACGCAACCCAGTTCAAAAGCGTAGAACAAGGATTCATGATCCTCAACACAGACATTCTCAAAGTTGCCCTCGACCAATCACCAGTCAGAACAACAAAACTCGGCACCGCAAAGGGCGGCACGCTCGCATCAGACCCCACAGCATGCACCATATCACTCAAAATATTCAAAGACGGAAACGAACAATTCAACGACGACATACAAATGGGACACATCGAATTCATGAGCGAAACTGGCTCCATCACATGCGAAAACGGCGCCATAATCACAAAACAAGGATCCGGATCATTCATGACTGTAAACCCACGAATGTTCAAGTCAGATCAGAACCAAATCATGTTTTCACTAATCAAAATCAACGACTCATCCCAATCTACCGGCGGCGGCATCGCACAGATCACAATCAGCAACCCACGATTCAACGAAAGTCTCTTCAACACCCCAGAAATCTATGAAAATGGAGAAATGGAAATCAAGGTCGACAGCGAATATGCAGACTCCTGGAAGCGATTTCTAAGCAGCGAATTTGGTGCGACGTTTCCTGCTAACCCGCCCGATGATTCAACCGGCTGGTGTGACACAATATATTTCGAGAAACTTGTGGTCGTCGAGTACGTTGTCAGTGTAGAGGTCTGGTGACAAAAGCGCATAATCGCGGCTGTTGCGGGCGCATACCAACAACGTATGAACATGTAAGCTCACTCTTTACTGATCCGGTGGATCGTGTGGTTTCCAGCCTTTACGCCATCTCGTCTTTCTTGTTTCTCTGATTTAACGAGAAAGGCGAGAGAGGCGCGAAAGACAAATGAAGGACACCCGCGATTGTTATAACCTGCTGGTTGGGCGACTGCCATCAACCACAGAAAACAGCAGAACCAGGTTCTTTGACTACCCTGCACATAAAGTGTTTAAGTCATCAGGCGAAAGAGGCTGGACAAGGGAACTCACCCATGCAAAAACCACAGGATATGACAAGCGGAATGAACAAAAGACCCCCGAAATGGGGGATTGTCGTATGGATTCTTGGAATATTGATTAGTATCGCCCAAACACTGCACGCATATCATTTCAGCCACAACAACAGTGTTGGGGTGCTACTTGGAATTATGTTAACTGCTTTGTGGATAATCCGGGCGATGCAGGTGTGGCACCAGGAAATTGTTGAGTTGTGGTTGCGGATACGGGGGAAGAACCATGGGGCAATTTGATCCGGGAACAAACACGCGAGCGAAGTTCGGAAATTTTAGGGGGGCAGGGCAGGCGCAAGGTGTGACAATGCGATACAACAAAACAAAACATAAGGTGACCCGAAATGAACCATGACCCCGACCCACACTACAATGTCGCGATCATCGGCGCCGGACCATGCGGCGCAACTGCGGCACGATACGCGGCAGAAGACGCAAGCACAATTCTAATTGAGAAGAAAAAGACGATTGGGGTGCCTGTGCAGTGCGCTGGCTTCCTTCCGAAACACGACGAACTCGAGGAATTGATGCCGGACGCAGATCTTCCGGACACCTTCCACTATCCTGCGAGCTGCGTCCAAACCAGGACAAAATACCAGCGATTCATTGCGCCGACCGGCGACTCCAAAGAGTTCGATGTCGATGCAGACGTGCTTGATCGAAAGCGATTCGACCAGTATCTCGCAGAACAAGCGGTTAGTGCGGGCGCAGATCTTCGCATTGGAACAAGAGTCACCGCAATCAACGGCAACACAATTGAAATTACCGGAATGTGGGGTAGCCACACCATCACCGCTGACGTGATCATCGGCGCGGACGGACCCCACTCAATTGTGGCAAAAGCAGCAGGACTTCCCGGAGTTGAGGATGACCCCATGGGAGTCGCCCACGCCATAGCTTATGACATGACCGGAGTTAAGATCGACAACGAAGCTATCGAGATGCACTTTGGCAGAAACTTTGTGCCAGGCGGATACGCATGGATCGTGCCACACGGAAAAACCTCCGCAAACATCGGGATGGGCATCAGAAAAGCAATGTGCGAGCCAGGAGTCACATCCCGAGACTACCTACACCGTTTCATAGAAGAACACCCGATCGCAAGCGAAAAACTAAAAGATGGAAAGGTCACATCAATAATAGCAGGAATAGTTCCGGTCGGGGGCGCTCCCGCAAAAACATGCACAGAAAACATCATGATCGCGGGCGACGCCGCCGGACACCTGATCGCAACAAACGGCGGCGGAATCCCGACCGCAATGGTCACAGGAAAGATCGCGGGAGAAACCGCGGCAGACACTGTGAACGGAAAATGCACAGTCAATGCGTACGAGTCAAGATGGCGAAGCGAGATCGGAATACAGATAACAACATCAGTCTACGTGCGAAAGCTGATGGACAGCATGATGCGATCCGACCCAATGATGACCGCAGTCATGAACATGATCTCGCCAACACACATGAAAGCACTCCAACGAGGACAACTTCCGGACACTGTGAAACGACTGCTACAAGGGATGCAGAAGCGAATGGGGTGAGCAATGCTGGAAAGCATGAATGTTTGCCTAAGGTGAGAGATGAGGATGGGTGTAGACATGAAGGTGATAGTAGATGACAGAACTTAATTTTAAATGTATGGGATGTAAGAGATATTTCGACTGTGACGCAGGTAAAATTTCGTTTCCGCCGAAAGCAAGAACGTCCTCGTTTTGAAAAGAACATAATCTGCCCCGGATGTGGGATTCGAAGCATGGACGAAGTTGAATTGTCAGAATATGGATAAACCCAACCTGGTGCGGCGTATTTCTCATTGCTGTGATAGGGCGATTTTATCTGCGGCATCGCCTGACTGCGAGTATCCTGGCGCCATCCCATCGGTACTTCGCCCATGTCCAGCCTTATGGATAACGTCATAAACATCGAAAACGTTCTATGAAATTGCCTGCCTGCAAAGCTTAAAATGAACTGCCACGAACATCATTGTTGAACTGAAAGGAGGTTTGGAATGTCCAAATTACCTGTTTTCGCCATAACCGAAACAGAACCCACACCACTTCTGCGGGATTTCACCCTATTTACCCGATACTTAAGTACACACCGCATTGTCTTAACCCGTGCTAATGAGTTCTTATCCGGAAGAGACTTATATGAGCTGAATCAGGAGATGACTCATCCGCTCCCGGATACTACCCCGCGAACCAGCCAGAGCTTATATCCACTTTTGCATCTGTTTTATCATCTGGTTATAGCTGGGAAATTGTTCCGGAAAGTTTCCGGACGAGGTAGTAAACTGGTTTTGGAACCGACTGAACGTCTTCAGGCGTACGGGGAATTAAAGATCACAGAGAGATATTTCTTCCTGCTGGAGACTTTCTGGACCGATACTGACTGGAAAAAACTTCAGGAGGCATGTTTTGGGGGTCCCTCATTGTATGGTGTTCACTATGCTCTAGGATATCTGAGTGAACAACAACCAGAGGTAACAATTCACCTAAAAGGCGAAGTAGTTTCTGACATGTTTCAGATGCTCTGGAATTGGGAATATTTCATACTCTATTTCTCCTTCTTCGGCTTCTGGAAGGCAACTCGCGATGATGTGTTGATGACGCGGTATTGGCCTAAACGTTCCTTCCAGGCAGAAACGATAACACCTTCGACTTTAGGGGTGACCATGGCAGAGGTCTTACGGGAAGCCAGGAATGTGCTCTGCTGGAATCTGCCACATCGTCGTGAATTCGGCGAATGGAATGCCATACCCGGATCCCCGCTCCCTGGTGGAGACCCGGTAACACCATTTGGGCTGGAGCTTAAGCGAAAAAGGTCAAAACCACCCCTGGAGGTGGACAAGGGAAAACCCGGTGACCCGTTCTTCCTGCCCTTCATCCCACTTTTTACAGAGGGCGAACTGCAAAAAACACTCCCTCGCGAAGGAGTTGAATTTGTGGATGGAACCTACATCTTCAAGGTGGCTCTGGATAAGAACACCTGGCGGCGGATTAAGATATCTGCAGACCACACCCTGCTCGACCTTCATAGTTCTATCCAGAAAGCCTACAATTTCGATGATGACCACCCTTATTCCTTTTTTATGGACGGAAACCCCGGGTCTCGTGAACAAATTGTTTCCCCTTATGAAGAGGATGGTCCGTATGCAGATGAGATCAGTATCGGCGAGTTGGAGCTACACATAGGACAGAACATTCTTTATCTGTTTGATTACGGCACTGAATGGCGCTTTCAAGTGGAATTAGAAGAGATACGGAGCGAAGGTCCAGAACCACGCACACCCAAAATCATTGAGAAGATGGGAAAAGCACCTGAACAATATGAATACTACGATGAATAATATTTTGATTCCCCTTGCATGGATGCGGGTAACATCGTATATGATTCAGGGGCATTAAGGGCTTGCCAGAAAACAATCTGTTAAAATTCGTGGCATTCGGCACATTCGTGAAATTCGTGATAACATCGGCATAAAGGATCACGAATGGCACGAATGAACGAATGTCGGGGATGTAGCGTGACATCAGCCAACTTTGCTACTTTATTTTTCGGTAAGCATTAAGCGAAATGCCGTCTGACCGTTGGATGTGACAAGACCATGGATAAGAATTATGTTCTCAGAGTTGCGGCAGATGAGTTTGCTTCAAAGGTGTGCAAGCTACCAAGCCCTCTTGAAATCGCCATAGTGGGCTCTGTTGCCGGAGGCGACCCTCATCCCAATGATCTTGATCTGGCGGTCATCATCAGCAACACCGGCGAGATCGCAACCATAGCAAAATATGCCCGGCAGATGAGCAGGCATTACCATGGCTGGGATGTATTCCTCCTTGACTACGATCTCTCCTGGATCGGCATGATCTGCCACCGCAGAGAGCGCCCGGGACAATCAGTCGAGTGCTACGTTCCAGGGTGTGGCAAGCCACCGCACGTGAAGGCACATCCCGAGTTTGAATACGACGAGAAGACATTTCTAACCTCGCCCATCGACGTTCTCTACACAGCTTCTGAAACAAGTCGTTTGCTTGCACGCAAGGATGAGCTAAGCATCGTTGAATCACGGAGCTACCCCGTACTGAAGGATATCATGATAGACTGCGTACGTTGCGGCGAAACATTCGTGTTCACCGGTGCTGAACAGAAATGGTACCGGAAACGCAGGCTCAGCCAACCAAAACGATGTCCGGACTGTATAGCACAGGAATATGGGGGTGCGGGTGTAATTTCCTGATTCTGATGGATCCGTTGGTTTCCAGCCTTTGTGCCTTTCTCGTTTCTCTGATTTAACCTGACTCGGTGGTGAATTTGAACAAACATCTTTTTTGTTGTCATGATTTTCAGGGGTTTTCGCTGCCAGGGACCTGAGTGATCTGACCGTGAAACCGCACCCCCTACTGCACAACTATTTTTGGCGGTAGTCTGTGTTTCACTGAAAACCGTGATTTAGCGGGAACGGCAAGAGAGATAATTTTGTGGTGGCACCCGTGATTGTTATGATGTGAAGGCGGGCTACTGCTATTGATCACAGAAAGCGGCAGAACCAGTTGATTCATATTGTTGTTATGCCGTCCGGAAACACCGCGGGTGGTGGCATGCAACGAGAAACACCGCTTCCGACGGTCTTTAAGATAATTTCACAAACCTTTATATCGTAAGGGTCAGAGTTTGTGGTGGTGATTGTTATGGTAAAGATGCCAGCAGAAGTGCAGAAGACAATAAATAAGCAGAGTCCGGTTCCAATTGCCACCGCGGCTGCGGATGGCAATCCTAACGTGGTGTTTGTTGGATTCTTAAGAATCGTTGATGATGAGACGATTCATATAGCAGATAACTTCTTTGATAAGACTGCCGCAAACCTGTCGGAGAACCCGAGGGTATCGTTTGTTGTGTATGATGGCGAGGCGAAGAAATCATTCCAGATTAAGGGCAGCGTTGAGGTTGCTACAAGCGGTCCGGTGTATGATGATGTGAAGGTCTGGGTGCATGCTAAGAGCAAGGCGTTGCCCGCAAAAGCCGCGGTGATTATGCATGTTGAAGAGATCTATGATGCGATGTACGGACCGAACGCGGGAAAACAAATAGCATAATGGTGATATAATTGGGCAAGGATAACATACTGAGAATAGACGACTTATTGGCGGACGAGGACGAGACTACAACAGAAGAGTCAGACGAAGCACTATTCGATCTTGTCATCCCACCAGGACTCCCGGTGACCCTGATACAGGAAATGATAATAGAGTTTGATCTTGTGTCACACACCAAAGACGTGGTCACAGAAGTTGAGGAAGGTGAGTCTTTTGAGATGAAGCTGATCGTGCTCCGAGGCGACAAGGAAACCGTGGAGCGTGCAAACAAGTACCTATGGGAGGTAATCGACGATCGAACCGCATATTTCGAAGATTGATGGCAGGAATCCTACCAGATATGGCGATCTGCTACATGTTATGACCATGCGTCGATGTAGTGGACTCCTATCATCATCGTTAATAAAATACAATGATACTCATGAACCGAGAAATTACATATTTTGAGAAACCGGGTGCGACTAACACCGATGAAACCGTGAAAGCCGCTGCCAATCGAGCAATTGAACTTGGCGTCAAACACATCGTGGTCGCAAGCACCACCGGATCAACCGGGATCAAGGTTGCAAAAGCAACAGAAGGAACCGGCATAAAAACAATCGTCGTGACACTACATTATGGCGCAAAAGAAGATGGGAAATGGCAGTTTAACGAAAAAAACCTTGAAACATTGCAGGACATGGGAGCAACCGTGTTCACGCAGACCCATGCACTTTCAGGCGTAGAACGATCGTTCTCCGGGAAACTTGGTGGAACAAGCCGGGCTGAAACAATCGCAGCCGTGATTAAGAGCCTGTTTGGAATAAAGTAGCTGCCGAAATCACGATCATGGCTGCAGACGCAGGCATGATTCCAGTTAACGATGATGTTGAAATCATCGCAATTGGCGGAACACACTCAGGCGCAGATGTCGCATGCGTGATCCGACCAGGACACGCAAACAGCTTCTTTAACATGCAGATACGAGAAATCATAGCGATGCCAAGGCTGAAATAAATAAATAAATAATGCGTGCGTGTTTAGCCATACTTCACACGGATACAGATACAAACGGTGCAGATCAGCCGATATTAGATTCGTGAAATCCATCCAATCGCGCAATCTGTGATAAAACCATGAAACCAGATAAACATCACAAATCACACGAACCTACACCCACACAATCTACGTATCACACTTAAAAATTCGAACTATGCCGTAAAGTGAAATCCCCCTCAACTAAGATCATTTCGTGAATGGAAGTCGATCAGCGGCAGATATGGATGAGTTGACCCTGTTCCGCGCTATAAGTGGTGCGGTACCACCTCATGATTACGGTGAACTGTGGGCAGTGAAACTTATCTCTGAAAGGAAGGCTATGCTTGTAATCTACAGGGAATCGAGAGAACAGAATGATGGTTTTATGATCACTGCGTTCTTTACCACAAAAGTCCGGAAGCTTTTAATAAGGAGGATACTATGGCAGCAATTGCAGCAGTA
>RXIK01000161.1 GCA_004211975.1 Methanosarcinales archaeon | reverse complement strand
TTTTATAATTTTTGCCAATCCTTTCGCCTCTTTCCGTTGCCCAGTCCATTGCAAGGTGTAAATCCCCCATCTGGTTTGTCCGGCATTTCGTGTAGTTCCTTCGGATATCGATTGTTTCTTGAAATTAATTCTTTTGCAATCCGAACAATCAATTTTGGGCAACGTCTGCAATCGTCTAACACTTCATCGTGCGTATTCGAATGTGATAAATCAAAATCTTTGATGCCGTCTTGATGCGCGTACTTAAAAGCATAAATCGATTGACCATCATCACCTGCTACGGTTAGATTTGCACCACCTGCAAGAAGATCTATCAAAACCTGTTCTGCTTTGTTTAAATCCTGATACTCGTCAACAACGACGTGTTTGAATTTCCTTCGGTATGGACTTTCGGGATCATATCGTAAATACTGAAGCGCTATCGGAATCACTTCACCGATCAGCATAGATTCGTGAAATCTCAACCACGATTCCATTTTTTGCTCGAATTCTTTATCTTTGTCAGATTGTGTCCATCCCGGCTCATCACGCTGAAGTCGAGCCCATGCCGATTCGTACGCTTTAATATTTTTCCTTAAATCTCGTATTTTGCCAAGTCTTTGATGTTTTAAATCACGTACTAAAGGATTCATTTCAAATTTGAGTAATGTTCTGGGATTTCTACCTGTTGCCTCAATAACTTGCTCGCTTTGGAGCATTGAGAATGAAAGACTGTGCAATGTTTTTGCAACGAGGTTATCTGCTTCGGCAATACCGAGCTCCGAAATCTTTTTCACCAAGTCCTTAGCTGCCATTCTTGTAAATGTTACAAGAAGGATATCTTTAGGATTTTCACATTCTTCAAGAAGTCTTGACACCCGTTTCATAATAGCAAATGTTTTACCGGTGCCAGGTCCCGCAAGTACCCGCAGGGGTGGATCGGGATATGCAGCTACATCCCGATGCGGGGCTCCAAATCGTCATTCCACGCCATGTAAAATCTTTATGGCATTTCTATTATTTAATCATTTGCTGAGAGTGGGGTGAACGTGAGCCTTAACACACTCCCACTCTCAGTCAGCAATTCCCGCGCCAGCAGCACCTCACACAATTATCCGGTACTTCCCATAAATCACATACAAATACAGTAAGAGCACAACAAGCGCAGCTGCAAAGAACCAGTCCTTGATGCTTGTCTCTTCCCGGACGCGCTCGATATTCTGGCTGATATTTGAGTATATCTCATCGAGCGTGCTGTCATCAACTGACTTATAGTATTGTCCTCCGGTCTCTGATGCAATCGCTTTTAGGGTTGTTTCATCAAGTTCTGCGTACTGCGGACGCCCAAAGAAGTCATATCCAAGAACCACCGGCTCAACAGACCCCATCCCAACCGCACTCACCTGAATATCCAACGTCCTCGCAAAAGCAACTGCCTCGCCAGGGGCAACGACACCTGCGTTGTTGACGCCGTCGCTCAAAAGGATTACGACCTTCTTCTTGTTCGGTATCGACGTTGCCATATCAATCGCAAGAGCCACCCCGTCACCTATCGCGGTCTTGCCTTCCCTCGGTTCAACCGCCTCTAACTTCTCAAGAGCCTTATCCTTATACGGAGTCAGATACGCGGCTGTCGTTGCCCCGGACTCAAAAACCACGATTCCAACGTTGTCTTTGGAATCAAGATTCCTGATAAGAATCGCAGCAGATCTCTTTGCAGCCTCAAGCCGGGTTGGCGTATAATCACTCGCCTGCATACTCCCCGAATTATCGATCACAAGCACCACATTCACGCCTTCCTTTGTTTGCTTGAGTGGTATGTGTGGATCCGCAAGTCCAAGGATCAGAAGTGTGACTGCAAAGAGCAGAATATAGAATGGAAGATTCTGACGCAACAAATGTTTTTTACCGGACGCTTCCTTGATTATCCCGAGGTTACTGAACTTAAGTGCGGATGCCCGCTTCTTCTGCAGATGAATCGTGTAAGCATAATAGGTCACCGGTATGATCAGCAGAAGCAGCAGCCTTGCAGGCTCCAAAAATCCAAAACCCATCTTACCGCATCCTCTTCTCTTTCAGCCTGAAAAACTGCCGCAGCGGAATTTCAAATGGCTGATCAGTTCTTATGTTGATCATATCCACCTTCAACCGCTTCATCTTCTCAGAGAGCAGCTTGTTTCTCTGGTCCATGATCTCAGCATAATTCTGTCTGAACCCCTCATCGGATGTGTCAACCAGAAACTGCTCGCCGGTCTCGCCATCTTCCATCATCACATACCCAATATCCGGAATATCAGACTCTCTCACATCGCTTACATTTATTAATATCACCTCATGCCTGTTTTTCAGAATCCCGAGGCTCTTCTCGAAATCCTCCGTAAAAAAATCCGATATGGCAAACATGATGCTCCGCCTCTTCGCAACATTTGATATATACCTGATGCAGTTGTTAAGATCAGTTGTCTTCTTCTCAGGCTCAAAATAGATCATTTCCCGCAGCAGCTTGAAAAGATGCGACCGCCCCTTTCTCGGCGGTATGAACGCCTCAACCTCACTTGTGCAGAGAAACATCCCTACGCTGTCATTGTTTTCAAGCGCTGAAAAAATGAGTGACGCCGCAATCTCAACCCCATAATCCCGCTTTCGCCGCTCAAAACCAAATTCGTTGCTTGCGGACACGTCAAGAACAATGTAAACGGTTAGATCACGCTCTTCAATGAATTCCTTCACAAATGGCGCGTTCATTCGTGCAGTCACGTTCCAATCGATCGCGCGGATGTCATCACCTGCGACATACTCCCGAATATCTGAGAATTCGATCCCTCTGCCCTTAAAGACCGAGTGATAATATCCTGCTATAATACCCTCAACCATCCGCTGAGTCTTGATCTCAAGCTTCCGTACGTTTCTTATGACCTCGTGCACACGTTCCGGCATGATTTCTCCCTCACCGCCCCTAAACACACCACCAATTCACCCTCATGGCGATCTGATCTTCCCCAGTATTGTTTTGATGATCTGGTCCGTTGTAACCTCACGAGCCTCTGCCTCATAGCTCAGAAAGATCCTGTGACGGAGAACATCAGCGGCAATCACCTTAACATCCTCAGGAATCACGTATCCCCGACCATTCATGATCGCATGAGCTTTTCCTGCGAGCATCAAGTATATCGATGCTCTCGGAGAGACCCCATACTCGATCAGCTCCCCAAGGTCAAGATCATAATCAGCCGGGTGCCTTGTCGCATCAACAATGTCCACCACGTAGTTCTCGATCGTCCCGTCTGCGTAGACCTCCCTGTTAAACTGCTGAATCTCCATGATCCGGCTTTCCGAAATCATCCGCCTAACATCCGGGTGCGCACCCCCGGTCATCCGCTGGATAATGGTCTTCTCCTCGGCTTTTGATGGATAATCAATCAAGATCTTGAAGATGAACCGGTCAATCTGCGCTTCGGGCAGCCTGTAGGTCCCCTCAGTCTCAAGCGGGTTCTGGGTCGCAAGCACCAAAAACGGAGCGTTAAGACTATAGGTATTTCCACCTATCGTGACCTGCCGCTCCTGCATCGCCTCAAGAAGCGCGGACTGCACCTTCGGCGGAGCGCGGTTAATCTCATCAGCCAAAATGAAATTATGAAATATCGGACCTTTCTGCGTCGTGAACGACGTAGTTTTTGGATCGTAAATCTTTGTTCCGACAATATCCGCGGGCAGAAGGTCAGGAGTAAACTGAATCCGGCAGAATTCCGTGTCAAGCGCATCAGAGAGCGTCTTTACCATAAGCGTCTTCGCAAGCCCCGGAACCCCCTCCAAAAGGACGTGCCCATCAGCAATCAACGAAATCATCAACCGATCAAGAACACCAGCCTGTCCAACGATCACTTTCTTAATTTCATCCAAAACATTGTTTATCTCCCCGGAATACTCCTGTGCCTTTATGTTAAGTTCTCGTATGCTTTTATCCGTTTCAATCACCTGAAGTTCTGTGGATTGGAATTAACATCAGTATTATTACGCGAATAACAACTTAAATATTTGGTCGGATTGCGGGCGAATTTCTCCAATCCAAATAGATTCAGCAGCTATTTTTATTGCCAGAAGGCATAGAATCACAACCAATCAACCAATCAACATACCAGAGTAGTTACACACATTCTTACGCACAACACGCCATCTGTTCACACCCCCTACTGTAGCATCAATGATACAGGGGTTGTATATGTGCTGCATCGATCCGTATTTAGCAAAGGGACACTTAATTGCCGCGTTCTGCCAATATTACCCTGTGATATCAAGGCACGCCAAAACAACAATCAGACCAACCACCCCGCAGGGAATGATCGCTCTTACGAAAACCCAGATAATGTGGGCTTGCATAATCAGAGAAGCCATGATCGCAGCAGGGGGCGGGAAATAATGAGCGAGATCAGAGAGGCTGGTCAGAGCGCCCACCGCACCAGAATCAACACCGGCACCCGGATGCCGGACCAGAGCATTGACCTTGCCTTTGTCTTCGGTCTTCTTCACATTGCCGGCGGAATTGAGGATGTAATATCTGAGATCTATCGTGTCTTGAAGCCGGATGGTGCATTCTCGTTTGAGAAGACGAGGGGACCTGAGAAGAGACTGATTGAGGTGGCAGAAGCAGGGGGATTTATCTATTCAGAGCGGCGGGGGCGGATATTTCTGTTTATAAAAGGCGTCACAGGAGGAAATAACCATGGATAAACCAGAGCCAAACCTTAATTTCAGGATTATGTCTCTTGCCTTTGGGCTTCGGGACACTTTCCTGCCACGCAAGAAGATTCTTGATGAGGTCAGGATAAAACCGGGATTCTCTGTGCTCGATTACGGATGCGGATCAGGGAGCTACATAACCGCTGCCGCAGAGCTAGCGGGCGACTCAGGGCGGGTTTATGCGCTTGACATCCACCCGCTTGCAATCAAGCGTGCCCGAAGGATTGCATCACGAAATCAGCTTGCGAATGTCAAGACGATTCAGTCCAATTGTGCGACCGGACTACCTGACAATAGCGTTGATGCGGCTCTGCTCTACGACGTGTTTCACAAGTTAAGCGATCCTGACAGTGTGCTTATGGAGTTACACCGGGTGCTTACGCCGAACGGGATCTTGTCGTTCAGCGACCACCACCTCACAGAGGACGCTGTTGTGTCAGGAGTGACCGGTAAAGGGCTCTTCAAGCTGGCAGAGAAGGGCACGAAGACGTACAGTTTCTCGATTGCATGATTCTAATTATCTGACAAAATACCCGGGGCACGTCACAAGCGGAATCTTTCGGAGCACCAGACAAATTTTGCCGACCGGGAAAATTGAGTATATGCTAAACATGAAGCGAAGGATGTTTGCGAGTTACACGAGAAATTCCAAACATGGAAAACAGTGCCACACAGACCCTGATTAACCGTTCGCGTGGGTTCTCTGTCTGTGTGGGATGCTGATCTTGTTCGCGTGGTTTTCCATGTTCCTTTTGTTTACACAATCTCGTGTTTTGTTCTTGCAGCGCGTCCGAACTCACCATTTTCGGAAGTGTGCATTATTAATTAGACACCTTATGTTATATAAAGATATTGGATTACCCGTGTAATAACTGGAATCATATCATATTGCTAATTACACCAGTTCGTCCAAAACCAGATGAGGTCCAATGACTGGATATACGTGCATGCTGCAAAATTATCCCCTGCGTGTGTAAAAGAGACAAACAACAGCTCTCAGTGATCCTTCAAGTCCTCTGTGGTTTAATCATCCTTACCATGACCAGAGGGGCGGTCACAGTACGTGGTGTCAGCTTGAAACTCCGGTTTTCCAGATATTCAAAACCCGGGAGCGGTCAGCACCAGACTCGAATCAACAATACTTTCAAGACCACGCCAACACTATATGGCATGACCGCCCCAATTTTCGAGCGGACCCCATATAATGTGACTGCCCCTAATACCGAGACTGTCACGCCATCTGGAGTTACACGAGATTCCACGAATCTATTCAAGTGAGTTGCAAGAGAAATCTGTGTAATCCGTGTTAATCTGTGGCTAAAAACTTTTGTCAGCCACAGATTTCACAGATGGACACAGATTACAGGTTATTTACCAAAGAACTCGATCCATTCAAGAGATTTC
>RXIK01000160.1 GCA_004211975.1 Methanosarcinales archaeon | reverse complement strand
ATTCGTGATAAAATCGGCATAAAGGATCACGAATGGCACGAATGAACGAATCGCACGAATGTCGGGGATGTAGCGTGACATCAGCCAACTTTGCTACTTTATTTTTCGGTAAGCACTTAAGATCCCAAAATGGACGTATGGCGAGATGAAACATATTTGTGTGGACTACTTGAGCGTGAAGCAGGTGCAGCACTATGATGATATTCACCAGATGTTTCGCGATTCCGGATCGATGTGGCATGGCATGTTTATTTCACCATTCCCTCATACACTCGCACTGCTCCGCCCGCCATGAATGCGCCGCCGTTTGCCGTGAAGGATATGCGTAAAGAGCCTCCTGCGGTTCGCACCACCACCTGGTCGCCGGTTAGCCCGAGTCTGCGTGCGACATAAGCGGATGCAACTGCACCGGTGCCGCAACTTAAGGTTTCCGCCTCAACACCACGCTCGTACGTCCTGATCAGGATCTCGCTCTCACTATTAACTTTCACAAAATTCACGTTTGTGCCCTCTGGAAACACGGGGGCATACCTGATTTTAGGTGCGATCTCATTGATTGCGACATCTTGATTATCAGTAAATATTATGGCATGTGGAACGCCAGTGTTTACGGAGTGCACCTCATAGTTGTTTATCTCATGTACGCCGCCCCATTTTGGAGTTCCCATATCTACCTTTATCCACTCGCCATCCGTATCAACTGTCAGAACGCCCGCAAGCGTCTTAATTGTAAAACTTCCATCTCTGGTTATGTAGCCTTCATCGATTGCATATCTTGCAAGGCATCGTATGCCGTTTCCACACATTTCTGCCTCGGATTGATCTGGTTGGAAGAGCTGCATCCTGATATTGGCGTGGTCTGACTTTGAAAGGAAGAGGACGCCGTCCGCACCGATCCCGAACCTGCGATCGCAGTAGGTGGCTGCAAATTCTGCTTTGTCTCTAACGATCTCGTCTTGATATTCGTCGATCAGGATGAAGTCGTTTCCGTTTCCGTGCAGCTTAGTGAACTTGATCATGATCATAATGTCTCCGCATCAAACTGGAGTCGCGGATTCTATTAATCTTTGGGGTGTCCCGGAACCATGCGCCAAACCCGCGCTTTAAACACTTGAAACCCGGGATTAATCGCCTGACCAACCCTGCATCCCCGGATCACCGAAAGGCTTATATCTGTGTTCACAAAGGTTTCTAAAGACCATACAAAC
The DNA here is from genome assembly GCA_004211975.1 of Methanosarcinales archaeon. GTDB lineage: Archaea > Halobacteriota > Methanosarcinia > Methanosarcinales > Methanogasteraceae > Methanogaster_D. The sequence continues at coordinate 4,913 of RXIK01000160.1, read as the reverse complement.
AGTTTATGCTCCAATAAATAATCATATTGCCACAACGATGGGGGTTATCTGTTTGCACACGTTTTAAAGAATGAGGCAACGAAACAATGACAAACATGAAAAATACAAAATATCTCACGAAGCTGGATCAGATAAGTGAATTGGGGGCTGAAGAACAGTTTGCACTCAAAAAAGTAACTGAAAAGTTTGCGTTTCGCACAAATGAGTATTATAAGTCTTTGATCAATTGGGATGATCCTGAAGACCCCATAAGGCGCATTGTGATACCGGATCTTGGAGAACTTGAGGAGTGGGGTGGGCTTGATGCCTCCGGTGAAAATGTGTACACTACCATCCCGGGTTTGCAGCATAAATACGAACGCACCGCACTCCTGCTGGTTTCCGACGTATGCGGAGGGTACTGCCGGTTCTGTTTCAGAAAGCGGCTTTTCATAAACGACTACGACGAGATCGCTCGTGATGTGACCAAAGGGATACAGTACATCCGTGATCACGAGAAAATCACAAACGTGTTACTCTCAGGCGGCGACCCGCTGATACTCTCCACAAATAAACTGGAAAAAATAATCCAGCAGATCAGGGATATTGAACATGTCCAGATCATTCGTATCGGCACTAAAATGCCTGCTTTCAACCCCCACCGGATCATTAACGATCCTTCATTGCTCGAAATGATACGAAAATACAGCACCGATCAAAAGAGAATCTATGTGATGGCGCAGTTCAACCATCCAAACGAGCTCACTGATGCAGCAGTCGAATCGATACACCGCCTCATCGAAGCTGGCGCCATAATCACCAACCAGACTCCAATGATCCGCGGAGTCAACGACAACCCACAAACACTCTCGGCGCTATTCAAGAAGCTCTCTTTCATCGGAGCAGTTCCATACTATGTTTTCCAGTGCCGACCGACATCAGGCAATCACGCGTATGTTGTTCCGATCGAAGAGGCGTACGAGATATTCCACAAGGCTCAGATAGACTGTTCAGGTCTTGCCAAGCGTGCGCGGCTGGTCATGTCCCATTCAACCGGGAAGATTGAGATCGTCGGAAAGACTGATCGACACATGTTCTTCCGCTATCATCGTGCGGCTGATCCGGAGCGAATCGCTGATTTCATGATCTTCAAGAGCAATCCTGATGCCTGCTGGTTTGACGACTACGATAAACCGGTCACCGAATATTCAATCTCGTCAAACAGTGATTCAAGCTAATAGTACCAATATCGCAAGGTTTAAGTCTAATCGGTCTGCTATTCATAGTATATGCGGCTATCAGAAATGATTGCTCTTCTGGAGGACATCGCCCCTCCGGAACTTGCTTATGAATCTGACCAGGACCGAATTGGTCTGGTGCTCGACCGAGGGGGCAACGTGAACAAAGTTGCTGTTGCGCTGGATGTTACAGATTATGTGCTTGAGGAGGCTGCGCGGGCTGGCGCGGATCTCCTGATCACGCATCACACCCCCATATTCCATCCGATACACCGGATATCAAAGAACCTGTCCGACTTGTTAAAGATCGCTCTTGAGAGTGAAATCTCAATATATACGATGCACACAAATTATGACCGGGTTGATGGCGGTGTTAATGATGTGCTCGCGGATGTGCTTGAACTACAGGATGTCGAGGAACTAGAACCCGGTCGCATCGGGCGAATAGACCGCCAGATGACCTCAACGTTTGCAGAGTTTGTGGCGCAGAAGCTAAACGTCTCTGTCCGATGGGTCGGCGAGCGCAAGATCGAGACTGTGATGGTCATCGGAGGCAGCGGTCTTAACGGCGAGTTTGTGAAGACCGCGATCGATGGAGGAGCTGATGCCCTTGTGTCCGGCGAAATGCGACACGATGCGATCAGGACTGCGCAGAACCTGGCGTTAATCGACGCTACGCATTATGCAACCGAAAATCCGGCGATGCAGCGGCTGTGCGACCGATTACCCGTTGAATCCGTATTCATCGAACACGCACCCGACGTACAGGTGGTTGACAACACCAGGATAACATACCTCGACCAAATGGCGCGATAAGCACCTGCAATGCGTGCTGCACAGGAGTGTCGCGGCTGCTCACATGTTTTGCGCAGCCATCCGCGCAAGTACACCCTTGCCCCACACACCAAATCACCCAACATCACCCGCCCGAAGTATGATCAGCGCCACGCCACAGTCATCTTCAGTGCGCTTCCCATGAATCGGGTGGTCTCCGCAGACAACCACACAAGTATCGTCAGGGAGACATTCACATATCTCTGCTATGTGCCGATCAATGCTCCCAGCTGCAAAAGCCAGATCCTTAAAGCTCCTGCCTTCATGCGCATACCGATCAATCGCCCTGAAATGCAACACCATAAGGACAGGCTTATGTTCCAGAAGATCAATTGCGTGCCCCCTGATCGCCGCATCATACGCAATAATATCCCTGCTATCAGGCACGCCCCTGGAGAGCTCAATCTTTGTTTTCATGGCAGCCGCACCATCCGTCTCGATGACAACCGCTGATTTCACACCGCATTCCTCCGCACGCTCAAGCACCGACTTAATCGACGAAGTAAGCACATCCGCAGTGGCAAGCACACCATGAGTCCCCGGGTAGCATCCGGACAAAATCGAGGCGATCGCAGGCGTCGTGTGGTCTGCAACCGCCTCACACCGGAAAACAGTGCCATTCACAGATAAAGATGGCATCGAGAGCTTAAACCGCTGATATGTTAAGTAGCCAAGACTATCAACAATAATCAGCACCCCCTTTGCCCCCCCCCCCCCCCGGCTGCACCGCCGCATCAAGTCAGATAACACCGGCCTCACCACACCATCAGCACCCGGAAGCGGCACACCAATCAAATCAGCAATCGCAGGTGCAATATCAATTAAGCTGCAGTTATATTCGCTCATTTTATCATGCATCATTCGCCCCGATCTTAATGTCAGTCACACCCTTACTAAGCAAGGGTTGTAATCGCTATTATGTAATCCATCACACCCGCCATTCCAACAAAGACCGTGCTAGCACCTGTTTTGTCTGGCGGGGCGGCAATGTTTACGTTGCTTGTTTCTGGCGCCATAAAACAACCTCACTCTGAAATCGCACCTGTGAATATAGTTTGATCATATATCACCAACCGGTTATAATGATATCGTTTGGAAACACTTATATTGCAGGATCAATGAAGAATAGCTCAATGGCTAAGAAAAAAAGTAGTGGCGGCGGGCTCATGTCCTCAGCCGGTCTGATGCGGTACTATGATGCGGATGAATCGGCGATACGTCTCAGTCCAAAGACTGTACTCATTGTTGGGGTTGCCTTTGGTATACTTGCGGTTGCACTCGGTTTTACTTACAACACCTGGCCCTAAAATCGTGTTTGTCGCGTGGCTTTGGTTGGGGCACGCAGCGTTACTTATGAATTCATCCCCACTATAAGTAACGGGGTCTTCTGCCGCGGAGACTACAAAAAGAGTGGGAGCTGGATGTGTGGCGAATGAAAAGATTTGGGTGGGGTGCAGTGTGTGAAACTGCCCTGATAGTTTGTTAACCAGTGTTCGCTGCTACGCCTGCCCTCAACTTCACTCGTGCCTGAGTGCATCCACAGGATTCATTTTTGCAGCCTTGTATGCGGGAAATGCGCCTGCGATCAGACCGACTCCGACGGAGACCGCGAATCCGACCAGGATCAGTGACACTGGAAAGACGTTAGGAAGCCCGATTAGTCCCGTTGCGACGTAAGCTCCGAGAACCCCGAGGAGTGACCCTAAAATTCCGCCAAAGAGTCCGACTACTGCTGACTCCACGACAAAGAGCGAGAGAACATCCATGCTTGTGAATCCAAGTGACTTCATAAGCCCGATTTCCATTGTCCGTTCGGTTACGGTGACGAGCATGATGTTCGCAATCCCGATCGAGCCAACAACAAGCGAGATCAGTGCAACTGCGGTGAGGAGTGTTCCGATCGCGTCAGACCAAACGCCCATCATCTCGAGAATTTCGGTTTGTGTCATTATCGCGTACGGTTTTGCGTCGTCGTCGTTTTTATCCCGCTTGGATACCCCGAAGTTCCTTGCGAGTCTATTGTCCATCTTGTCTGCGGTCTCTTCCACGATCTTGAGACTGTCTGCCGATGCAAAGAATACACCATAGTCTTTTTCGCCTGTTATCCCCATCATCGTATCGATCGGGATGAATATGTAGTCATTGGGGGTGGCGCTTGGGTCACCGAAGAAATCGACCTTCTCGGTTATTCCTTTCACCTTGAACTTCCTGGCAACCGTTGTTCCGTCGTCCAGCCGGAACGTTAGATCGATCGAGTTTTGCACCCCGATCTTCCGGTCAAACTTTTTGTTTGCGACGTTGCAGCCAAGAACTACCGTGTACCGGTCTTTGTCTGTTAAAAAGCATCCATCGGCGATCTCTATGTTGCAGTATCGGGGGTGCAGGGGGCAGCGCAAGCCTCGCTCTTCAGAGCGGGGATAGCCCGCCCCCGCCTTTCTGAACGTGCGGGACTGTCACACCATCTGGAGTTACACGAGATTCCACGAATCTGTTCAAGTGCGTTGAAAGAGAATTCTGTGTGATCCGTGTTAATCTGTGGCTAAAAACTTTTGTTAGCCACAGATTTCACAGATGGACACAGATTACAGGTTATTTACCAAAGAACTCGATCCATTCAAGAGATTTCATGCTACATTTGAGCTCATCCGACAGCACCACCTGCAAGGATATGACCCAAGCACCACATAATGTGACACCCCCGAACGTGCGAAATGTTTTTATAGTAGCCCCTCCTCCAACACACGTTGTTTATGCGAAGTAATCCACAAAAACGGTAGAAAACACCGAGGATTATATGTATGCCCCGATCGGGGTGTGTCCATAAATACAGATGTGAACGGCGTCGCAAACATTGAACAGAAT
>RXIK01000159.1 GCA_004211975.1 Methanosarcinales archaeon | reverse complement strand
GAGACTTTTTATTATTTTCTGGTTACCCGGGGTTGTCTTGTGTAAGCACAACTGATAAAAGTGAGCGCTATCGATCTGAAAAGTCATTTATATCGTTAATCTGTGAAATCAGTGTTCATCTGTGGCTAAAAGTTTTATTTGCCACAGATTAACACTGATTTCACTGATTTCAGAAGTCATATCATGCCACTGTTTGCAGGATTGGCATCATGTTGTTCAACCGACCAGAACAAATTAAAAAGTCCCTGATATGCTGCGGTGCCCCGGTCGCAGGATAAACTTCTTTGATGAGAAGAGATCCATTTTTTTCGTTTCTCTTCCATATTGTGTGGGTAAATCTACGCACAAGTCCAATTTGCCTGCCACCAGATAAATTACCACATTGTTATATTCCGCAGTTTTGAATCCGTAAGATATTTTAATACGGTCTTGACTTTGTTGTTCAGCCCTTCAGCAACATTGTTACTGGGACTGAAGCCCCATTCCGGTTGAGTTCGACGCGCTTCACAAACCATGGGGAATGTGTTCATAGCGTGATACGCATAATCTTTTTGTCATACCTATCATTAAATAGAATGTAAGAAGATTAAAGCTACCTACACAATCCTGTGGAGATCCAAAATCTATCGCCTGCGGCGTGACTCATTGTGTGGGTATTTTGTGTTTCACCGGAAAATGGGCATAGTAATCATCTGTGAACGTGCCGACGCACAAGATATGCTGATATCAGCACCCCTATTGTTATGCATCCACCACATCCTGGAACCGAACCTGAAGGGTTGTCATGCGTTGTGGATGTGGCGGCGGTATTTGCGGATGCGGCAGTGGTTGCGATTGTGGCGGTGGTATTTGCGGATGCGTTACTATCTTCGGACGTATTATTTGAGGATGAAGTCGTGTTAAACGGCAATCCTATTAGGGGCGCGGGCAGATCCGGATCAAGGTACTGATACACATAAAAGAATACCAGGTCGTTCTGTGATCCGATGTATATGTGATCTATGGTCACATTAAATATTTCGTTCTTTTTTTCGTAAGTAAAATGGTTGTCCGCCTCGAATATCCCGTAGTTAACGGTTGTGTCGTTCTGCAGCAACTCAATCCATGCTTGATTTCCCCTGGAACCAACGCCCTTGATACAGATGGCATACCCCTGGTAAAACTCCCGCTGTTCTCCATTTGCAAGAACTTGACCCTCGCCATCGATCAGCAGCTGTGTCTGGTTGGTTGCATTTGTGCTATTATTCAGCCCAGATACGTTTTCTGTATTCACAGAACAACTGGCAGAACATATCAAGAAAACGGATAGAACCAGATAAATTAGATTGATCCGGTTACTCTGCGTTATCCTCCCCACTCAAAACCCCCTGTGCAGTAATTGCGATTAATTCATTCATGCAGGCAACTGCGACCGGCGTCCCGCCTCTGGTGCCAACACATGTGATGGATGGTATGTCAATGCTGCGCAGCATTTCCTTTGACTCGGCGGCGTTCACAAAGCCGACCGGTATCCCGATCACCAGCGCGGGGCAGACGCCATCCTTGATCAGTTCGCACACGGTGAGCGCGGCTGACGGCGCATTCCCAATAACAATAATTGAACTGTCAAGATCGCGTCCCAGCGCCATGAAACCGGCTGATGTTCTTGTGGCGCCATATCGGTCAACGAAATCCTTGCCCGCGGCAAGATCAAGTACGCAGGTTACCGGGCAGTCATGACCAACTTTTGAGATTCCCACTGAAACCATCCGGATATCTGTGTAAATAGCACTGTTATGTTGGATCGCATCGATCCCTACGCGCACAGGGTCATTTTTGAACCGGAGCAGGCTGGCAAATTCCGGGTCTCCGGTTGCAATCACGCATCGCTGACGCACGCGGTCATGGTATCCGGCATCTCCAACAATTCCCCTTGCTATGTTGCGACTTTTGGATGAGATCTCTCTTGCCTGTGGTGTGACGGCGCCGAGATCCGGTGTTCCGGGCATGTCTTAATGATTAGAATTTATAGTGCTATAATGTTTCCGAGTCTTTTGTATCTTGCGTTGCAGCGACCAACACACCTAAAGAGATTGCTCATTTATCCAGTATCGCTACACTTTAGTTCCCGGGTGTTTACACGGAATTTTATCTGGCTATGTCAGTTTTTATGCCTTCTGCGTTGCTGGCGCAATCACGAATTACACAAATCCGATTCCGGTTTAGCACTCATAAAATTCGTTCATCCGCGGCATTCACGATCCCTGAGCACTTAGTATCATACCACCACAAACCAATCTACGGGACACTCACAACCGAATTATCAGGAGAGTCATGTTTCCATGTTTGCCCTCCCTCCAGGCTCCTGTTAAATTAGTTGGAAACAATCCCTGGCACCGAGGTCATGATGGTATCTTCACGGATGACATAGCATAGTTTAAGATATTGGCAGTATGATATTAGCGATATCAACCAGATTGGTTGAGGTGACTTTCATGATCAGGACGTTTGTTGCTGTTGACCTACCAGAATCTTTTGTTGGTGTGATTGCAAAGATCCAGCAGGAATTCGGAGGTATAAACGTAAAACTCGTGGATCCGAAGCAGGTTCACATCACGATGAAGTTTCTTGGTGATGTGCGGGAGAAGAGCATTCCTGACATCTGCGATGCGCTTTCCCGCATTGAGTGTAAGCCGTTTTCTGCTATGATCCATGGAGTCGGCGCATTCCCAAAACCAAGTTATGCCCGGGTTGTGTATGTTGGCGCAAGTCCGAAAGAGGCTTTCAAGAGATTGCACGCAGAAGTAGAGCGTGTTTTAAAGCCGCTTGGATTTAAGAAGGAGAAGCGCGCGTTCACCCCACATGCAACCATTGCACGGGTGAAAAACATCCCGGATAATCAGAGAAAGAAACTTGTTGGCGTCATAGAACGTCAATCACCAATTGAGGTTGGAATGATGACTGTGGATGCGATCAAACTGAAGAAGAGCATACTTACGCCAAAAGGCGCGATCCATGAGACGCTTACGGAAGTGTATCTATGAGCGAAGGAACAATTTATGTGGTGAAAACCACTGCAAATCAGGAACGTTCGGTTGCGAATGTGCTTGAGCAGGTTGCACGGCGAGAACATTTTGATGTGCGCTCGATCCTTGCGCCCGATGAACTGCGCGGTTACCTGCTTGTTGAGGCAGGTGAATATGATGAGCTCAATCAGGCGGTTCAGATGGTGCCTCATGCCAGATCGCTGATACAGGGCACCACGCACATCGAGGAAGTGGAGCATTTCCTGACGCCGAAACCAACCGTTACCGGCATATCAGTCGATGATATCATAGAACTTATATCAGGACCGTTTAAGGGTGAGAAAGCGAGGGTAAAACGGGTTGATGAGTCGCGCGAAGAGATCACAGTTGAGTTGTTCGAGGCAATGGTCCCGATACCAGTGACAATACGCGGGGATCACGTCCGGATATTAAAACGCGAAGATGATTGATCGCTAAAAACGATTTTTCCACAAAAAACCAGAGACTTTTTAATTTGTTCTGGTCGGTTGAACAACATGATGCCAATCCTGCAAACAGCGGCATGATATGACTTCTGAAACCAGTGGAATCAGTGTTAATCTGTGGCAAATAAAACTTTTAGCCACAGATTAACACCAATTTCACAGATTAACGATATAAGTGACTTTTCAGATCGATAGCGCTCAATTTTATCAGTTGTGCTTACACAAGACAACCCCTGGTAACCCAAAAATAATAGAAAGTCTCAAAAACCAGGTGAAAACTGCCCTCCCAGGGGATAGCACTATATTTTTTGGGCATAACCGGATTATTCAGCGAGATCCCCCGGGTTTGGCGGCAGATAAAAATTTGTGTGATTCACCATCATTCGTGATCTCGTGGTGCCAATCTTATCACGAATAACATGAATAATCGGATGGCACGAATCGAGTGAACCAGCGGAAATCGCTTGGGTTTTTATTCCGCGCCACTTTTTCGTAAATGAAAATGGTGTGGGGAGTGACCGGACGTTGCAAATGCACATACTACAGGAAACGTTTTTGATTGTGTCCTTGGTCTTTCCAGCTATCTGTGCGCGAAATAGGCCACCACCGACCGGTTTTTGACATCGACACTATCGATGCGCACGAACCCGAACCGCTCGAACTGAACCGTGTTCCCAAGCTCTGATGCGATGCCTGCTTCGCCAAAGCCCTCGTACACCCGGTCAGGTGCGCGCACGGTGACCTTAAGATACTCATCCGGTATATCTGGCACCCAGTGGATGATCCTGTATCGCGGTTTCTCCTCGATCGCGCACCACTCCTGCGCGGCATTGCCGATGCGTTTCACAGACGGTGTTGGCAGCTTCATATCCATGATCTCAATGTCGTAGAGGTTCTTCATCCGCAGACGATCGCCTGGCTTCATGCTCTCGGCATCCTCGCCACACAAGAAGACTCTTGAACCCGCGGGTATCTCTCGCAGATCGTCCCGATCCGGATGTTGTTTTGGTGTTGCGACCATATCCACTGCGTCCAGGACCTCCACAGCAACGGGATCCCAGACAAAGAAATACCGGTTTGAAACAGGATCAATGATTTTTCGGTTGAGGGCATACAGTGTGTCGAGGCTCAGGCTGATGTCGGTCTCACCAACACCAAGATCGATCATGAACTTCCTGATCGCCTCTGATGAAATGCCCCGTCTCCTGAGTGCTCGAAGCGTAGGGACACGTGGATCATCCCAGCCGGTGTACGTTCCGTCCGCAATTGCACTGGAAATCGCACTTGTGCTGAATTTTCCGAATTCATGGATTTTCATCCTGCCCCAGTGCAGGGTTTTCGGGTACTGCCAGCCCAGGTAATCATAGACATATCGCTGTCGAAGCTCGCTGTCCATCAGGTCTTTGCCACGTATGATGTGCGTGATCCCGAGGAAATGGTCCTCAAGAGCGGATTCAAAATCGAGCAGAGGCCACACACAAAACCGCCCCCCGATCTCGGTTCTGGGGTGCGGGGTCTCAACTATCCGAAACGCTGCCCAGTCCCGCAGCGCAGGATCCTTGTGCGTGATATCGGTCTTGATGCGCAGCACCGCCTCACCCTCCGCATACGCCCTATTAAGCATGCGCTTCCAGCATTCAAGATTTTTGGCAATATCAGTGTTCCGATGTGGGCACGCCTCGCCTGCATCCTTGTATCGCTTGAATTCATCACGTTTACAGAAGCAAACATAAGCCTTGCCAAGCAGGATGAGTTTCTCGGCGTATTCGTAGTACTTCGAGATGTGATCGCTTGCATACACCACCCGGTCAGGGACCGCGCCAAGATACTCGCAGTCATCAAGATACCACAAGTAAGCCTCTAGCATCGGTGGTTTTGTTTTTGGGTCGGTGTCATCGAACCGCAGCACAAACTCGCCATCATGCCTGCGAGCATACTCGGCATTCACAACAATGCCGCGCACGCTTCCAATGGTCGCAGGACCGTTTGGGTTTGGCGCGAACCTGAGCACCACCTTCTCTTTGTCACCTACTTCAAGATCCGGTAGTCCTGTGGCAGGCTCTTTTCGCTCGCTAATCTCATCGATCAGTTCGGGTGCAAGCTCCTTTAGCCTCTGCGCCCATATCTCGGGATCGCCTTTTAATCCGGATAAAACCTCGTTAACAAGCGGCGCAACCTTTTTCGCGTATTTTCGCAGGTCCGGGTGTTCGCCAAGTACCTTGCCAAGTACCGCCCCTGCTTTGGGGGTTTTCCCGTGCTTCACAGCATTTTGAAGCGCGTATTTCTCAATCAGCTCTCTTGTTTCGTCAGCTTCCATCGAATAGCCCGACTCGGATTCGAACCGAGGTACTGGGATCCAGAGTCCCAGATGATTGACCGCTACATCATCGGGCTGTGGTTCACTATGAGGAAGTGGATGGTATAAATTCTTTTGCTTGGCGGGCTTTGGGACATTATTGTCCAACCAACTGCCCTATCACACCACAATCCCAATCTGCAAGTTTGACCACGTGGCACCATGAACTACACTGACTAATACACTTGACACAAGCGTATTTCTGCATGTGATCATCGTGGAAACATTGCATAAGCTATGCATTATATGGCTGTGTGTACCGCTATGCTTATATACTTGTTGGTTGATTCCATCTTATGCCTCCCAAACAGCGTG
>RXIK01000017.1 GCA_004211975.1 Methanosarcinales archaeon | reverse complement strand
CCGAAAACTGCTGCCCTGGGACTGAAAGGGTTACAAAATGCTTGAGCCGTATGCGATGAAAGTTGCACGTACGGTTCTTAGACGAGGAGGCGCGAGTAATCACGTCCTCCTTAGTCTACGTGCTCGATGTTTTTATGCATATCTCTCAGAAAAACTGAAGACCCGGGGTTTCAGCATACGTTTTTAAGTGGATACAGAAGATTTACACTCTAAAAACCACAGCCTGGCTCAAAAACACTTTCGGTCGTTCAACGGGTCTAAATCCCGCCTCTTCAGCCACTTTCACAGTCTCTCCAAACGCTTGTCTCGAAACATGGAAAAATTTGGGCTCCACAATAAAAACTTCCCCATCCGGTTTTAACATGGATTTTATCTCCTCTAAAAACTTTTTTTGATCAGGAACTTCATGAAACATGTAAAAAGCTAAAACAAGATCGACCTTTTCTGTGATGCCTATTTTATCCTTAGCACACTTATGTAATTTAATTCTTTTTTCAATTTCTGTTCCTCGAATCTTATTTTCTAATCTCCGAAGCATTCCTTCCTGCAGGTCTGCAGCGATAACTTTGCCGGATGCGCCAACCATTTCAGCCAGTTCCACAGAAAAAAATCCGGGACCGCAACCCAGATCCAAAACTGTCATCCCCTCCCTTACGTAGTTTCCCAGAATCTTTTTGGGACGCTGCAACAATTTTCTTATTCCGCTCTCAAGCCCACCTGCATTTTCAACCGGGCATACGTGCTCATCTTTTCCGCTCATGGTTCTAACCAAATTCTAAGCCCTACCACCCAACCACCCCGCGCTCATAATCCGCTTACCCTTGTGTCATTGGTGGTTCGGAATTTTTTATTCATCTTTATCAGTTATCTATTTGCAGTTCAAACGTGTCTTGTATTCCATTGACCTTCACTGTGTAAACACCTGCTTTCAATCCGACCACGTCCAGTGTGACAACTTCCTCATACGGCGTAATTACCTGTGCACACATTGCGTCGGCGGGTCTGGCTGTGTTTATGGTGACGACGAATGTGTTTTCTTCACGTCTCGTCGTAATTTTGTTAACTTTGGTGCAGCTATCAGAATGTTCACCTCTTGCAACGACGTTTATACGAACCGGAAACGATTCAAGCAGCATAATTTCAACAGTATTCACATTAGCTAAATTAATTATCTCGTCCACATGTGCCGCACCTCTTTCCAACGTCTTTTCGACACTGCCCGCCCAAAACGTAGTGCTAAGAGCAGTTCCACTGCTTGACCTGAGTTCACCGGTTACGATAACCCCGTCGCCATTTTCGATTCCTTCCATATTTACAGGGGGTCTTTCTGTTCCATCATCCTCCACCATCAAGTCGTAGTGCACGGTTAACATTTTTCCATCCGTTGCCAATGCAAAGCACGGGCAGAAAAGTTCACCCAACAGCGCTCACCGTCCCATAAACTTTGACTTCTGTGTCATACACCGGACTTTCCAATAGTTCGGAAACACTCAGAGTCCCGGATTCTGTCATGGCGGCTGGTGCCGGTACTATGGGCTGTGCCGCGGTCCGCGTAGGGGTGGACGCGGGTGCTGATGAGCCATCATCCCCAATACATCCCGCAGATATCAAGACTGCTACGATTGCTATGATGGTTATCAAGCCCGTTATGTGTTTCTTGTTCGCCTTGTTCATAGTTCTCGCTCCGGGTGTTCATATCCCGGGTTCACCATCTGATCGATCCGGACTATATGCCCTGCATGGTGTTTATTCGGTATGAAATCACCCTGATGTGCGGTTTTGTTGTTTATGGTGGTCACCGTTTTGTATAGAATAGTCTATTAATCGACCCATCCGATGTTACAAGTGTAAGTAATAGCACTTAAATATTTCGATCAATCGAAACATACTGTGATGAAATGTTGGGTTGGTGCACAAACCCACCAACATACGCAGGCAACCACAACCATCCAAAAAACCACGCCGCGTCAATTATACATAACGTATACTTTAGTCAAGGTGAAAAAACCACGCGATTGCGCGTGATTGGCAGGGCAGATGGGCAGTACCCGCAAAACATTGACCGTATGCCCACCGCCCACAGCCTGCCAACCGCACACACCTCTCGCAGAAATCAGCGCAATCATGTGATTAGCTGGTACCGGTCAATACATTGGTTACCAAAAAATGGTCAATACCATATTTGTAAACGTAAGAATATCATAATTAAAGATAGTGGAAACCAAGTCACATATTTTTTTACCCATAAGCCATTCCAATTGTTGTGCAACGTTCCATATTCGGTAAAAGTGGTATACAATTATGCATTTAAAAATAATAAAATATTTTAAATGTAGATATATCACCCTAATCCAATGTTTTGAGACGCAACTTACGCTATTGCACACACCCCCCCAAAAGCGAATTTACGTTGCCCCGTGTGGCGGGGTTTTAGGCAGTTGCAGATGGCGGCACCGACAACGTTCCGGAAAACTCAACCAATCTTGATTTTGTTCCCAGAAATAATTCATTTAAGCGGGTTAGAAAAAATATTTGGATTTTCAGCAATTGTTTTGAAACTAAAGTCGGTAATCTCTTCACCAGATTTTTTCGCTGCAATTGCACTTGCAATCCTGGTAAGAAGATAGAAAATAAGATATGAATAAATTTCTATAATAATTCCATTCTTGATTTTCGAGAATATATGTTCTAACTTCAGAACATGCTTAATATCACTCTAAAAATATATTGATTGTCCATCAGCTTTCTAATATAGCTCGTATATAACCTAAGGGGTGAATCGTACATCAAAAATATTGGTCACGTAAAACCGCCACGCAAGCGACAAGCATCATTCGCAAAACCATACAGCGCTCACACACAAGAACACACCGGATCATACAAAACCATCCCCCGCTCTTAAATCCCGTTACTTCCTTACAAGTTACTCAAGAACATCCTCCGGCAACCACCTCACAATATCAATCTTCTTCACACAACCCGTCCTGATCCCGTGCTCATTTGCGATCGAGCGCAGATCCTTAAGCGTCACATTCTTCGCAACTTCCTCCGGATCCATAAACTATTCACTTCCCGCCTCTGCAAGTTCCTTAACAGCCACCTCAAGTCCTACAATCTTTTCTTCCAGACGTGCGACATCATCCTTCGTTGCGATCTTTGACCGATCAACCGCGTTCTGCACATCCTCCGATATCCTATCTCCAAGTTCCTGCATCTGATTCTTCTTCTCGGTCAGGAGTTCATGAACAAGGGATTTCCCTTCCTCTCGATTCATCTCTCCTTTCTCGATTAGTTCATCCACAGTCTGCCTGATCTTCTCCTCGGTAATCGCCAACACGCCGATCCCGATGAGTCCCAACTTTCTGAGTGTTTCGCTCATGACAAAAAACCTCCACGTCAACACAACACATTTATCCGGTATATATCTTCTGCTAATATGATCTCCTGAAAAACAGCAATCATTCGATGCGACGGCACCGGACCGGAACTTGTTCTATGATGCAAGTCACAAACGCGGTGAACCCCGACATCGATTCATCAGGTGATGCAGGAGAGGAATGGTGGACAGAACACGGTAGAGACTCCCAAATTCTGGACGAGACCTGGGAACGAACTATATGCGACCGACGCCATGTTTAAGGGACCAACCACAACATCCGACGATGCTGGCACACCAAGGAGCGTTGCAGCAAGCATACGCCAACGATACGACCTCTATGTGATCATGTGCTCGATCAAGATGTTTGAGGAAGCACCTGCGCCACTTGGCGCTGTGGACTTTGTCGCGGTGAGAGAATCAACCGAGCGCAGGTATCTCGTAAAAGAGACCGAGATATTAGATGATACGTTCCTTTTGATCATGATAATCACGAGACACGCCCGCGAGAACATCTCACGATATGCCTTTGAGGATGCAAAGAGGCGGGGCTGTGACACGGTCGCCAGCATCCACAAGAAGGCAACATCCCCCGAATGACCTGCGGCGCATTCATGAGCACACTGCGCGCCACAGATCAATGAGAATACCACGTCGATAACATGGCACAGCAACTTGTAACGAACCCATAGCTCTTCACTCACAAAATGCGCAGCTCAACAAACCCCATAGGGATATCATAAGCGATGATCATGCGATGTTTGAGCCCGCGCACAGCTCTGCTCCGAAACACAAGAGAATAAACAAGGCGGACCCGTGCGCAACAATTCTTGCCTGCACACGAATGCTTCAGTATCTCGGCGCGGCTGACGGGGCTAACGCGATCATCCGCGCAACCGCGCAGACAATTGCAAAGGGCACAACCACGCGTGATCCTGGTGGAAGCGCGAGCACGAGCCAGATGCCCTATGCGATCATCGGGCACCCGAAGACGTGAGCCGTGGGGCGTCAGGTCTATCCGGGATTTTGTGCTTGAGCCTTTGCACAAGCAATAAACCCCCCACAACACCACGATCAATTAATCCCATAACATCCGCATCCAACTGACATTTCAGCGATTCAGAATATTCCTGATCGCGCACATCAATAATATGATCGGCACGACCCCTCCAAAACCGGGCGACCCAGCATCTGCGCCCACCGGATGCGCGGCTGATGTTTTGTTAACCGGCGAAAAATATTCTGGCGCGCCGCGCACATCCACCACCACTTCCGCGCCAACAAAACCCCTCTTGTGCGCAAACACACACAATCTGCCAGCATCATCAGGCGCAAACATCACGACCCCCAACTCGTCAGTCGTCTGCTGGACCTGCATATCACTATTCCGGAACGTGAAAAAGACGATTACGCCGGGAACCGGGTCACCTGCCGATGTCACGGCAACCTCAACAGACCGACCGATCGTTGCCGCGCCGGGCGCACTAATCAACAATTCTGGCTGCGCGCACACAATACTGTTTCGTTCCTGCGCGACAGTCAGCAGGACAATAACGCTGCATAATACAAATATCCGCCCGCGCCCCGTGAAGAACCCCATCAATTAAATAGAGCCATCGCTGTAATATATATCTTGCGTCATTACACATCACTAAACAATGCCGAGGTGGCAGAGCGGACTAACGCGACGCGCTCGAGACGCGTTGTTCCCTTGGAACACTTGGGTTCGAATCCCAACCTCGGCGTGACAGTCATTCTGGCGCCTATATCGAGCGCATTTCAGGTTTTATATTTCACAGTTCAGACAATCACGAGGTGATCTATTATGACGATTGTTGTACTACGGATCGGACACCGCCCGACACGGGACATGCGCATAACCACACACGTGGGTATGACAGCGCGTGCGCTTGGCGCCGATGGCATGTTCCTTGCAGCGGACGACCACAAGATCAAGGAGAGCATCGATAAAGTGGTTCGCAGGTGGGGCGGCGATTTTTTTGTGAGAATAGGCGTTGACTGGAAAAAAGAGATCAAACAATGGAAGGAAAACGGCGGTATGGTCATACATCTCACGATGTATGGCTTAAATTTACCCAACGCGATCGCTGAGATCAAGGGGCGCGACCTCATGATCGTCGTCGGCGCGGAGAAAGTGCCGGCAAGCCTCTACGATCTTGCCGACCTGAATATCGCGGTCGGCAACCAACCACATTCTGAAGTGGCTGCTTTAGCACTAGTTCTCGATCATCTGCACGCTGGAAACGAACTGCGCAAAGATTTTACCGGAGGAGAACGAAAAATCATCCCTGCACGAAGTGGAAAACATGTAGAACCAACAAATTTGGATGTAGAACGTGTATGACCTATGCCACCAAATCAATAGCTATCATCTCAGTCAAGACGCCAGATTTTCACATAAAAACACAATTTTCGCCGGCGTTTTTCTTGCATAAGTCTAAATTATCCGAGGGTATTCCGATGCCCCGAAAAATCTGACATCGCTTCAGGAACGAAACCTTTATCTTCTAACATCGTAACGTATGTTGTGCAGACACTCGTTATGCCACGTGATTTTCATCACGTGATTTAAGATGCATATAGCAATCAACGTTGCTATAGAAGGGTGAGAGCGAGATGATCCCATCTTGCTTGATGAAGCCATGTATACATGCGACCCAGACGCTTACTGAATTAGTAAGACGGATTCTGGTAATTATGCCGTCTGGTGGATAGTTCGGCTCAAGTGCTGATGAAGGACGTGCCAAGCTGCGATAAGCCTCGGCGAGGTGCATGGAACCTTTGAACCGAGGATCTCCGAATGAGACTTCTTGATGTGGTGAGAGCCACATCGATCCTTCGGGATCGGGAACGCCCCGAATTGAAACATCTTAGTAGGGGTAGGAAAAGAAATCAATTGAGATGCTGTTAATTAACGGCGAGTGAAACCAGCAGAGTTCAAACCGAATCTCCCTTCGAAAGAATGGAGAAATGTGGTGTTGTAGAGCAGATCACATAAATCCAAACCAGCAAAGTCAAACTCATCTGGAATGTTGGGCTACAGAGCGTGACAGCCGCGTAGACGTAAACTGGTGGATTTGATCTGTTTCTCGAGTACCGTGGGTCGGAAATCCCGCGGAAATCTGGGAGACATCAACTTCCAAAACTAAATACAACTTGAGACCGATAGCAGAGTAGTACCGTGAGGGAAGACTGAAAAGCATCCAAAAGATGGAGGTGCAAAGTGCTTGAAACCAGACGGTGATAGTGGGGTATGGCATGAAAGGAACTTCGTCGCGAAGGAGGCAGTCGCGAGGCTGTAGTACGGGCGACGTTGCCGATGTCATATCATACGTTTTGAAGAACGGGCCAAGGAGTGTATTTTAGTGGCGAGACTAACGCTTTAAAAGCGGGAGTCGAAGCGAAAGCGACACGCGCGTAACCTGTAAAGGCATGGCGCGAGGTATACAAGTGCCTGGAGTCACTAGGATGCGACCCGAAGCCGGGCGATCTATGCGTGGGCAGGTTGAAGCGTGGCGAAAGCCGCGTGGAGGACCGATAGCGGTACTGATATGCAAATCGTTCGCGTGACCTGCGTATAGGGGTGAAAGGCCAATCGAGCCCGGCATCATCTGGTTCCTTCCGAAACATGTCGCAGCATGACCTGATTTGAGATCGTTAGCGGTGTAGAGCACTGATTGGGGGTGTCGGGGGAGAAATCCCTCGCCCCTCTGTCAAACTCCGAAGCCGCTTTCATCGTAGAAAATTGGAGTCCGGGCACGGGGTAAGCTCGTTGTCCGTGAGGGAGACAACCCTGACCGTGGTTAAGGTCCCCCAGTGTCGGCTAAGTGTTAAAAATAAAGGGCGTCTCAGGCCATAGACAACTGGAAGGTTAGCTTAGAAGCAGCTATCCTCTAAGGAGTGCGTAACAGCTCACCAGTCGAGGTTTGGGGCCCCGAAAATGGACGGGGCTCAAGCCGACCACCGATACCACGGAGTATCGAAAGATAATCTTGTAGGAAGGCGTCCTGTTTGGGTAGAAGCAGGGCTGTGAAGTCCTGTGGACCATGCAGGAACGAAAATCTTGGTAATAGTAGCAGCAAAGTTAGGTGAGAATCCTAACCGCCGAAGGGGCTAGGTTTCCTCGGCAATGTTCGTCAGCCGAGGGTTAGTCGGTCCTAAGACGTATCGCAATTCGAGTACGCCAAAAGGGAAACAGGTTAATATTCCTGTACCATTCGAACTATATCCGAAAGGACCTGACGCATCCGGATAGGTCGGGCAGCGCTGTCGCGCTGTTCAAGCACCGAAACGGGCGGAGAGCCGTAATGGCGAGAACCCTGTGAATGTGTGATGAGTAATTTCGACTGAGTCCAGGTGCCCGTGAAAAGGGTGTTCGAATGTCCGTACCGAGAACCGACACAGGTGCCCCTAGCTGAGAAGGCTAAGGCGTGTCGGATAAAACTAGCTAAGGGAATTCGGCAAATTAGCTCCGTAACTTCGGGATAAGGAGTGCCTGCCTCGTGAGAGGCAGGTCGCAGTGACACGGGAGCTCCAACTGTCTAATAACAACATAGCGGATCGCAAACCCGCAAGGGCTAGTACGATCCGTGAATCCTGCCCAGTGCAGGTACCTGAAAACCCGGTTCAACGGGACGAAGGGCCTGTCAACGGCGGGGGTAACTATAACCCTCTTAAGGTAGCGTAGTACCTTGCCGCTTAATTGGCGGCTTGCATGAATGGATCAATGAGAGTTCCACTGTCCCTAGCTAGAATCCGGTGAAGCTTACATTCCAGTGCAGAGTCTGGAGACTCCTAATGGGAAGTGAAGACCCCGTGGAGCTTTACTGCAGCCTGTCGCTGGGTCTCGATTCTGGATGTGAAGGATAGGTAGGAGGCATCGAAGCGTTCTCGCCAGGGAACGTGGAGCCACCCTTGGGATACTACCCTTTCAGAATTGCGGCTCTTACCCTCCACCGGAGGGGACCCCGATAGGTGGGCAGTTTGGGTGGGGCGCCACACCCTAGAAAAGATATCTAGGGTGCCCGAAGGTTGACTCATCAGGGTCGGAAACCCTGAGAAGAGTGCAAGAGCATAAGTCAGCTTGATGTGATTTCGCATAACAAGGAATCGCGAGACGAAAGTCAGGTCTAGCGAACCTACGTAGCTTCTTGATGGTGCTCGTAGACTACAGAAAAGCTACCCCGGGGATAACAGAGTCGTCACCGGCAAGAGTACATATCGACCCGGTGGCTTGCTACCTCGATGTCGGTTCTTTCCATCCTGGCTGTGCAGCAGCAGCCAAGGGTGAGGTTGTTCGCCTATTAAAGGGGATCGTGAGCTGGGTTTAGACCGTCGTGAGACAGGTCGGTTACTATCTATTAGGAGTGTTTTGAAGTCTGAGGGTAAGTTGCTTTTAGTACGAGAGGAACAGAGCAACGGTGCCTCTAGTCGATCGGTTGTCTGACAAGGCATTGCCGAGCAGCCACGCACCAATGGATAAGGGCTGAAAGCATCTAAGCCCGAAACCAAACCTGAAAAGAGACTTCTTTTAAGGACACTCGTAGAAGACGAGTTTGATAGAGTCGGGATGTACGCACCAAGGCAACGAGGTGTTCAGTCCGCGGCTACTAACGTCCGTACCAGATTAGTCTTGCTTAAATAGATCAACTGGATGTACAAGCCGACTTCGGTCGGTTTGGTTCAGGCGATATCTGGGTCGTATACATACATGGTAATTATAAGAGCACATCGGCCATAGCGGTGGGGAAACTCCTGTACCCATTCCGAACACAGAAGATAAGCCCGCCCGCGTTTGTGGTGTGTACTATGGTGCGAGAGCCCATGGAAAGTCACAAACGCTGATGTGCTCATTTCTGATTTTTTGAGAATTGTCGTGGTAGAGGTAGTCTTCTTAACTGTGGTGAAGTATTTGAGATATGACCTTCAACCCACTGATCTTAGGTGTTGTAATTAAATTAAGGTATCAACTTAATTGTCGCTTGGGAGGCTTGTATAGTTTTATTCCCTGTGAAATTCATCTCTTATGATATTGATCAGTTCCAGCGTGTTAAGTTTGCATCGCACACGAAGTCCTTTTTTTGGTAGTGGTGGTTGCAATGAGGTTCACGATAATTTCATGGCTTATCAAGGGTTTGCCCCTCCGGTTTTGAGTTAGTGCTTACCGAAAAATAAAGTAGCAAAGTTGGCTGATGTCACGCTACATCCCCGACATTCGTGCGATTCGTTCATTCGTGCCATTCGTGATCCTTTATGCTGATTTATCACGAATGTGCCGAATGCCACGAATTTTAACAGATTGTTTTCTGGCAAGCCCTATGAAAGTTAAGAGCCTGTGTTCAATTTTATTCCATTTACTTGTGCCTGGCGGGAAGTGGCAGACCGATATCTCCAGTTTGTTTTCGTCTGCCAATTTCTGTAACTCAGCCTTCCACAACTTCAGCCGATGGCTATTGCTTCTGCCTCCGTCCGCGGTAAGCAAGAGTTTTTTTCGGCTCTGTGGTATCTCCCGTGACAGTCAATCATCACTAAATCGATATATCACTATCTGTATACTAAATGGTCGCTTGTTAATTGTCTGGACTATGTGAGAACTGAGTAGACTCACCATTCATTATGTCCATTGAGATTTTAGCAGATCCTATGGTTAATTATTTATATCTAACACACTGTAACATAGTCATTGAATCTGAGAGGATGGATTTCAATGGATATAATGGATATAATCGAGAAACTGTTAGATATCCCCAACACTGAGATTGAGAGCATCAAATTAAGGCTCTTTAGTATTTCCCGTGAAATTTTATGTGTAGTCTAACAGACTCGTGGCACAGGGTCTGCTACCGGTGCCTCAACATATCGTTTGCCGCCGATCGTGGTCTCGAGCACCACTTTTCCCGTGTACTCTGCGACCACTTCGCCCACGACCTCTGCATCCCTGCCGTATCTGCTTGCCCGTATAGTGTCCAGGACCTCGTCCGCACGGTCTGGTGTGACCCCGATAATTGCTTTTCCCTCGTTTGCGACCTCAAGGGGATCGATTCCAAGCATTCCTGATGCTGTGTGTACTGCCTCTTTCACAGGGATCATTTCTTCGGATATCCTGATTCCAGTGTTGCTTTTTGATGCCATCTCGTTTAATGCGCCTGCAACTCCTCCTCGTGTTGGGTCTTTCATTGCGGTGATTCCGCCGATTGCGAGTGCTGGTTCGATCATTTTCCAGAGTGGTGCAACGTCTGAGACGAGTTCGGTCGTGAAACTGAAACCTTCTCGGAATGCGAGTAGTGCTGTGCCGTGATCGCCGATTGTTCCGGTGATAATGATCTTGTCGCCAATTTTAAGTACTTGGTCTGTTATTGTGCCATTTGTGGCAATCCCGATCCCGGTTGTGTTGACCACGAGTTTGTCAAGGGCGCCCTGTTCCATTACTTTGGTGTCGCCTGTGATGATTGGAACGTCGGTCTCGGTGGTGGCGGCATCGATTGATCGCATGATCTGTTTGAGGTCGACTATGGAAAAGCCTTCTTCGATTATCATGGCGTTGGTGAGTGCGATGGGGCGGGCGCCCATCATGGCAAGATCGTTGACTGTTCCGGCTATGGCGAGCCTTCCAATATCGCTTTTTGGGAAGAAGAGCGGTTTTATCGCATGTGAATCAGTTGTTACCACAAGTTCTCCGTCATCAAGCTTGTTTCCGAGCGTGATTGTTGCGCCGTCATCCATCTGGTCCAGCCCGATGCTGCCCGCTGAACGGTTTGTGATGCCTTTGATGATCACTGAGCCGAGAAGGTCCTGCATCAACGCTCCGCCTGCGCCGTGTGCAAGCATGATCTTTTCTGTGGTTGTATCGTTTGCGCTCATGGTTTCACTGTGTTATCCTGCATACAAGCCTTGATCCAGTTAATCCATGCGTTAATTCCATCTCCGGTCTTTGCGCTTGTATTAAGTGTAGTAATATTGGGTTTTATTGTTTTTGCGTCATTCACCATTTTGTCAGGGTCTGCTCCCACGAATTCGGAGATATCGACCTTGTTCACGATTACAAGGTCGCTTGAGAGAAATATCATCGGGTGTTTGCTTACAATATCGTCTCCCTCGCTCACACTCACGATAACGGCTCGCTTGTGCTCTCCAAGTTCAAAATCTGTGGGGCATATCAGGTTGCCGACGTTTTCAATGAACACAAGGTCGAGATTTGTGAGTGGGAGCTTGGGTATTGCGTGATCCACGAGGTGCGCATCAAGATGGCATTCTTTCCCGGTGTTCCGGGCAATGGTTGGGACGCCGTATTTCTTGAAGCGTGACGCATCGATGTCTGCCACGACGTCGCCTGCGATGACGCCTATCCTGCATTGTTCTCCAAGGTGTTTGATTGCAAGCTCGATCAGTGTTGTCTTGCCTGAGCCGATCGCGCCCATGATGTTGATCGCGGTGACTCCGTGGCTTTCAAAGAGCTTTCGGTTTTTGTTTGCATGTCGCCTGTTTGCATCAAAAATGTCACTTCCAATGGGTATGGTCAGGTGCATATTGTTATCTCCCTGATTATAATCTCTCGACCCCGGATAAGCTCGGCGGGTGCATTGCACTGCGGGCAGATGAGGTATGAGCGCATTGAGTCGTCTGCTGCCTTGCCGGTGTATCCGCACCCGCATCTGATCTCTGCTTTGATCTCGGCGATCTTCAGTTCAGCGCCCTCAAAGAGCGTTCCTTTGACTATGGATTCTATGCAGAACGTCAACTGGTCACAATTGATCATTGCAAGCTCCCCTATCTCAAGCTCGATTGCTGAGACTGATGTGGCATGGTTTTCCTCTGCAACTCTGATTGCTGAGTCATATATCTCTGTTGCTATGCTGTATTCATGCATTACATTCCCTCATGATCTCCCTAATCATCCTAACTGCCATAATGCCCATAATTCCCAGGATATGGTTCCTGCAATTCACCACAGCACATTACATCACAACCCATCCCTGCCCCCGTACCGCCACCAGTTGTGGCATGTCCCCTCTGCACTGACCATACAGGGTCCATAGGGGGTTTGCGGCGTGCAGATTCCTCCAAAAAGTTTACATTCATCAGGCGTCTTCAGTGCTCTTAGAACCTGACTACAACTGCACCCCGGATGCAGGTCGCGGGGCGGATCGATTTTGATGTTATATCTCAATCGTGCGTCGTGATCTCCAAACCTGGACCTGATCGCAAGTCCTGAGTTCTCGATGCGCCCGATGCCGCGCTAATCTGCATCTACCACCTCAAATACCTGGTCAACCAGCTCCCGCGCTTTTGTATTGCCGGAATCGTTCACTGCACGGGTGTATGCGTTCTCAACCATTGCTTCACCGCCGCGGATCTGTCTTAGAATCATGATGATTGCAAAAAGAATGTCGATAGGCTCAAAACCTGCAACAGCGATCGGATAACCCATTTTCGCAAATCGTTCATAAGGATGTGTCCCGATGATTGTTGCAACATGTCCCGGTGCGATAAAACCATCTATGTTTAGATCCAGGCCGTCATCGATCAGTGTGTCCATGGCTGGCGGGATCAAGCGATGGGATGCAAATATGCTGAAGTTTGGCGGTGGCTGGTTCATGAGAACGGCTGCATTTGATGGGGTGGTTGTCTCAAAGCTAATTCTGAAAAAGACGATGTCGTCTGCGCTTTGTTCTGCCCTGCGCACTGCATCATTAGCGCTGCACACGATCCGAACATCGGCGCCTTCTGCTCGCGCGTCCGTAAGACTCATCTTCGAGCCTGGAACACGGAGTATGTCTCTGTACGTGAGGATGGTGGCACCGCTCTTTGCAATTGCAATCACGTGATCGATATCCTCTGCTGGTGTGCGCAGACCGGGGCCGCTTAAGACCTCCAGTTTGTCCGGGGGGAGCGAACGTATCCCGTGTTTTGTGATAGCCTGCTCGTGTGTGCCGCAGACGTGAATGGGACTGATCGGTCTGTCAGGCATCAGCGAACAGATCAATCGGGCTGCACGTCCTTCTGGAGTTGGGTCTTCGTCTTCAGCTATCTTCAAGTTCCTGTTCCAGCGCGGCTGTATATTCGCTGAAGAGCGCAAACGTCTCTTTTGCCTCGGCAGGCGTCATAAGCTGGATTGCGTAGCCCACATGGACCAGCACATAGTGTCCGACCGTGGTGTCTTCCACTAGATCCAGCCGCACGTCCTGTTTGATGCCGCCGAGATCAACGGTCGCTGTGCTGTTTGTTATTGACAGAATCTCCCCTGGTACTGCAAGACACATTGTGAGTGTAACTTTGGGCTTGTGAGACAATAAAAGTTTGGGGTTCCCTTATGATTGTTGGGTGATTCAAAATCCTTCGTGCATCCTGTCAAGTGCGCGTACGATCTCTGCCTCGCCTGTGGCGTATGACATGCGTACGTGCTCCGCGCCATATGTGCCAAATGCTGATCCTGGAACTGTGATCACGCCGCGCTCAGCCATATTTGCTGCGGTGCGGTCGCCATCTCCAACCCGCGGAAAGACGTAGAATGCGCCTGCTGGTGTCATGCACTCGACACCCATCTCCCGAAGCCCGCTGAGGAGGATGTCCCGTCTTTTTTTGAACATGTCTCGCATCTCTGCCACGCGTTCCTGTGGGCCGGTGATTGCCGCAAGCGCCGCTATCTGTGCAACCGAGTTTGCGCACGCCTGCACATACTGGTGCACCTTGTGAAACTGCTCGATGTACTCTGGTCTTGCTGCCAGATATCCAAGGCGCCAGCCGGTCATCGCATAGGTTTTGGATGCGGCATTCACTGTGACCACGTTGTCTGTGAACTCAGCTGGGCTGACATGCTCGCCTTTGTAGATGAAAAACTCGTATACCTCGTCAGAAATAATTGTAAAGTCGTGATCTTCGGCAAGTTCTGCAAGCGCTTGTATTTCTTTTCTTGATTGGACCGTTCCGCATGGGTTTGACGGTGAATTCACGATCAAGACCTTTGTATTGCGCGTGATCTGTTCAGCCACAATGTCAGGATCCAGACGAAGATTGGAGAGCGGAACGCTGACTGCTCGCCCTCCTGCGATGCGTGATAGTGCCGTGTACGAGACAAAACCAGGATCCGGGACCAACACATCATCGCCCGG
Source organism: Methanosarcinales archaeon (assembly GCA_004211975.1). Lineage (GTDB taxonomy): Archaea > Halobacteriota > Methanosarcinia > Methanosarcinales > Methanogasteraceae > Methanogaster_D. The sequence goes on along the minus strand of RXIK01000017.1, from coordinate 5,671 downwards.
CTCAACCAGCGCCTGCAAGCTTATGTGCAGCGCCTCACTTGCGCCGGACGTCACCATGATCTCATCAGGACTAACAGAGATGTTATTGTCACGCAGAAACTTCTCTGAAAGCGCAGACCGAAGTTCTATTATGCCTGCACCTGGCGTGTACCTGGTGTGCCCCTCCCTGATCGCATCCATTGCAGCGTCACAGACGTGCGCTGGCGTCGGGACGTCGGGCTCTCCAAGCCCAAGGTTGATGCTGTCCGTGCCTGCTGCCTCAAACATCTTGCGGATGCCGGAAATATCGATCTCCGACACCCTATCAGTGAACGATCTCATTGTTTACTTAATTCAGGCGTTGCGACATAAATAATCATCGCGCTCATCGGAAACTTGCACCAGCTATTCTCGGTTTGTGGGCGTCGTGATTATGGTGGTGCCGGTACTCGTTTTGCGGGCTTGATTTCTTTTTGGAAATGCTGTTAGCACCAAAGCATTTATGTATCCCGGATACGTTGTTTGATACGACTCCATGCTCAAGCGGGGTGGGGTAGTCAGGACATCCCGACGGGCTCATAACCCGTAGACCGATGGTTCAAATCCATCCCCCGCTATCGATGCACCTTACAAATGTTCGGCTACGCGACTTTTTCATCACGGCTGATGACTGGATTTTTGCAGTCTCTGGCTATGATTCCACGGATGGTGTGCAAGCAGTCCTTAGATACATACCTGACAATAGTGGTGACCGCGAGTTAGATGGCGTTAGATATCGTAAACTTGATTTTGATGAAGCAGTCCGGTTTGTAGAGGAGATGCGCCCGTCATGGAAAGGTCTCTATGTTCCTGAAGATGAGGTTTTACAGGTTCTCTGGGCAGATAAGCGTATACAATCGCTTGCAGAGGAAGATCGTCGGGTTGCAGCAATTGTTGATTTTTTGGTGGCGGCTGGCATCCCAATTGGGAGTATGGGGGTCACTGGTTCGATGCTGCCAGGGTTGCAGATCAAGGGATCTGACATCGATTTTGTCGTGTATGGAAATTATTGGTTCACTGCGAGGGATGCGATTATGCGACGGATGCAAAAGATGCGGGTGCCGTCTGACCCTGCTCGTGACCTGCCTCAGCCCCTGATCACCGGGATCAGCGACGAGATGTGGCACCGGATATACGCAAAGAGAGTGCCCAAAATTTCGTTTGACGAGTTCATGATCCACGAATTACGAAAAGGAAATCGAGGGATGGTTGAAGGCACGTATTTTGACCTGTTGTTTGTCCGTGATTGGGGTCAATTACCTGTGCGGCAGGAACGCGGGGTGGATATGCACAGGTGCACCATCAAAGCCAGAGTCACCAGTGCAGATCTTGCTTTTGATAATCCCGCGGTCTATGAGGTTGATCACCCAATTATATCTGAGATTCTCTGCTACACTCACACATACGCAGGGCAGGCGCTGGCTGGTGAGATGGTGGAGGCACGAGGTATGATGGAGCAGGTCGGTGGCACAAGGCGCCTTGTGGTTGGGACATCACGTGAGCCTGATGATGAGTGGATGCGGTCACTCACGTTGCTGGGGCGAGAGTGAGCCGTATTGTTGCGCGTTGGGTGTGGGTCGCATGATCCGGTGATTTTGTGGGGTGTGGTGCAGGGGCGGGGACCTGATCTCTGTGCATGCGGGAACGAACGCCTCTAAATGTGGCTGTGGTGGTGTTGGTGGTAGCCGGGTGAATTGAGTTATGGGTTATCTCATCTGCGCCGGATGGATGTCAGACACTCATCTGGGTGGGTTGTGGTGATCGCGCTGATTCAGGGTGTTGGGTCTATTGCTTCTGGAGTGGTTTCTCTGATTCTTCTTATGGATTATGCGTCCCTGCGCTGTTTTGGGCAAGTGGGGTGATGTGTAGGTTCGTCTTGTTATGCTTCCGGAGTTTTATCTGAATACTCCTGCCGAATATTATTATCTTAATATGTATATATCTACTCTATATTAACAGTAGATAACTAATATTATTTGCACTCACACATGCACAAATTCCACTGATTTCAGAAGTCCTATTGTACCACCGTTTGCAGGATTAGTATCATGTTTTTCAGCTGACCGGAAGAAATTAGAAAGGCTCAGAAATCCTGTGGAAATCCACATAATCTCGTGTTCTATCCCAGTTACCTGCATGTACGCGCGGGAGGGCATGAAAACAACGCGATTGCACCCCCGCAACGGCAATGCCTGCATGTCAGCGTTCTGATCCGCCATTACACTCACGAAAACATTTCCGCAAGCTCTTTTTCCAGAAAGGGATTCATTTCGGCAGAGTATCCGTGTCCTTCCCTCCGGGTGGTGTGCAGTGATTTCAGACCGCCGATCTTCATATAGGTCTGCTGTGCACTATCGTACGGAATGATCGTGTCGTTCAGGGAATGGATCATCACAAACTTTCTCGGGCTGATTTCATTTAGATATGTGTCAGGATCGATTGATCTGTAGAATCGAACCATATCGGGTTCCTGTATCTGTCCGGATGTGATTGCCGCATCGATTCCGTAGCCGCATGTGCTGATTGCGATCACGCCACGTGCATCGCTGTCGAGTGCTGATGCGATGATTGCAAATCTGCCGCCGTTGCTTTCGCCAATGTACAGTGTCCGGGCAGGATCGATTGTTGGCTGATCTCGCAGTACTCTGGCGGCGGAGAGTGCGTCGTGCACCATTTTGTGTTGTGTTGGTTCTTTATCCTGGAGAAATGCTGTTAGGTCGTCTTCCATGTTGATTCCGCCGAGGTTGCGCTGATCGATTGCGATGCTCCCATAACCGAGACCGCGCAGGTATTCTGCGAGCCCCTGTTCACCTTCTTTGGTTACGGTTGCGCCGGGCAGTAGCACGATGCCTGGAACTTGGTCGTCGGTGTGTTTGGTGTGTGGAATGCGTAAAAGTCCCTTGATGATGGTATCCCGGCTTGTAAAGTTGACGCTGTGAAGCGTGTAATTATCAGTTGTCTCAAGCAGGGTTAATTGGTAGTCCGGCTCGCATCCCGTGTATTTCAAGAATCCGTCGTTGTCAACGCTCCATTCCTGACTGGTGATGCATCCGGTGATAATGACTGCGGGAATGACTGTGAGGATCATGATGATGGTTGGGATTGTAAATGATCGTTTCATTGTCTCATCCCTTTGCCACCTTTGTTCCGGGTTCATCGCCTGACAAGAACCCGGCGATCATATCTTCCTTTGAAGCATTGAATATATATGAGTTAATATCAGTTTCGATTGCGAGCAGTTCAAGCACCTTGCCAAGCATCCCCCCGGTCACGTCAGTGCCTTCCGACCCCTTGATATGGGGTCGCAACGACTCAAAGTTTGCCGGTGTGATCCGTGGGATCACTGCCCCGTCCGCAAGCACGCCGTCAACAGCAGTGCCAAGCCCAACGCGGGCTGCTTTGAATTTAACAGCGAGGTATGTCGCCAGTTGATCGCCAGAAACGATCGATGCACCGGTCTCCATGTCCATCACCACATCGCCATGCAGCACAGGCACAATGCCGCGGGCAAGCATTATCATGATCTGACCGGTCTCCATCTCAGCGATGCGCCCGTTTTCTGCCACCATACAACCGAACGGATGTAACGGCACGGCTGGGACTCCGTTAGTAACAAGGGCTTCGACCACACGATCGTTTAACGATGCTACTGCCCTGTGGATCTCGATTATCCCGAAATTGGTGAACCCGGAAGGCGTGCTGTGTTCCTTTGCCTGCGGATGCCCAAACGAGCCTGCACCATGAATAATAATCAGCGGACCTCCCACACCCCCCTGGGAAGCGCGTGGGATCGAGCCTGCAATCTCGCGGGCGCATCTCCGGATTGCAGCAGTCTTTGGGGTTGGCGTGTCGGTCTTCTCGGTGAGGATACTACCTCCGAGTTTAAGGATGGTCAGGGGCGTGGTCATGGTACTGTGTTTTGATGTGATCAAGTGTTCCAAAACCGTGGAAAGCGCCGATCATTGATCATCGATCGCTCAGGTCCAACTCGCCCCTCCTGGTTTCAGGGGTGTACCTGGGGGATCCCAAACAAATAGTTTACCTCAATGTGCACCCTGAAGTCACAGACCCCCGACTGCAAGTCGGAGGCATCAACGGGCTGGAGGTCGAGTGGTGGGATAGGCTGCGGGCAGGGGTGGGGTGGGCGAGTGTTTGGCGATGGCGACGTGAATTTTATTAACGGTTTGTGGATAAAAGAAGTTGCTGCAGGTAATTTTGGGAGGTCTTTTATTTACTTTTTATAAGCTATTATGTTACCGATTCGAAGGTGGGGTAAGGTGTGAAGCGACGCAGAGTTCTGAATCCGTCTCTCGATTAATTTTATCTATTTTCTAATATCCTTTTCAAGTTTATTCCTTCTTCTTTCATATGTCTATTCATAGCTTCAAGTCTACTCTTGGCGATTTTTGAAAATAACCAACCAAATCGAAAAGAAAGTGTAGCAGTGAAAATACTTTTACCATTATATGGTTTTACGATAAATGATCCTCCAGAACAAATAATAGATTCTGGGAATAACAGCTTATATTCTATCAATTCATTTTGTATATAATTAGTAGTTTCAAAACTTAATTTTTCCAGTTTACCGTATAGATATTCCTCAGCACAAAGAATTGACCCTTTCTCAAAATTTTTTCCTTTGACCCACTTAGCCAATACATGATCTCGGTGCCATGATTTGTAGTTTTCTACAAAATGATTAAACCATTCAAAAATGACTTCTGGTGGTCTGTTTATTTTTACTGAATCTTTCAAAATTATCATATTTTACATCCCTATACAATATATTGAAATATCATGTTTATTTTCATATCTTTTTGTTTTAGTAGAGTTGCGAAGACGCCTAGCTAAATGTTGATCCAATCCAATCACCGACACAATGTGTCATAAATATGACTATAAACGCAATAACCAAGTGTTCTATGACCATCATCCAAGGTTCTGCTTTTTGCTCTTTAGCAATATAGAAACTAAAAATACCTAACAACGACAATCCCCATATCACACTTATAATAATCGCGGTTGATAGTTGAAACAACACAATAGGAATAATAAATATCAATGCAAAAATAAATTTAAATAAAAAAGTGTAAATTGTAGATTCCCATATCTCTTTTTTTGTATGCTTATTCTCTGACTCTTCAGAAACATGTATGCCTAGTGCATCTGAAAATCCATCTGCTATTGCTATTGTTAATATACCACCGATAACTACAAGCTTTGAGTGCGTACTTGAATTTAAACCTACCATCAATCCAAGTGTTGTGATTATTCCGGAGGTTAAACCAAAGCTCAATCCTGTTTTTAACGAATGTTTCATCATAATACTAAGTTCTTTAACCTAAATAACTTTATGGCGTCCAAGCAATTCCATACAACACTGTATATTAAAATATAGTTCGTGTACCTCACCTATTCAGTGTAATATCCAAATCTGATTCATATTTACACTATTCCGGATGAACTTCAATCATCACATACCCCCTTTCATGCATCTCACGTAGTAAGGGTTTGCCAGAAAACAATCTGTTAAAATTCGGCACATTCGTGAAATTCGTGATAAAATCGGCATAAAGGATCACGAATGGCACGAATGAACGAATCGCACGAATGTCGGGGATGTAGCGTGACATCAGCCAACTTTGCTACTTTA
>RXIK01000158.1 GCA_004211975.1 Methanosarcinales archaeon | reverse complement strand
GGCGTGCCACGCACCACAACCGGAACTGTCAGGTTTTGCTCGCGGTGCGCTCCGTCAGTGGTCCACGTTGTCCCGAGTTCGATCTCATAATTACCTGTTACCGCAGCAGGATCTATGTGGAGCAGGTACGTCTCGACGCGGGCGCCGTATCCAATTATCGTATCAAATCGCATAATTCGATCGTTCTCGTTCTTAAGGGTGATCGGCGAATCCGGCATGATTGTGAGCATGATGCCGCTTGCCACACCTCCGCCAAGGTTGTTGATTGTAACTGCAAGGACAAGATCACGTCCTGGCTCAACGGGCTGTGGTGATAGTTCGTTTACGGTGATCCGGAGATCAGCGTTGTCCCCGCTGTGATGGATGATGCAGGAGGCTGGTGAGGTAGCGATTACGATCGCCATGATCGCCATGAGTGCAAGCGTCCCCTGCCGGATGATCTGTCTGATTGTTGTTCTGATGTACATTGGTATCACAAGTTAATATTGGCAGAACTCGGTGATTAATTATCCCTTTGCCGAATACGGATCAATGCGATCAATGCGATCCCTGTATCATCAATGCTACAGGAGCGGTGCGTGTATGTGGCGGCATATTATGGGCAAGAACGTGTCCCGGGTATTCACAGTGGCTGAAAGAGCCGGGTATGGTGAAGTTGGCTCAGCTATTTTTAGTTGATGTCAGGGGTAATTGGGTGGTTGCGGCTGTTTTTCTCTTTTGCACACGCGGGCGATAAATTTTGCAGCATGCACGTATATCCGGTTATTGGACCTCATCTGGTTTTGGACGAACTGGTGTAATTAGCAGTATGATATGATTTCAGTTATTACGCGGGTAATCCAATATCTTTATGTAGTATAAGATGTCTAATTAATGTTGCACACTTCCGAAAATGGTGAGTTTGGATGCGCTGCAAGAATAAAATACGAGATGTGTAATCGAAAGGAACATGTAAAGCCACGCGAACACGACCGGCATCCCACACAGACAGAGAACCCACGCGAACGGTTAATCAGGGTCTGTGTGGCGATGTTTTCCATGTTCGTAATTTCTCGCACATGTATACCGTGTTATGAACAGTATATACGGATTTACGTATATGTAAGAATATATGGAGAATAACAATATGAATACGAACAAAATGGCTGCACACGTCGCAGCAGTGATGATGACATTCACGCTCTTCACCGGAGTAACGGCAGCAAAATCAGCGACCTATCGGCAAACCACCACACCAGCGAGTTTGACGCCTGAAATATCTACACAAATAGCACAGCAGCTAACCAGGCTACGCACACCCTGCAACATTCAACCGATCCAGCAGGAATAAGAATCAATGCCATTCCGGAAGATGCACCCGTCATCTTCATTACAACCCAAGTTTCCCACCCAAAAATCAAAACCAGCAGCGTAGGGCTGCGTGCATCTAAAAGTTCCGCTGTTTCTTGGTCGTATTCTTTTTCACTTGATTCCTATTGATTTCAAATGCCCTTTTTTTACAAGTTTCTCGTTTTGAAACAGCTTTAGTATTGTTTTCTGCTGTGGTTGGGGGTTCATTAATTTGAGAAACTCGTCGCCTGTGTTTTTTATTGTTATGTTCCCGATTATCCCGTTTTTTAGTGTGTCATATACTTTTTGTGTGCTTTTCATTCCGATGTCTACCTCTTTCAGGCGGTTTGTGATTGTGATGTCCAGTAGGTATGAGAGTATGCATATTGTATAATGTGCTCTGACGTGTTTTGGGGTCCATACGTTGAATGGCTGTATTTTGATGAATGATTTCACATCTTTGAATGCTTGTTCGATCTGGTTTTTGTCTCGGTATGCCTGGATCAGGTCCTCTTCTGTAAATTTGTTCTTGTCATCTTTTTTATCTGATGTGTTTGTGATTATTGTCCATAGCCCGTCAGTTCGTTCTGCTTTTTTGATTGCTTCCTTGTTATTGTCTGTTTCTTTTGGAATGATATGGAAGCTGTTAATTTCTTTTCCTTCTGCTTTTATCACCTGGGGTTTGAGGTTGTAATCCAAAAAGTTCTTTGCTTTCATTGTTGTGAGTTGTTTGTCAATTCTACCTTTTGTTTTGTCTTTGTTTCTGCTTTTTTTCGCTCGGGACAATGCTTTGTTCTCTTTGTCCAGATAGTCTTTTGCTCTCTGTATCAGTTCTTTTCGGGATTTTCTCTGATCTTTAAACATTTCCGGGTTAAATATCATGACATAACGCCTATCATCCACCGTTCCAACGGTTTCATAGTATGTTGTGTTGTCATATTTTTTGAACCCCATTTTTAGTATTTGTTCAGCCATATTTTCGTTGTTGATCGATTCAAAACGCTTAATATTGACGTTTTTCATATTTGGAATCTGATTCTTGTCAAGAGCCGTGATATACTTATATTTTTTGAGTTCCAGGTGTTTGAGATTCACATCAGATACCATTCCTCTGTCGAAAACCAGCACTATCTCGTTGTCCTCGAATCCGAACTCTGTTTTCCACTGAGTCGACAAACCCTTGATCGTCTCAACATCCGCGGTGTAATCTTCAAGTATATCCCACGCGAATGGATAACCGCGGGAGTTCACCAGAAGTGAGAGAACAACTCTCTTTTTCCGAAATCCATTGCTCTTAGTCCTCTCTGCGCTCGCCAACTCACATTTCCTTCCTTCAAAATACGAATCAGTAAGATCGTAAAAAACGATGTGCATGCCGTCTTCATCCCGTTTCTTCAGGGTTCTGTACAGATAACGCTCTATATCCTCCTTTCTATCCTCAATAAGATCAAGCTCACGGAATATCCGTGACTTATTAATATATTGGATATCTACACAGAGAACACGGTCTAACGCGGTTTTGTTAAGCCAGTCTATGGCAGAAATATAACTTCCCGGATCCAAACAGTGATATAACGTCAATATCTCAGCAATCTCCGATGTCTGAACGTCTTTACTGTTCGATCTGGGAAACATCTTCGAAAGATTCCACTGCTTCCAGATACCATCCAGAAATGCAACGTCTAAATAGCGCCAATAATTCGCAAAGATCAGGTCATCCACCTTCACAGTCTCAATCTCAAGCTCTTTCATAACCGCAAGACCACGCCGAATCCGATGCACCTCATCTTGCGTCAAACCACCCAAATATTCAATCACACGATGCCGATTCTTGCCGTTTTCCCGATACGGTTCCACGAGGCTGTAATAATCATGGTGATGATTCTTTAGGTACCAATTGAACACCATACACTTATATGGGTCGTAAACTACTTAAAGTTTATGGTTACGAAACACTAAGAATAGAATTTATTTCAATAAAAATTATAATACAAACATTGGTTGTAACAGTGACAAGATACATCCAAAGATATGAAATGTAAGTGAGGAAGAAGCAGCTCACTGCAACCGATTTTCTACTACAACGCAGTCAAAAATTAGCGATCAAATGTGGGAACGGCGGGTTTCCAGACACAGATCAGATTTTAGAGATTTTATCGGTGCTGATGGCACCTTGCGCTGTGCTGTTCCTCCAATCAGTGCCAGCAAACCAGAGAGAACTTGTAAAATTACCAACGATTGTTGTGGTGATCATGAGTGCCTGCGCACTTGTAGGCTATTTTTTTGGGATGACTCTACATAATACAACTATGTTTATATTTATTTATCCAATTATAGGTATTTGTTTATTGATAGTTGCAACAAAGATTGATCAATAATCTTAATGGCAAGTCCTCAATGCCTTCTGAACGTCTGACTGATGATATGATAAAAATAAATAGAGTAGATACCATACAAGTGGTGGTTGGAAACATAGACCTGACAAAAATCATGGACATCGCGCATATATACCCTCCCGCTACACAACCTCGCCATCAGCAAGCCAGATCACCCTGTCCACGAGGTCCACGTCCTCCAGCTCGTGTGTGACCATCAGTATTGTTTGCCCCATATCTTGGTTCAGCTTCCGAAACAGCTCAAGTATCTGTCTTGATGAGACACTATCCAGATTTGCGGTTGGCTCATCGGCAAAGAGAATCTTTGGCTTGTTGATGAGTGCTCGTGCAATTGCTACTCGTTGTTGTTCGCCGCCTGACATCTCTTTGGGGCGGTGGTCTGCCCGCTCGGCAAGCCCGACCATCTCGAGCGCGTCCATTCCTTTTGTGACGCACTCATCCTGTGATAGTCCGAGAGCCATTGCTGGTAGGTACACGTTCTCAAGTGCGGTTAGTTCTGGCAGGATCGCGTATTCCTGAAAGACGTAACCAAACTTCTCGAGCCTGAATATTGTCTGTTCGGACTCTGATAGCCCTGATATCTCTGCCCCATCGATTGTAATCTTGCCTTCTGTCGGGGTGTCAAGAAGTCCTAACTGGTGTAGCAGTGTTGATTTTCCGCTCCCGCTTTTGCCCATGATCGCTGCAAACTCGCCCCGCCTGATGTCAAGCGTCACGTGGTTCAGCGCTGGCACCTTCATGGTTCCCAGGGTATATGTCCGCGAGAGGTTTCTTGTCGTAATTATCGTGTCTTGTTCCATGTTCGTCATTTTAATCACCCCATATTGCATCAAGGATTGTTTCACGCACCGCTTGCCACGATGGGATGAAGCCAGCGACCAGAGCTGCGGCAACTAAAGCTACACCCCTCGCAATCGCATTTTTCTGCTCGATTACAAGTGTTACGTCCCCCATAGGGAAGACGAGCGGGTGTCTGGTGTAGTACGGCACAAGTATCATAAACATGACCAGAAGTCCGGTAATGCAGCCGCATATCGCATAGAAGACTGCCTGGAAGACGTACGATCTGATGATTATCGATTCCTTGATCCCGATTGCCCGCAGAATCCCAATCTGCCTCCGTTTGCTGACTGTGCTCACATAGATCACGATGAAGATCGTGATTCCCGCAACAAAGAGACCGATGACGCTTATGAGCGTGTTTATCGCGGTAAAACTCTGTGTTATCGTCGCGACGATGCCTGCGTAGACCGTCCACGTCTTAATATCCTCATGAACGCCGAGCATTGTGAACTGCTCCACGTATTTATCTTCGCCGCCCTTCCCGTCAGTCTTAACAAGGATCTGGGAGGTCATATCTGTGGTTCCGAGCACTGATTCCATCTCCTTTTCGGTTATGTACGCCAGCTGGTTAGACTGGATGAAGTTCGTATCAAAGATTCCCTTTATTCGGTACTCCCGCCTGACCCCGTTCTTGAATGCAACCTCAACGGTATCACCAACAACAACTCCGCCAAGCGACAGGTGCTCAAGGCTTCCGCCGTGTCCGCCTGCAATCTCTTTTCCGATGACAATCTCGTCCCGGTCGTATTTGCTCAGACACTCGCCCGCAATCATCATCTTAGGGACGCTGCTCACCGTAATCTCGTCGTCGGGATCAACCGAGCGCACGGTCCATGCACCGCTCTTCTCTTTGTGTGCGATGGTCGAGGCAGTAAGGTATTGTGCTGATATTCCGAGAACTCCGGGGACGCTTCCCACCTTCTTCATAACTGAGTCGGGGCTCTTGATGTAGGTCTCCTCGTCCTTTGGCTCGATCACGATGTTGCTGTAGAGTGTTTCGATCACCTGATCCTCAGATGCGTCGGTCAATCCGGTAAAGAGCGATGCCATGAACATGAGGTTCACGAAGGCAAGCGCCATTATGAGGATTGTGAGCGCTGATGTTCCTTTGTTGCCCTTTGCGATGGATTTGTAGGCAAGGAACGCTGAAACCTTGAGTTCTGTTGTTATGGATGTCATTTTAATCAATTATTTGATATTCGTGCCATTTGTGACATTCGTAGACATTCGTGATTTTTTTCGGTCTTATAGTCGTGATTTGGATCACAAATGTGGTGAATGGGCGAATTACACGAATCCGATTAATTCACTTCTTCCTGCGAAAGTAAAGCCCACCGACAACGATGAGTGCAGCCACAGCGAGAGCCGGGATCAGCATATCACCGTTTCCGCCGTCGTCAACATACAGCACCAGATCAACGTTTGTTGTGTGATCTCCGAGGTCGTCTTCGTACGAGATCACGGCTTGATACGGGATATCTCCACTCTCTGTTGCGCGGAAGTTGAAGATGCATGGTGCATCGTCGTCCGCCTCAATCTTCCCGAGAAACGCGGTCCGGGTGCCCTTAAATGGGATGTCAATGGTGACTTTCACAGATTCGGCATCTCCGTGTCCGGA
>RXIK01000157.1 GCA_004211975.1 Methanosarcinales archaeon | reverse complement strand
TGGAAAAGCTCATCGGCAAGATAGAAAATGGCTTTGAGTACTGGTTCACATTTGTCACTTATCCCGGTGTTGAACCAACCAACAACAGAGCGGAAAGAGCACAAATCGCTGGGCATGTAGTCCAGCGGAAGATCATAGGAACGCTGCGCAATGAGAAAGAAACGTCAATCCATGAGCGGATCATGACCGTGCTGGCGACATGGGCGCAACATAGTCTCGGGTAGTCTCCAGATGCTGATGACAATGCTGAGCGGCTAAACACGTACATTCCTTTTAAATATTTCACCACGCCTGATAATCGCGTGACAGGAGAAATTCCAACGATCACCAGGTGGATGTGATCTGGTCTGACTTCGACCGTAATTAGCACGCATCCCTTTTTTCCACCTGTTTTCTAAAGAATTTCTCAGGATATTCAGCGATATCGTTTTTAAAACCCTTACGACGATACATAAGTCAAAAACAATATGATAGTTAGTGTGAAATACTGAACTTCTGGTTGTTTTGGCTTACATAAACTAGATATACTCCTTTAATTGCTATAAGTATTGTGCAGAGACGGACTTCCAAATGCCGGATGTATCCAACCAAAACGCAAACAATAATCCTGTTGCACTGGTTAAATGTGTGCAGGTATCGGTATAATGAGATGCTTGCAGACCGTAAGAACGCGTACGACCGGTGCAGAATCGGATTGAACTACACTTCAGCAGGCAGGGCAATTACAGTACCTGAATCTTGACCTGCACTCACAGGTTGCGCAGGATGTGCTTCGCAGGCTGGACACGGCTTTTCAGAACTTTTCAGGCGCGCGAAAAACGGCGAGACCCCAGGATACCCACGGTTTCAGGGTAAAAATCGCTATGACAGCTTCACCTACCCACAATCCAAATTTAAAGTACTGGACGACGGCAAACTAAAGCTCTCAAAGATTGGAACGATCCGGATGGTCATGCACCGGGAAATCGTTGAGAAAATCAAGACATGCACAATCCTACGCGACGGCAATCAGTGGTACGCTCGGCTTCAGCGTGGAAATACCAGGTGTCGAAAAGTTTGAGCCGAAAACATCTGTTGGTATCGATCTCGGGATCAACACACTCACAACACTATCTGACAGCACGGCGATTAAGAACCCGAAAACCCTTGATAAGCACGACTCAAAATTGCGGAAGGCACAAAAAGACCTACCCCGAAAAAAGAAAGGATCAAACAACTGAAATAAGTAAAAAACCGTTCTTAAAGGAGTATATCGCAAGGTGCGGAACGTCCGGAAGGACCACATGCACAAAGCAAGCCGGATACTCGCAGACACTTACGATCAGATTGTGTTTGAGGACTTGCGGATCAAAAACGATTTTTTCACAAAAAATCGAGTAAAAACTGCCCTCCGGGTCGGAATAACAGTTTTTGTGAAAAGTTTGCGAGTGAGAAATGCCCTCCGGAGGGGCTGGTGGCATGCAGTCCCGAAGGGCAGTTTTTGATCAAACTTTTGTGAAAAGTTTGGTGAAAAGTTTGCGAGTGAGAAATGGCCTTCGGGCGGGGCTGACGATATACTTTTTTGCGGATGAAAATGGTGCGTAGAGTGACTGGACGTTATGGTGTATATACCATCAAAAACATGGTGAAAAACCATCATCTCGCAAGATCAATTCACGAGGCATCCTGGAACCTGCTAATCAATTTCACGACCTACAAAGCGGAAGAAGCTGGTGGAGTGGTAGAACTGGTTAATCCACGGAACACATCAAAACAATGCTCTGTTTGCGGCTGCATCCAAGCGATCCCACTCTCACAGAGAACATACAGATGTCCTGACTGTGGCAGCGTCAGGGATCGAGATCACAACGCCGCAATCAACATCCTGAACCGACATGTAGCCACGGACTGTGGGGAATTTAAGCCTGTGAAGATGGCTGCATGAGCAACCACTATGAAATCAGAAGCCAAGTTACTTGTGCGGGGAGGAAGTCAAATACAAACATGATGACCGGTCATGTTAAAGAATCATGATCAACCATAAGTAACTAATAACAGAACACCGGAGAGGGCACGAAGTAGATGCAAGATGATATCCTGACAATCTTTAACAACGTTCTCACAGCAGTCAGACCGACCCAGGAGGAACGTGACGAACTGGCAGAACTCAGCCGCAGGGTCTGCGGTTATATCTCAGAAGAAGGTGTTTCGTGTGAGGTTGTTGGGTCAGCGGCACGGAAAACATGGATTTCAGGGGCACACGATCTTGATATGTTTATAATGCTTTCTACCGACCTGACACGGGAAGAACTTGAGACTGAGGGATTACGGATTGCAAAACGGGTGGCAGATCGTGCAGATAGTTATGAAACACGATATGCCGAGCATCCGTACATCCATGCTCGATTTGAGGAGTGCCGGGTTGATCTGGTGCCGTGCTATCATGTGTCCAGCCCTAAAGAAATGAAATCCGCGGTGGACCGGACGCCATTTCATAATCGGTATGTTCTACCCCGAATTAGTGGGTTGGAGGATGATGTGCTGCTGTTCAAGCAATTCATGAAATGCGCTAATGTTTATGGCTCCGAACTCAGGGTGCGTGGGTTTTCCGGGTTCCTCTGCGAACTGCTGATCATCCATTACGGCTCGTTCGTTGCGGTGCTTAATGCTGCTTGCAACTGGAAAGACGGTCTGCTGATAGAACCCGGGGTCACCATGTCCCAGCGTGCCCGGGGCACCTGGCACATCGCATCCGGCGGGGTGTGGGAGCCGCTCTTTGTGATTGATCCCACCGACCCAAACCGCAATGTTGCAGCCGCATTATCACTTGATCAGTTCTACACATTTGTGGACACAGCACGCACCTTCTTAGCAGAACCGTCCATCGAGCACTTCTTTGCAAAACCCCGGGTACCTGCATGCAGATCAGAGATCGTTGCCGCGATGAATACAAGAGGCACGGACCTGATCGCAATATCGTTTGAGATTCCTGATATGGTTGAGGACATCGCGTATCCACAGTTGTACAAGATGCGACAGTCAGTGATCAGTTTGCTTGATGAACACGACTTCACAGTGCTTGGAAGCGCCATAGGAATTCAGCCTACAACTAATACCCGGGACAACGTTGTTTTGTTGATCGAGCTCATGTCAGGAGGACTTCCCGCGTTAAAACGGCATGTCGGACCGCCTGCCTATATGCGAGCACATGCTGAACGGTTCAAAAGCAAGTTCACGAATAACAATGCATTTTCAAATGTTTATATTGAGAATGGACAGTACATGGTTGATATCCATCGAAGGTATGTATCGGCAAAGCATCTGCTCGAATCGGAACTCAGCTCATGTGCGCTTGGAAAACAGATGCGTGAACACATTGGCATGGGGTATACCGTGTCTGAAGGTGAAGAAATCGCCGATATGTTCGATATAGAGTTTTTAAATGAATATTTCACAAATAAAATCAATGTGAAGTGATATCTTCGGTTCTCTGACCGCCTACCACCCATAACTATGTGCATCCATAACTATATATGCAATCGATAGTAAAACTTTATCCTACTGCATCCTAAATACATGGCGGATGCACAAATAGCATGTGAAATCTCATTGAGGGGACGGAAAATGCAATCAGTAATACAGGAAGCACTAAAACATAGTGAGAACGAGGCACTATATCGTCAAACAGCCTGCGAAACCGAGGCTATAGATGATATGGTCGATTTTGTTGGAACGCCACGCATAGTGATAGTTGGCTGCGGTGGCGCGGGCAACAACACCTCCACCCGGATGTATGACATTGGCATCGATGGCGTAGATATCCTTGCAATCAACACGGATCGGCAGGACCTGGACGAATGCAGGGCTGACAAAAAGATTCTAGTTGGAAAATCCATCACGCGAGGGCTTGGCGCCGGCGGCGACCCCGAAGTTGGGCGACGCGCCGCCGAACTTGCGCGAGGCACGCTCACCGAAATGCTCACCGACGCAGACCTGGTCTTTGTCACAGCCGGCATGGGCGGCGGCACCGGCACCGGAGTTGCGCCAGTAGTGGCTGACATCGCGAAGGAAAACGGCGCAATCGTGGTCGGAATGGTATCAACACCATTTCACGTGGAACGCGCCCGCACCATCAAAGCAGAGCAAGGACTACACGAACTGAGTTCCGCGGCACACACCGTAATCGCTCTTGATAACAACCGCCTGCTCAGCTACGTGCCAAACCTGCCAATGGGGCATGCGTTCTCGGTCATGGACCAATTAATCTCAGAGACCGTTAAAGGCATATCAGAGACAATCACCAAACCATCCCTGATCAACCTTGATTACGCAGACATCAGGACAGTTATGAACTGCGGCGGCGTTGCAGTAATGCTCTTCGGCGAATCAAAAGCACGCGACAAGTCAGACGACGTTGTACGCGGAGCACTGAACCACCCACTATTAGACGTGGATTATCGCGGCGCTACCGGGTGCCTTGTACACATCACAGGCGGCCCCGATCTCAGCCTGAAAGAAGCAGACGAGATCGCAAGCTCGCTCACCTACGAACTCAGCCCACACGCAAACGTGATCTGGGGCGCCCGCATCGAAGAAGAATACGAAGGCGTAGTGCGCGTGATGGCAGTCATGACCGGCGTCGAATCAGCACAGATACTCGGTCAAGACACAAACATGGAACGCGTACCAATCAACAACGGACGCACCAAAGAACAAAGAAGCCCTATCGAAGTTGGACACAACAAACCACGACCGATCATCGAATACATCCGATGATCTTTTTCTCTTTTTTTGTTTTTTTTTTTGGTGATTGCTGTTTTACAGGGTAACTTGGAATATGGGTGATTGGCGAGACTTTTTAATTTATTTGGTCGGTTGAACAGCACGATACCAATCCTGCAAACAGTGGTACGATTAAACTTCCGAAATCAGTGAAATCGGTGTTAATCTGTGGCAAATAACACTTTCAGCCACAGATTAACACGGATTTCACAGGTCAACGATGTGGATGACTTTTCAGATCAATAGTCTCAATTATAACCGTTGTGCTTACATACGCCAACCCCGGGTAACCAGAAAATAATAAAAAGTCTCTGAAAAATCAAAAATTGTAATGATCAGACGGATGTATAACAACACCGAGAACATGAAAACAAGGTGATCCTGTCTCATAAGGTATCAGTGATGTCCGCGTGTTCTTGATCAGATCGGCATTACAATTTCTGCAGGGGTTACGAAATAACTATTATCCTGAAGAGCGATCATAGCGTATGGGACGATGCGATGCCCGTTTTGGTCGGTGCACAGTTTCGCCATTAGCTGATTGCACCGATAGGAGTTATGTAAATGGATCTTGAAGCGGCTCTGAAGGACACACCATACAAATCACGACTTGATATTATCAAAAAACGTTCGGAAGAGATGTGGAAGAAGGGGGCATTTCATCATACGTATTATACGCTTCATGGAATGGATCATTCTCGCGCTGTAATTTCGATTCTTGATGGGTTGGTTGACGGAATTGACCCTGATCGTCGGCTAACCAAACCTGAGATTTTTTATTTGCTGGCTTCTGTTTATTTGCATGATGTGGGTATGTTACGTTCGCATCTCGACGATGAGGATCGAGCAAAGGAGATCAGTGCACGAGAAAAGAGACCGTATTCAAAAGAGGATCTGATCAGGGATAAGCACCACCTGAGGAGCGGGGAGTATGTGACTGAACATGCGGAGAAGTTGAACTTAGATCCTGTTGAGTCGGGGTGCGTTAAATTGATCTGTGAGGGGCATCGGGTTGTTAAACTCGATACTGAAGATTACGATGGTATATTGATCGGCAGTAATGAACGTATAAGAGTGCGAATGTTGGCGGCATTATTAAGATTTTCAGATGAATTGGATGTCTCTTACCAAAGAGCACCGAGAGAACTTATGGATCTTTTAGAGGGAGAGATGCCGGACTATTCACGATTGCAGTGGTTGAAGCACTATTATACACGTGGTGTGGGTGTATCAGTTCAACAATCCAATGGCATGAGGGAAACACTCGTGGAGATACAGACTCATCATCCTGATCGTAAACGCGGCAGAAAGATTACAGAAGAATTGATTTTCAAACCTTAACTCCGAATGAATAGGGAGTAAGTCACCTCCAAATATCCTACGACGTGCTCCTTTTCGCAAATCGAACCAACATAAGCACCGGTACCTGTATTACAACCTATTCCCCA